>JBBTZV010000001.1:0-4566 GCA_038061215.1 Patescibacteria group bacterium
AAAGCGGGTTTTTGAATCTAAATTTTAAGTTAAAGAACCCCACCCGCCTAAATTTTTCTGAAAGAAAAACTTTGGCGGGCGGATCGGGGTGTTCTTTGACGGAGATGAGCGGGCTCCGCCCGCTCTCTATAATATGCGGCCGTTCATCCCCGTGGCAAGCCGCGAGGATTTCTGCGGCCGCTTCCGTTTAAAGATTGATATCTCCAACCGCTCTGTTGACTTCTTCGGAAACTGAAGCTCTGCCTCTTGTTGAGCCTTCCGGTTCGGCAATTTTCAAATTCACTCTGGCGTTATTTTTAATGCCGACGATTTTCAAAAGAGAACGGACTGATTGGGCGGTCGCGCCTTTTCGGCCGATAACTTGCGCCATATCAACCGGGTTAACGTGGAGAGTTAAAAGCACTCCCATTTCGTCAACCTTTCGTTCCACTTTTACGTCATCCGGATTGCTAACAATGGACTTAACTACAAATTCCAGAAATTTCTGATCTTTTTGCTCAGTCATAGCTTTATAGCTTTATATCCTTTTAATTCGTTGCGACCTTTGATTCTTCAACAGCTGGTTCTTTAACAGCTTTTGATTTCTTGTGAACCTGCCTTTTTGGTCCGGAAACAATTTCAGCTTTGACCAGTAAATTATAAATGCTGTCAGTCGGCTGGGCTCCGGTTTTTAACCTGTAGCCGGTTCTTTCTTTGTCTATTTTGAATTCCTTGGTACGGGGATTATACCAGCCAAGGTCTTCAATAAAACGGCCAAAAACTTTGGACCGCTTTTCAGTGACGATTATCCTGTAATTCGGCTGTTTTTTCTTGCCGATTCTTTTGAATTTAATGGCTAGCATGTTAGGTGTTAGTTTATAGGTTTTAGGTTTTAGTTGTCAAGCTTCAGCGATAACAATTTTGACGTCCCGTCTTCGTTCATCGTGACGCCATATAAAACATCGGCAACTTCCATTAACGCGCGGTTATGAGTAACAATGATAAATTGCGTCTTGTGGGCGAACTCTTTTATTAAATTGGAAAAACGCCTGGAATTTTTTTCATCCAAAGCGGCGTCAATTTCGTCTAAAACCAAAAATGGAGGCGGGCTGACGGAAATTAAAGCAAAAAGCGCGGCAATGGAAACCAAACTTTTTTCTCCTCCGGAAAGCATTTCCAGGTTGGTGATTTTCTTTTTCGGCAAACCAAGTTCAATCTCAACGCCGGATTTTTCATCCTGTTCTTCTTCATTTTCTTCTTTATTGTCTTCTTTTAAATCATTTTCCTCTTCGCTGTCATTCTTAATTCCTGCCTGCCGATAGGCATGGCTTAATTCATAATTCTTAATTTTTAACTTCGCATGCCCTCCTTCAAACATCAGCCGAAAAAATTTATTGAAACTTTCGTTGATTGAATGAAACGCTTTGTTGAATTCATCGTGAATTTTTCTTTTTAATTCTTTAATCAAATCTTTCAAGTCCTTACAAGCGGCTTCCAAATCCGCCATTTGATTTGAAAGAAAATTGTAGTGCTTGTTCGTTTCTTCGACCTCTTTAACCAGAGATTCGTCGATTTCCCCGATACTCGCCAATTCCGCCCGAAATCTCATCATCCTGCGTTCCATTTCCGTCAAATCATCGGCATTGCGCTGATTTTCAACGCCGTCTTGAACAAGAGAAAATTCTTTCAATGTCCGGTTAATGGCCATTAACTGGCTTTCCAAATCGCCGAGCTGAATATCCAATTTTTCCGCTTCAAAAATTGATGTTTGTTTTTCGCCGCTTAATTTTCTAATTTCCTCTTTTTTATTTTCCAGCTCTTCAAAGGCCTTATGGAAATTTTTGTTGAATTCTTCCAATTTTATCGTTATTTCCGATTCTTCAGCTTCCAATTTTTTTATTTTACTTTCAATAACGCCGGCTTCTTTGATAAGTTCTTCTTTTGATTTCTCCAAATCGCCAAGTTCCTGATTTTTCCGGACTTTCGGCTGATTTAAAAATTCCGCTATTTTTTTAATCAAATCTTCAATCGCTTTGGCAATTTCGCCTGATTCCCCGAGTTTTAAGCTTTCTTCCAGAGAATTTTTTACGCTTTTAACAAGATTCAAGATTTCTTCTTTGGCGAAAGAATCATCAACGCCAAAATCTTCTCCTAAAATTTCCAATTTTGTTTCCAAACGGCTCAATTGTTTTTGAAGTTCAAGATTTTTATTTAACAGCCCACTTTTTTCCGTTTTGATTTCATTAAGATTGCGATGTTCCGATTGTTCTTCCAATTTTTTGGCGTTAATTTCCAAAACTTTCAATTCGCCGTTTTTTTGGCCGATAAGATTTGAGAGCTGGCGCGTTTGCGGCTCCAAATCGCGCTTGGCTTTTAAAATTTTTCCGATTTTAAAAGAAAAATAAATGTCTTCCAATTCTTTTAATTCTTTGGCGATTTCCGCTCTTTTTTCCCATTTGCCGACCTGACGCTTCAAAATTTTCAATCGCGGAATTACTTCTTCAACCATAGCTTTCACCTTTTCCAAATTGATAAAAGTGTTTTTGAGTTTTCTTTCCCCCTCGTTTTTTTTAATCTGAAATTCTCTAAGTCCCAAAACTTCTTCAATCATCATTTTTCTTTCTTCCGACGTCACTCTTACGAACAAATCGCTTGAACCCTGGTTAATAATCGCCAGCCCCTTGGTGCCAAGGCGCGCCCGGGCGAAAAAATCAACGATTTCTCTAAATTTAGTTTCTGATTTGTTTAAAAAATATTGGGACAAGCCGTCGCGCGCCACTTTGCGAACAATGGATATTTCGCTGAAATCTATCGGGAAAAATCCGGAGCCGTTGTTGAAAAAAAGTCCGACCGAAGCCATTCCCATTTTCGGTTTTTTCGGCGTGCCGGCGAAAATCAGATTTTCCATTTTTTCGCCCCGGATGTTTTTGGCGTCGCGTTCGCCCAAAAGCCACCGGACAGCGTCAATGATGTTGCTTTTGCCGCTGCCGTTCGGGCCGACAATCGCGGTAATGCCTTTGGGAAATTCCAAAACCGTCTTTTGGGCAAAAGACTTGAAACCGTTGAGTTCTAAAGATTTAAGAAACATTTTTTAACGCGTTTTTTGCCGCTTCCACTTCCGCTTCTTGTTTTGACGAACCTTCGCCTTCGGCAATCAAATCGCCGTTAAAAAACACGCCGACTTTAAAAATTTTGGCGTGGTCCGGGCCTTTTTCCGACAAAACGGAATAAGTGGGCGTTGCTCTTAATTTTTCCTGAACAATTTCCTGAAGCAAACTTTTTGGATCTTCATAAAGCTTTTTTTCAATAACTTCATCAAGGCGGTTCATCACCGCTTTCTCAATAAAATTTTTGGCGCTTCCATAATCGGTGTCAAGATAAACAGCTCCCAAAACAGCTTCAAAAGCGTTGGCTAAAATGACTTCTCTGGCTTTACCGTCGTCTTTGGCCTCTCCCCTGGAAAGAAAAACAAAATCGCCGAGCTCCATATTTTTGGCGATGTCGGCGAGCATCTGATAATTAACCAAAGCCGACCTGATGGCGGTCAATTCCCCTTCCGGCGAAGCGGGGTAGCGGCTGAAAAGAATTTCGGTAACCGCCAATTCCAAAACCGCGTCGCCTAAAAATTCCAAACGCTCATTGTGCGGCAAAGGCCACGACGGATTTTCGTTCAAATAAGAACGATGAGTTAAGGCCTCTTTGAGGAGATTTTTATTTTTAAAAATAACGCCGAGTTTTTGTTCTAATTGAGATAAATCCACTTTTTAAGTTAAAAAGCTGAAAGGCTAATAAGCTGAAAAGTGTTTTTAAGCTTTTCAGCTTGTAAACTTTTAAGCTTTTTCCATTTCCTTATATATTGTTCCCAAAACGCCGTTGATGAAACGGCTGGAGCTTGAACCGCCGTAATTCTTCGCCAGCTCAATGGCTTCGTTAATCGCCACTTTTTCCGGCACTTCATTTTTATCGGCGTACAAAAGCTCGTAAAGCCCGATGCGCAGAATATTGCGGTCAACAATGGAAATCTGGCTGATTGGCCATTCCGGAGCGGCTTTAGCGATTATGTTGTCTATTTCCTTGAGATGTTCAATAACGCCCTTGATAATCCGCCAAATAAACTCCGGCTCGTCAATGCCGGCGCCAAAATCTCCGATATTTCTCTCAACAATTTTGGTCAAATCCTCTTTTTGATTGTAAAAATCCCACTCGTACAAAGATTGAAGAACGATTGAACGAGCAAGATGACGGGTGGCCATTATTTTTTAATTTTCAATTTCGGCTCTCTAACGATTCTTCCTTTATAATTTCCGCACTGGCCGCACATTTTATGCGGCAAAATCGGGCCGGCGCAATTTTGGCAGGCAAAAATCTGACTCGGCTTCAACGCCAAATGAGACCTGCGTCGGCCAACTTTTGATTTTGTATGATGTTTTACCGGTACGCCACCCATGTTAAAAAAAGCTGAAAAGATTAAAAGCTATTAAGCTAAAAAGCTCATTGTTATAAATTTTAGATCATTAACTTATCAACTATTATAGTATTTAGGATTTTTAGGAAAAAGTCAAATAAAAAAGGCTTCCTGGTTTAAAA
>JBBTZV010000002.1:0-4899 GCA_038061215.1 Patescibacteria group bacterium
ACGATTAACTGAAATCTTTCAGTCAGTTCCGGATTATCCGGGCAAGATTTTGCCAAAGGTGAAATTGCTTTCGGATAATGAGTGATAAAAGTCGGTTCAATGATTTTAGGCCTTGCTTGTTTTTTAAAAATTTCGTCAATTTCTTCGGATTTGATATTTTTTAAATCTTTGCCCGCATATTTTTTTATCGCTTCGCTATAAGCCATTTTTTGCCATTCACCGGGAATAAATTTTTTTAAAAGTTTTTCCGTGAATTTCATCAATCCTTCCCAATCCTGATAAGCCCAATAAAGTTCCAGCATTGTAAATTCCGGATTATGTTCCCTGTCAATGCCTTCATTTCTGAAAACCCGGCCGATTTCAAAAATTTTTTCAAAACCGGCAATTAACAACCTTTTTAAATAAAGCTCGGGCGCAATTCTTAAATAAAAATCGCAATCCAGAGCATTATGACGGGTAATAAAAGGCCGCGCCAAAGCGCCGCCGGCCAACGGTTGTAAAATCGGCGTTTCCACTTCTAAAAAATCCGCCTTTAATAAACTTTTCCTTATTTCCTGAATAATTTCAGAGCGTTGAAATATTTTTCCTTTTATTTCAGGATTAAGAATGATGTCTAAATATCGTTTGCGGTACCGTTCTTCAACATCTTTTAAGCCGTACCATTGGCTCGGCAACGGCTTTAAACTTTTAGCAATAATTTCCGCCTTTTTTGCTTCAATGCTTTTTTCGCCTTTTTGAGTTTTAAAAAGCGGGCCGTTAATTTCCAAAAAATCGCCGACATCCAAATTCTGTTTTAATATTTTAAAATTTTTAAGATTATCCTTTTTAAAAACTCCTTGAATTTCTCCGGATTCGTCTTTTAAGTCAATGAAAATCAAATTACCCTGATCGCGCAAAGCTATTGCCCGACCGGCAAGAAAAATTGATTTTTTAGCAATTAACAATTTGTTAAAATTTTTTAAAGCTTCATTGATTAAAATCGTCCGCTTAATTTTTGAAGGGTAAGGATTGACGCCGGCTTCATAAAGCTGATTGAGTTTTTTGCGTCTCTCTTTGATAATATCATCTAACATGACAATTATTCTATTTTTACTATTTTATATTCCGTTTTTCCGTTTGGAGTTTCTATTTTGACGATATCGCCTGTTTTTTTACCCAAAAAAGCTTCTCCTAAGGGCGATTCATTGGAGATTAAATTGGCTTCCGGCCTTGCTTCGTTGGAACCGACTATCGTGTATTTGAAATTTTTCCCCTTTTTTGAAATTTCAATCGTTGAGCCGATGTCAACCGTGTCTTTAGCTCCGGATTTTTTGATTAAAGCCGCGTTTCTTATCATATTTTCCAATTTGAAAATATTGCTTTCAATGCGGGCTTGTTCTTCTTTGGCGTCGGCGTACTCGGAATTTTCGGAGAGATCGCCGTACTCTTTGGCTTTTTTGAGCCGTTCAGCCACTTCGGCTCTGCCTTCTTTTTTTAATTTTTGGAGCTCGGATTTTAATTCTTCCAAGCGTTCTTTAGTTAGATATTGTTTCATAATTTATATTTATTGGATGTCAGCCACCAGCGAATTTTTACCACTTCCCATAAAACCTGCAAATAAGCCGTTGCGCTGACATGCGAAAAATGGCTGTTGACCCAAACCACGGGAATTTCTTTTATCTTATAGCCCATTTTTTTCGCCAAAGCAAGGATTTCCACGTCAAAACCCCAGCGATTGATTTTTATCAGGGGAAATATTTTTTTTGCGGCTTCTTCGGTAAAAGCTTTGAATCCGCATTGAGTGTCCCAAATTCCCGGCAACAGCAATGCTTGAATAAATAAATTGCCGAGATTGCCGGCAATTCTTTTGTGCCACGGCTGTGGCGGAACAAGTTTCGCTCCTTTGGCGTCTCTTGAGCCGATTATCGCGCCGTATCCCTCATCCAAATACGGAATCATTTTATTGAATTGGTCAATTGAAGTGGAATTGTCGGCGTCGGTGAACAGCCGAATTTTTCCTTTAGCTTCAAGCATTCCATGTTTTACCGCTCCGCCTTTGCCGGTGTTTTCTTGATTGATTATTCTAAAATTTTTTATCAAATACGAAAATCTTTGGGCAATTTCCAGAGTGGCGTCTTTTGAGCCGTCGTTAACCACGATAATTTCATAAGAAAAATCAGCTTCTTTGAGATGCTTGTCAATGTCAATTAAGGTTAATGGCAGCCGTTTGGCTTCGTTATAAGCCGGAATAATAACCGATAAATAAGGTTTCATAATTTATAAATAATAACCTATCTTGTTAATATTTCAACGCCTTCTTCGGTAATTGCTACCGTATGCTCAAAATGGGCCGATAAGCTCTTGTCCGCCGTTGCCCAACTTTCGTCTTTTTTCTGGATGATTTTATCCGTGCTGATGGCGAACATCGGTTCAATAGCCAGAACCATTCCCGGTTTTAATTTAATCCCTTTTCCTTTTTCGCCGTAATTATAAATTGTCGGATCTTCATGAAGTTCAAATCCGATTCCGTGGCCGGTAAGTTCTTTAACCGCTTTTACCCCGTATTTTTTAGCTGTTTGGCTGATGCTGAATCCGATGTCGCCCAAGGTGTTTTCCGGTTTCATTATTTTAATCGCTTCCTCCAAAGCGATTTTCGTTGCTTTGATTAAATTTTCCGCTTCTTTGGAAATCGCGCCGATGCCGACGGTCACGGCGGCGTCGGAATAAAATCCTTTATATTTAACTCCAAAATCAAGCTTTAAGACATCAGCGGTTTTTAATTTATAATCATTCGGGAAGCCGTGGACAATAACGTCGTTAACCGAAGCGCAGATGGTCGCGGAATAAGGATGTTTGGCGCCGGACGGCTTATAGCCCAAAAAGGCCGGTTCTGCTCCAGCCTCTTTGATAAGTCGATAAGCTAAATCATTCAAGTGTTTCAAACTCGCTCCGATTTTCGCTTCTTCAATAGTTTTTTGGAAAACTTCGGATAAAATTTTCCCAGATTGGGCGATTTTTTCTATTTGCTCCGGAGTTTTTAATTTTATCATGGCAATTAAATTTATACCAAACTCATTATTTTTTTATGGATTTTATACGGCAATTGACGGCCATTAATGCCGATAACTTTATACTTTTTCTTTTTTAGTTCTTTAATAATGGGGAAAGTTCTCATCTGATATTCTTTTAATCTTTCAATGATAATTTCTTTTTTGTCGTCAAAGCGGCTTTTCAGTGGCCCGGCGCAAAAAGGACAGTTTGACATCTGACATTTGGCATTTGACATCTGACTTAACATCGGCGTTCGGCAAATTGAGCAAATAATTCGTTTTGAATTGCGCCTGATAGATTCTTTTTCCGATATATTTAAGATAAAAACGCGGATATTTTTCTTGCCGTAAAATCCTTCCAAAATTTTCATCAGGCCTTTATGTTTTTTATCGCCAAAGGCCTCAAAAAGCGTTCGCGGTGAGCCGCTAAAAATAACACTTTCATTTAATTTTTCTATTTTCTTTGTCTTATCGGTAATAATTCTTAAAACCCATTCAGGCGTGTTTAATTTACCAGATTCACTTAAGCGCTTTTCTTTTTGAACAATTTTATTTTTTTTATATTTAGGATTGTAATAAACTTGCCGGAGATAACTGCCGGAATCAAAATGAACTAAATTAAGTTTTTCAGCCAAAAGTTGGGCTTGTGTTCCCTTGCCTGATCCCGGAGGGCCGAAGATGATAATGGCTATCATTTTTATATTCCTTCGTATTCTCTCATCACCAGTTGAGAGTTGATTTGCTTCATTGATTCCAGCGCCACTGACACCACGATAAGCAAAGCGGTGCCGCCTAAGGTTAGGGCTTGGATGCCAGTGATAATTTGCGTAATATTCGGCAAAATCGCGATTAATCCAAGAAAGATGGCGCCGCTGAAAGTTAAACGGCTGATAATTTTTGACAAAGCCGATGTGGTTGATTCTCCTGGCCGAATGCCGGCGATAAATCCTCCGGCGCGCTGGAGATTTTTGGAAATTTCTTTCGGGTCAAAAGTTACAGCCGTGTAAAAATAAGTGAAAATTACCACTAAAAAGAAATAAAACGAGCTGTAAAAATAAGGATTATTTTGGGAATTAAATAAGCGAGTTACCCATTCATTAAGCTTTAACGACAAGCTTTCAGAGAATACTCCTGAAATTTGAGCTATAAATTGCGGAAAAAGCAAAATTGAAATCGCGAAAATAATCGGAATGACGCCGGCGGAATTCACTTTAATCGGCAAATAACTGGAAGCGCCGCCGTACATTTTCATTCCCCTTACTTGCTTGGCGTAAGCAATCGGGATTTTTCTTTCCCCCTCTTGAATGAAAACCACGCCGGCAATGACAATAAGCCCTATGACAATGAAAACCATGATTTTATCAATTTCCATGGTGCCGGTTTGATAATCAAAATATAATTGCTGGACGATTGACGGCAGGCCGCTGACAATGCCGGAAAAAATAATCAAAGAAATACCGTTGCCAATTTTTTGTTCGGTGATTAATTCTCCGAGCCAGACTAGAATCATTGAACCGGCGGAGATTAAAGACACGTTTCTTAAAATTTCGAACCAACCGAAAGTTTCAATTACTCCTTGCGAAGCCAATAGATTTAAAAAACCGTAAGCTTGAAGCGCTGCCAAAGGAACAGTAAGGTATCTTGAATAGCGGTTGAATTTCGCCCGTCCCGCGGCTCCCTCTTCATAATAAATTTCTTTCATTCGTGGAAAAATCATGGTTAAAAGCTGCATGATGATGGTGGCTGTGATGTAAGGCGCCACTCCGAGCATTACGAATGATAAAGTTTCCAAACCGCCGCCGGAAAACAAACTTAAAAATCCGAATAATTGGCTTGAAGAAAGGAATTCATTGAGTTTTCCGGCGTCAAC
>JBBTZV010000003.1:0-2126 GCA_038061215.1 Patescibacteria group bacterium
TCTCCGCGACAGATAAATTATCCTCGCTCGCGCTCTGCTCGCCACCCTGCTCGTCGCTCGCTATTGGCTCGCTCCTCGGGGTCCTGGCTCGCAACGAGGTTCGCTCGGTAATTTATGATTATCGCTCCGACACGCTGGCTACAGAAAAGATTTTCTGGATATTTTTAAGGAGCGGATACCTGTCGCGCGGAATGTTTCGGAGGCGCAAAAAGCTTGGTTTCCGAAGGAATTTTTGCGTCGAGAACAAGCAGCGGCTTGCCGCTGGAGCAAGCCGACTGCGCTTCCGTCAGACAGGTATGCACTCCGTCTGAATATTCGTTACTTAAACTTAAAATACCGGACAATCAGCGATATTATAAAAATTATGGAGCTGATTAAAATGAAAATGGGTCCGGGCGCCACGTCGTAAATTGACGCGATATAAATTCCCAAAGCCGCGCTGAAAACTCCGAAAGCGACGCTTAGCGACATGAAATTATGCAAACTTCTTGAAATGTTTTTTGCCGAAGCCGCCGGAATAATCACCAAAGAACCCATCAACAACGCTCCGACAAAACGGATTCCCAGAGCGACGGCCAAGGCGAAAATCATCAAATAAGCGAATTCCAAACGCCTATTTTTTATGCCCGCTGACTGCGCCATTTCCTGGGACACCATATTCAAAGCCAACTTTTTATGAATTAACAGCAATGAAACGATTAGGCCGATTGAAAGGACAACGGAAATAATGGACTCTTTTAAGCTTAACGCGCTGATATTTCCCAAAAGCGCTTCAATCAGTTCATGCTCCGGCGTAATAAGCGTTCCCAAAGCCAAGCTGGAAGTGAAAAAAACTCCGACAATCGTTTCCACCGATAATTTGCTTTTATATTCCAAAAACCAGATGCCGATGACGGCCGTTGCCAAAAAAACAATCGCTCCCAAAAACGGGTTGAAATTGAAAATCAATCCAAGAGCGATGCCGGGCAAAGCCACATGGGAAAGGGCGTCGCCGACCAAAGCCATTCTTTTCAAGATGGCGAAACAGCCGAGCAAACTGGCGCTCGCGGCAACAAAGACCGCGACCAATAAAGGTTGGATGAGTTCAATGTTCATGGTGATAGAAAGCGTGTTCGCCGCCGTAAAGTTTTTGAAGATGTTCCGGGTTCAGCATTTCTTTCGGTTCGCCGAAACAGATGTTTTTTCTATTCAGGCACAAAACTTTTTCCGCGTAACGATAAACAATGTTTAAATCGTGGGAAACTAAAATGACCGTCATTCCTTTATCTTGCAAATTGTGAATCATTTTGTAAATTGATTCCTGGCCGGCAATGTCTATGTCAGCGGTCGGTTCGTCAAAAAGAAGGACATCAGGGTTGCCTAAAACCGCCCAAGCAACCAAAATTCTTTGCCTTTGGCCGATTGAAATCTCGCCAAAGCCGGATTTCAAAATGCTTTCGTTAAGCTGGACGAATTTCAATGTTTCTTTTATTTTTTCATCGCTGATTTTTTCTTTTCTTAAGCGCAAAAATTCTTCCACGGTCAAAGGAATGTCGTTTTCAATGTCCATTCTTTGGGGAACATAGCCGATTTTAATGTTCTCCTGCCATTTAATTTCTCCTTGATAAGAAATAACCCCCAAAAGGCTTTTTAACAGAACCGTTTTTCCGGCGCCATTGGGTCCGATAATCGCCAGAACATCGCCCTTATTGACTTCAAAATTAATATCTTCCAGAATTTTGTCGCCTTCAATTTTAACAAAAAGATTTTTAACGGAAAGAATTGGCATAATGTTTATTATATCTTGCCCAGTTGAAAAGACAAATGAAATTTGTTAAACTTTTTCAGGCGATAATTGATAATTAAACATTCCCCGGTAAGCGCTCCGCCGGCTGGCGGAGGTAGCGCAGTCCACTTATAATAAAATTATGTATTTTGTGTATGCCATATACAATCCAACGCATAATAAGATTTATATCGGTCAAACCATAAATCTTCAAGAGCGATTGAGATTACACAATAAACATGAATTGGGCGGTTATACTTCTCGTTTCAGCGGCGAATGGATTCTTATTTTTCAAGAAGAATCCAAAACTCGAAAACAGGCGTTAATTCGCGAAAAACAATTAAAAAGTTTTCGAGGCAGA
>JBBTZV010000004.1:0-11232 GCA_038061215.1 Patescibacteria group bacterium
AAAGGTTTTACTTTAATTGAAATGCTTATCGTTATCGCCATTATTTCCATTTTGGCGTCGGTTTTTCTGGTCGGGTTAAGGGGGTTTAGGGGAGGCGCTTATGATTCCCGCAGAATGGCGGACCTTCAAAGAGTTCAAAGTTATTTGGAAATTTATTATACAAAATATCGGCAATATCCAAATGTGTCACCTTGGAGCGAATTGCAAAAAGCGTTAATTAATGCCGGAACAGGCGTGACTGCGATTCCCAATGATCCATTATCAACGTCTGGAAGCACTTATTATTACGGCGTTGACAATAGTGATTTTCAAAGTTATATTTTGGGCGCCGGTTTTTCAACTAGCGACCATTCGTCGCTTAGCGAACAGACGGAACTTGATGATGATAACAAGCCTTTTGCAACGACTTTTAGTTGCAATGATCCGGTATTTTGTATTGCTTTTTAAAATAGTATAAAAAATAAGATATGAATTATTTCTGGACAGCGATTTTATTTATTTTCGGTTTGGCTATCGGCAGTTTTTTGAACGTTGTTTCTTTAAGATACGAGCCCGGCCAAAGATTGCTGGATTTGAAAATCATCGGCGGCCGGTCGCATTGCCCGCATTGCCGAAAAACTTTAAGGTGGTATGAACTCATACCGCTTTTAAGTTTTATCGTTCAATTCGGCAAATGCCGCGATTGCGGCGTTCGCTTGTCTTTGCAATATCCGCTGGTTGAATTTTTAAGCGGCTTGATTTTTGTTTTTGTCCCATTGCCATTGTCATCGTTAATGATCAATGATCAAAGATTAATGATTGTTTTCCCGATAATCTGGATTATTGTTTTTCTTTTATTTCTTTTACTCTCAATTATTGATTTTCGCCATTATATTATTCCGGATTCAATAAATTTGTCATTGGCAATTTTAGGCGTAATTTTAATAATTTTATTAATAATCGGCAATCAAGGATTAATGATTAATGGTCAAAGCTCGTTTCTCGGCCATTATTCGTTGCTTTTTGATTTGCCGTTTTTCTCAATACTTAATACTCAATACTTAATACTCGTTTTTCATTTCTTCGCCGCCATTATCGCAATGGCGTTTTTCGCCGCCATTATTATTTTCACCAAAGGTCGGGCAATGGGTTGGGGGGATTTCAAGCTGGTCGGAGCTTTGGGTTTGATTTTCGGCTGGCCGGATGTTTTAATGGTTGTTTTTTTGTCGTTTGTTATCGGCGCGATTTGCGTCACTCCGCTTTTAATCAAAAAGCAAAAAACAATGAAAGACGCCGTGCCCTTTGGCCCGTTTTTAATAATCAGCTCCGCATTAACTTTCTTTTTCGGGTATAATATTATAGATGAGTATTTCAGATTATTTGGATTATAAATCCGCCAGCCGGCGGAGCAATACCGGATTTACCATTGTAGAGTTGTTGGTTGTTATGGGCATTACCGCCATTTTGTTTACCAGCTTGGTTTTTTACAGCAGAACAGCGGAAAAACAGCTGATTTTATTCAAAGAGCAAATGAAAATCATTACTGCTTTGCAAAAAGCCAAATCTTTGGCAATCGTCGCTTTTAGCGAAAGTCAGACAACTTGCGGATACGGCGTTAATTTTGACAAAACAAACAATAAGATGACGATTTTTAAAGAACAGCCCGCTTCTGGAAACAATAGTTGTTCAACCAGAGATCATATTTATACATCCATTGACGAATTTTATGAGGAAATTAAATTGGATAATCGGACGATAAAATTCGGAAATTTAATCAACTCGGACGGAGGAGTTTTTGCGGATATTGTTTTTATTTCTCCGGAACCGATTATTGTTATTGACGATTCAAGCAGTGAATTCGCGACAATAGAAATAACGGATATTCTCGGCGTAAATAAAAAATTCGTTAAAGTCACCGATGCCGGCCAAATTACGGCGCAATAATATGTCAAAGATTAAAGATAAAAGATTAAAGATTAGTGGTTATCTTCTTATGGAAGTGATGGTTGCCATTTCTCTTTTGACTATCGGGTTTTTGGCGGTTTTGAGTTTGGTTTCCAATTCAATAAGTTTAAACCGCGTTGTCAGCGACCAATTCACGGCTAATTATCTGGCAATGGAAGGAATTGAAATCATAAAAAATTTGATTGATTCCAATTATCTTAACGGTAATCCGTGGAATCAGGGATTTACCAACGACGATTATGAGGTTGATTATCAAAGCGCGGGCATTGAAACAGATTTGAGCCGCCGTTTGTTGTTTGATTCCGCTACGGGTTTTTACGGTTATCAAAGCGGTAATCCAACGCCTTTTAAGCGGACTCTTGTTATCAGCCCCAACGGCAGTGACGAAATAAAAGTCAATTCAATCGTCAAATGGACAGGCCGCGGCGGAGGAAATTTTGAAGTCAATTTGGAAGATAAATTTTTTAACTGGAGACCATAAAAAGCTTAAAAGCTGATAAGCTGATAAGTTGATAAGATTATGTTTAATAATTTTAAAGAATTAAAAATTTTGATGATAAGCCGTTTATTTCTAAAAGCTAAAAGCTATAAGCTAAAAGCTTTTACTGTCATAGAACTCATCGTGGCGATGACGGTTTTTGTGGTTTTGATGTCCATTGCCGCCGGCGGATTTATTCATCTTTTGAAAAGTCAGAGAGTTGTCGCGGCATTGATGACTGCCAATGACAGCGCCAGTTTGACCATGGAGCAAATGGCGCGGGAAATCAGAACCGGCTATAATTTTTGCCTTACTCCGTCGGGAAAGTTGGAATTCGTCAGCGCTATACGAAACGAAGTGGTCAGGTATCGATTGAATAACGGCTCCATAGAAAAAGGCGTTTCCGGCATATCTGGGGAAACTTCTTCCACTTGTTCGGATTTAGACGACAGTTGGTTTGTCTATAAAAAATTAACCGCTGACAATGTTAAAATCGGTAATTTTAACGTTAAAGCTTGCGGCAAAAATATCAGCCCTGATTTTCTTTTGGATGGTTGCGGCAGCGGCGGCAATAATTATCCGCCGAGAATCACTCTTGGTTTGTCCGTTACCAGCGCCGAGCCGGATGTGGCGAAACTCGGTATTTATGTTCCTATTCAAACCACCGTCAGCGCCAGAAGAATTCAATAAAATCAGGCAATTTTAAAGTTATCCACATGATTTTTTGCCGGATAAGCTTTGATTTGTTATAATAATAATTATGAAGAAATTGTTTAAAAACAAGCAATTCGTTTTATTCTTGATTTTAACGGTTGTTGTTTATTCGTTCGCCGTTCAAACAGCGGAGGCCAGTTGGTTTAGCGACGCGTGGAATGATGCGACCGATTGGATTGCTGATACATATAATTCGGTTATAAATATCGCGGCTGATGCAATTGGCGCGAATTTTACTTCAGATACATTTACTCTTTTAACTCTGTCTTTATTTGATCCTTTAGTAGGGATAGTAATAGGTGGCGCCCTTGTTCAATGCGCTGTGCTTGGACAAAATAGTGTTTTTGTAAGCGGTTGCGGCAGTGGCGACACTGGCGCCGCAATAATTTCCGCTACGGATTTAGGATGCGCTTATCAGATTCCAATTACTTTTTACAATGTTGGAATGAACACCAATTATGGGATTGGTACAGAAACGTATTATGATGATTATTATGGACAATGGATGACTAGACCGTCTGGTCAGTGTACGCTTCAGTCCATCGACGAAACCAGCAGAAAAATCGCTCTTTACAGATATACTCTTGATGGCAACGGCGATTTGAATAATTGGTTTAATAATATTAAAAATGATACCGGCGGCGGTTATGAAAAAATTAATGAAAATTTATATTGGATGTATTCTGGCTGGGTGGAAGAAAATTATCCGAAATTCGTTGAAACTGATTATCAAACAGTTTGCGCTGGTTCTTCAGTGTGTAAATTTATTGATACCATGGTTCCGGAAAATTCTTATGTAGCTTATGTGGCTAAAATTTTAGGGCCGTATACCGGATTTCAGCAGAACAATGATGATACTATTCGATCGCAATGTATTTCAAGGGGACCGGATAAATTTCTCGCGAAAAGTCCGGATTATTATCCCGATTTCAGTTATAGCGGCAAACAAGGAATTGTCGGCCCTTATAAAACAGGCTTTTGCCCTCGGCCAACAGTTGATTTGAAAATAAACAGCAGCGACGGCCCGTTGAATCTTTATTTGCCTAACAGCGGCGCTGTTTTAAATTGGGAGTCGCAGTATACTTCTTCTTGCGTTGTTTCCGGCGACTGGAGCGGCGATAAGCCAATTTCCGGCTCTGAAGATTTAGGTAATCTTTCAAGAGGAACAGCTAACCCGGGAAGTGGCAGAACTTATAATTTTTCCATTACTTGCGATTCTTCTTATGGGTTGGGAAGCGTTACTGACAGCGTTAGCGCGACGGTTTTTGAATATCCAGTTTGTTCTTTTAGCGCCAACCCTTCGGTAATTGAATTGCCTAATAGTTCTCAACTTTCTCAATCCTGCAGCTATGCCGATTCTTGTTCAATTAACCAAAAAGTCGGAACAGTTTGTTCAGGCGAAACAGATTGCGCGACTGATTCTTCAAATGTTCGGCCAACCGCGACTACTACTTTCACTTTGACTTGTCAGGGATTAGATGGCAACCAATCATGGCAAACCACGGTGGGCATTGGCCAGCCCGGAGACGTTAAATATGAAGAAGTAATTCCGCAATAGCGGATTTAACAAGGTCGAATAATTTTGAATTTAAGAAATAATATGGATGGTTTTCAATCGATTAATCCAATTAACGACAAATTTAAATTAGGGAAAAAGTGGTTTTGGATAGGCATTATCGCTGGATTTTTGAATTCGCTGACCGGTTTAATTTACGGAATCGCTTTATTGGTTGAGCGGCAATACCGCAAAGAAGGATTGATTATTATTGTCTGGGCGATTGTTTGGTTTCTGATTGTTTATTATTTTATTCTCCCGTGGCTGACGGAATTGGGATATGTTCCGAAATTTCAGGTGATTAAATAATGTTTCCAAAAAATTCTCCTAATGGCGGCCAAACAATGCTTTTGGCGGTGCTGTTAATCGGCGCCAGCGCGATGGTGTTCGCTTCTATTTCCGGCTATATGACGCTTGTGAGAATAAGGGCGTCTTCTGACATTACTGACGCCACAAAGGCGATTATAGCGGCTGACGCCGGCGTTGAATGCGAGCTTTACAATTTTTTTGCTCCGGCCAATTTGAATTGTTTGGCGCTTCAATTTGACGATGTTAAAACAAGCGTTGAAACCCAAGTTGGAGATAGCGATAGCGACGGCGCGAATGATTACATTAAATCCATCGGCACGGCCAATAAATCAAAAAGAGCGTTTATGGTCAGCTTTTGAGAGGGTAAAAATAATTTGAAAGCTTACAAAAAACCGAGCTTAAAAAAAGCCGGTTTTTTTGTTATAATTTTATAATCATGGACAAAAAACAGGTCAAAGAGCGCGTTGAACAGCTCAAAAAAATCATTAATCATCATCGTTATCTTTATCATGTCTTGGACAAATCGGAAATTTCCGACGCGGCTTTGGATTCTTTGAAAAAAGAACTTTTTGATTTGGAGTTGAAATATCCGGAATTTATTACTTCTGATTCGCCGACGCAAAGGATTGGCGGCGCGCCGCTGAAAGAATTCAAAAAAATCCGCCATGAAGCTCCGATGCTTTCTTTTAACGACGCTTTTTCCGAACAGGATATGAAGAATTGGCTGGAAAGAGTGGAGAATTATTTAGGCGTAAAAATTAAGCCGGAATTTTATTGCGAATTAAAAATTGACGGTTTGGCGATAGAACTTGTTTACGAAGATGGAATTTTTGTTCGCGGCTCTACCCGCGGCGACGGCTTAATAGGCGAAGATATTACTCAAAATTTAAAAACCATTGAAGCCATTCCGCTTAAACTTGAGTTCGAAAAATTCAAAATTCCACAACATCTCGTGGTAAGGGGGGAGGTTTTTATCGCTAAAAAAGAATTTGAACGAATTAACAAAGAACAAGAGAAAAAAAACGGAAAAATCTTTGCCAATCCGAGAAATATGGCGGCTGGTTCGGTTCGCCAGCTTGACCCGAAAATTATTGCCAGCCGAAAATTAGATTCTTTTATTTATGATATTGTTGCCGGTTTAGGGCAAAAAACCCACGAAGAAGAGCATCAATTGCTGAAAGATTTAGGATTTAAAACCAATTTTCATAATCAGCCTGTCAAATCGCTTGAAGAAGTTTTTAAATTCAGGGATTATTGGGGAGAAGAAAAACATCGTGAAAAATTGCCGTATGAAATTGACGGCATTGTGGCGATTATCAATGACAATAAAATTTTTGGAGACGCGGGCGTTATCGGCAAAGCGCCGCGGGCGGCCATTGCTTACAAATTCTCGCCAAAAGAAGCGACAACTATTATTGAAGACATTAAAATACAAGTTGGCAGAACAGGCGTTTTGACTCCGGTGGCGATTTTAAAACCGCTGGAATTAAGCGGCATAAAAATAAGCCATGCCACGCTTCATAATTTTGACCAGATAAAAAGATTGGGGTTGAAAATTGGAGATACGGCGGTTGTTTCGCGCGCCGGAGATGTTATTCCGCAAATTACTTCGGTCTTGAAAGATTTAAGAACCGGCAAAGAAAAAGAATTTAAAATACCCCGCCAATGCCCGATTGACAGCGCGAAAATTGTTCAAGAAGGCGTTTTTTACAGGTGTTCCAATCCGAAATGCGGCGCTCGGAATCGCGAGTCCTTGAAGCATTTTGTTTCGCGGAACGCTTTTGACATTCGCGGTCTGGGCGGAAAAATTTTAGACAGGTTTTTGGATGAAGGACTGATTTTGGACGCCGCCGACATTTTTGAATTAAAAGAAGGCGATATTTCAATTTTGCCCGGATTTGGCGAAAAATCAGCGCAAAATATTGTTAGTGAAATCGCCAGTCGTAAAACAATAATCTTGTCGCGTTTTATTTATAGTTTGGGCATTCTTCATGTTGGCGAAGAAACCGCCATTGTTTTAGCGAGAGAATTTCCCGTTCCCAGCATAAAAGAATTTATTAAAATTTATCGGGGAATTTCAAAAGATGAATTTCAAAAAATCAGGGATATCGGACCGAAAGTGGCGCAAAGCATCTATGATTGGTTTCACAACGAAAGAAACATAAAATTTTTGGAAAAATTTGAAAGAGTCGGCGTTCAAATACAAAGTATCAAATATCAAGTATCAAGTATCAAGTTAAAAGGTAAAACTTTTGTTTTAACGGGAAGTTTAGAATTAATGAGCCGCGATAAAGCTAAAGAAAAAATCCGTGAACTGGGAGGAGATGTTTCCGAATCAGTAAGTAAAAAAACCGACTATGTCATTACCGGAAACGAGCCAGGTTCAAAATATGAGCGAGCAAAAGAATTGGGCGTAAAAATTCTGGCTGAAAACGATTTTTTGAAATTATTAAAGAAATAAGATAAGCTGTCTTTATGCCAAATAAAATTATAAAAAATGAAAAAAAGCGGATTTTAACGGGCGACAGGCCGACAGGGCCGCTTCATCTGGGGCATTATGCGGGGTCTTTGAAAGCGAGAGTGGGGTTTCAAGACGAATACGACGAATATGTTTTAATCGCCGATGTTCAGGCTTTGACCGATAATTTTGAGCATCCGGAAAAAGTGCGCAAAAATGTTTTGGAGGTTGCTTTGGATTATTTGAGCGTCGGCATTGACCCGAAAAAAGCGACGATTATGCTCCAATCAATGATTCCGGAAATCGCCGAACTTACGGTTTATTTTCTTAATTTAACGACAATTTCCCGGCTTCAGCAAAATCCGACGGTTAAATCGGAAATCAAAGAAAAAGGTTTTGAAAAAAGCGTGCCTGCCGGATTTTTGATGTATCCGGTTTCTCAAGCCGCCGATATAGCGGCTTTTGGCGCTCATTTCGTTCCTGTTGGCGAAGACCAATTGCCGATGATTGAACAGGCGCGGGAAATTGTAAGGAAATTTAATCGATTATACGGGAAAACTTTAATTGAGCCAAAAGAAATTTTATCGGATTTTTCGCGATTGCCGGGAATTGACGGAAAAGCGAAAATGAGCAAATCGCTCGGCAATGTCATAAATTTGTCCGATTCACCGGAAGCCGTCAGAAAACAAGTCCAAAAAATGTATACTGACCCGACAAGAATCCGCGCCACCGACCCGGGCCACATTGAAGGGAACATTGTTTTTATTTATCACGACGCTTTTAATCCGGATAAAGATGAAGTTGCGGAAATGAAAGAAAAATACAAAAAAGGAAAAATCAGCGATGTTGAAGTAAAGGAAAAATTGGCGGAAGCGTTGAATAATTTTTTGGAGCCGATCAGAAAAAAGAGAAAAGAATACGAAAAAGATTTAAGCGAAGTTCAAAATATCGTCATTAAAGGAACGGAAAAAGGTCGTGAAATAGCGGCGCAAACTTTAAATAAAGTCCGCCGCGCGATGAAAATAGATTATTTTTAAAATGGTTAAAAAAATTATTAAATTTTTTGATAAAATAGAAGATAAAATTAGATCGTTTTTGAGCCGGCATCCGATAATTTACGCTTTTATAGGCGGTATCGGCATCGTGCTTTTTTGGAGAGGAGTTTGGCATACAGCCGACCTTTTCCCTTTTTTAAACGGTCCGATATCAATCATCATTAGCAGCGTCATTCTTTTGTTGACCGGACTTTTTGTTTCTTTTTTTATCGGCCATTCAATTATTCTTTCCGGCCTTAAACAGGAGAAAAAAATTGAAGAAAAAGAAATATCGGAAATTGAAACTGAAATGGATATTTTGAAAAAAGAAAAGGATTTGGTTAACGGCATTTACAGCCGGCTGGAAAAAATAGAAAAAACAATGATTGATATAAAATCAAAAATTAAGTGAAAAAGGAAATAATTAGCAAAAAAACTTTGGAATATCTGGCTGAATTGGCAAGGATAGAATTGAAGCCGGAAAAAGAAGAAAAATTGTTAAAAGATTTGGAAAAAATTCTGGAATATTTTGAAGAGCTCAAAAAAGTTAATGTTGAAAACATTGAGCCGATGGCCGGCGGCGCGAATTTAAAAAATGTTTTCCGCGAAGACGAGTCAAATGTCAAATGTCAGATGTCAGATGTCAAGTTAATGGACGCTTTTCCGGAAAAGGAAGGCGGTTATTTAAAGGTGCCGGAAGTGTTTGAATAAATCACCGAATAACGAATTTTTACGAATTTACGAATAAATGAATCTTAAAAATCTGACTATTAAAAAGTTTCATGAAGGTCTATTGAATAAAGATTTTTCCGCTCTTGAAATCGCCAAGGCGTTTTTTGATTATATTGATAAAGAAGATGAAAAAATCGGCGCTTATTTGCGTTTGACCAAAGATCTGGCGTTTTCACAGGCGAACAAAACAGACGTTGATTTGGCGGAAGGAAAAGAATTGGATATTTTGGCAGGCGTTCCTTTGGCGATTAAAGACAATATTTTGATTGAAAACGAGCCGACAACCGCGGCTTCAAAAATTTTGGCAAATTATCGGGCGAGTTATGACGCGACGGCCGTTAAAAAATTAAAATCAGTTGGCGCGGTTTTTTTGGGCAAAACCAATATGGATGAATTTGCCATGGGCGCGTCAACGGAAAATTCCGGATTTAAAATCACCAAAAATCCTTATGACTTGGAAAGAGTGCCGGGTGGTTCTTCCGGCGGTTCGGCGGCGGCTGTGGCGGCTGATATGGCAACAGCGGCTTTGGGTTCCGACACCGGCGGCTCAATCCGCCAACCAGCGAGTTTTTGCGGCGTTGTCGGATTAAAACCCACTTATGGCGCGGTTTCGCGTTACGGATTAATCGCCATGGCTTCAAGTTTGGATCAAATCGGGCCGATGGCAAAAACCGTTGAAGACGCGGCGATTTTATTTAAGGCGATTTCCGGCCGCGATGAATTAGATTCAACCAGTGCCAATCCGCCATCCGGCGGAAAATACGGCGACGAGCTTTTGAATCCAAAATTGGAAAATATCAAAAAATTAAAAATCGGCGTTCCAAAAGAATATTTTATCGCCGAAGGATTAGATAAAAGCGTTTTAAAAACGATTGAAGAAGCGATTAAAACTTTAAAAAAATTAGGATTTGAATTTAAAGAAATAAGTTTGCCGCATACCAAATACGCTGTTTCGGTTTATTATATTATTATGCCGGCGGAAGTAAGCGCGAATCTGGCGCGTTATGACGGCATCCGCTATGGTCAGATGTCAGATGTTAAAGGTCAGATGTCGTTAAAGGATATTTATTTAAAAACAAGAGGTGAGGGTTTTGGCGATGAAGTAAAACGAAGAGCCATTTTGGGGACTTTTGTTTTGTCAGCCGGATATTACGACGCTTATTACGCCAAAGCCCAGAAAGTCAGGCAATTGATAAAAAAAGATTTTGACGAAGCGTTTAAGGAAGTTGACGTTATTTTAACCCCGGTTTATCCGACGCCGGCTTTCAAAATCGGAGAAAAAATTGATGACCCGTTAAAAATGTATTTGGGCGATATTTTTACGATTCCGGTTAATTTGGCGGGTTTGCCGGCGATATCTATTCCTGTTAAAAGTCAGAATTTAGAAATTAAAGGCCAACTCCCGGTTGGTTTTCAGCTTATTGGAAAACCGTTCAGAGAAGCGGATATTTTGGGAATAGGGCGGTACTACGAATCATTAATCATTAATCATTAATCATTATAATATGCTTAAAGATTTACTTATTTTTGTCGCGGAAAATAAAATTTGGTTTGAATTAAGTTCGCTGATTGTTTCGGGCATTTTGCTCTGGTTCATTATTTTTATTGTCGTTAAAACCCAGTTAATCGGCGAAAAAACAAAATATTTTTTTGACGCTTTGGGAAAAACCAATCTTTCAAAGAGAAGGTCGTTAAAAGTTTGGAAGCAAATTAAAAAAAGATTTGATATCGGCGACGATTCAAATCTGAAATTGGCGATTATTGAAGCGGATAAAATTTTAGACGAGCTTTTGAAAATCAGCGGCTATCAGGGAGAAACAA
Organism: Patescibacteria group bacterium; assembly: GCA_038061215.1. Classification (GTDB taxonomy): domain Bacteria; phylum Patescibacteriota; class Minisyncoccia; order UBA6257; family UBA9933; genus JBBTZV01. The sequence continues at coordinate 11,046 of JBBTZV010000004.1, forward strand.
TGGCTGACAGATTGAAACAACTAACAACAGCCCAACTTTCCAACATTAACGAAATTTGGGAAGTCCATAAATTGAGAAATAGCATTGTTCACGAGCCGAATTTTCAAATCAGCCGCGGCGAAGCATGGAACGCGATTGAAATTTACAAAAAAGCGTTTAAAGAATTCGGATTGATTGATTGAATTTT
>JBBTZV010000005.1:0-13680 GCA_038061215.1 Patescibacteria group bacterium
GAAATTCAATTTTATAGTCTCAAAATGGGCGAATTTTTATTTTTTTGTTTCCAATCTGAGCGAATGGCATTTTAGTAATCAAAAAGACTATAATATTTTATGGCGAAAAGAACTCGGTTCGTTTTCGCCGGAAGAAGAAAATACCATAAAACAATTTAAAGAAATTCATTTGCGATACCCATTTGGAAAATTATACCTAGGGCGTCAATTTTTTCTTGAAAATAATCCATGGGTCGTTTTGGAACAAAAATTATTATCAGAAGATTTCATCAATCTTAAAAATATTTTTTCTTTATTAAATAATAAATTTGATTCTTTATATGAAAATGATTTATCATTATTAAATCGCTGGCAAGAAAATTTAAATAAATTCGCCAATAATGAAGAACTCGCAAATAAAATATTATTATCTCTTAATGCTCTTTATAAAAATTTTGTTCAAAAAAAAGAAGTAAATGTATATTTATTATTCTCTACCTCAGATCATACTGGCGGAGGAGTAAATATTGATAGTAAAAATATTAGCTTGGAAATTTCCAGATATCCAGCGGAAGGAGTAAGTCATGCGATAGGTATTATCTGGCATGAAATAATACACTCATGTTTTCAAAAACAATATTTCTTTCCCATGTTGTTAAAACAATTTCCCAACGATAAGAAAAAAGTGGATTTAATAAACGAGATTGTGGCCGCTACTTTATTTCCCAGTGGGATGCTGGGAATACGACTATTAAAAAATAAACCAGCGGCTAAATTGTATCCAGGCATTAATGAAAAACAAACGATTGAATTATTAAACTTAACAAAAGAATATTTGGATCAAAAAAAACATTTTAACGAAGATTATATAAAAAGAATATCATTAATAATAAAAGAGGGGTATGAAAAATTCATACCCCAGATATAAATGCGGCTGATCATTATCTGTCCGGCCCTGGTTGATCTGGGCCATCGCCAACATCTCCCCAGCCCGGATCACTTGAACCAAGTTGATCCCAATGATCCCATTGATCATCCCATCCTCTTGCGTCATTTAACCGATAAGTCGCATTGGTTAAATTATTGGGAGGATTATTATTTAATCTTTTAATCGCTCCGTCTATGGCTGCATTCATAATACACTCACCTCCTTTCTATTATTAGAATTTAAGATTTTTTTATCAAAACAAGAAAAGAATTCTTTTCTTGTTTCGCAAAAATAATATTTTCCTTTTACGCCTCCTTTCCTGTCTGCCGGACAGCCGTTATGGCATGCTTTTTGCCATTGACATTTAAGACAATCCAAATGCGATGAATTAACATTTTGCGCATAAATCAATCTTTTTGAACTGTTAAGAATTTCCAAAAGAGATTGATTGGATAAATCGCCAAATAAAAATTCATCCTTATAAGGCAAACGATCGCATGGATAAACCTTGCCATCATATTCCAAACAAAAATATCCAGTACAAGAACCATTAAAGGCGCAACTTGGAGATTGCTTTCCAATCGCGCCGGCTATAAAATTATCAATTTCTCGTATTCGAATTTTATCATTATTCAGATTCAACCATTTATCGATATAAATCTTAAAAAATGATGTTAATTCTTTACAAGAAATTGATTGATTTTTTACAAATTTTTCCTCTTTATTAGGACTAAAAAAGTAATTAACTCCAAAACTTTTTAGACCTAAATCATTTGTAAAAAAATCAAAATTTATTGCGGCTTTAGATAAATTAGCGCGCGTAAGCGTTTGGATGATTCCTGGCTCAATTCCGTATTGGCGCAAAATTTTAATTCCATTAACCGCTATTTTGAAAGAACCTTTTCTATTTGCATTTTTTCTAAAACGATTATGACTTTCTTCATCGCCGTCTAAACTTACGCCCACTTGAAATCCATTTAGTTGAAAAAATTTCGCCCAATTATCGTTAATTAAAGTAGCATTAGTTTGTACAGCATTTTTAACGATTTGACCTTTCTTAAGATATTTTTTCTGTAAATATATAATCTTTTGAAAAAATGACAAACCGGCAAGCAATGGTTCTCCGCCGTGCCAAATAAAGAAAAGCTTCCCGCTAAAAAGAGACATATACTGAGATATAAATTTTTCTAGTAGCTCATCATTCATCACTTGCGGCGACGATTGTCTTTGTTCGCGATAAAAACAATATTGACAACGAAGATTGCAGAAATTTCCAACTATTTTGATAATTGGAACCATCGTTTTAAGCGGTGAAGTAAGAATAACTGATCCAGCCATATTAACCTCCTTTTTTCTGATTTTCTTTCATCTAAACGGCTTTGCCGTTATTTTTAAATGTTCTTTTGACTAAACCATTTTAGCCAAATGCTGGTTTTATGATACTAACTCAAACTGATTTGTCAAGCGCTGATATGTCCACAATTTCCTGCTATCATCAATGATAGCAAAACGCCGAAAGCGGAGTTTTGCCTTTGCCAATAGCGCCGGTAACTAATATTTCCATACCCAAATTATACCACAATTCAACGGAAAATTAAGAAAAGAGGAATAAAAAAACGGCTAATATTATGCATTAGCCGTTTTCTATTTATAAACGTTGCCGCGCCAATCGATTCTTTCAATATAAACCCGACAACTTTCAAATTGAAATTCGAGAATAATTCTTAATTTACCATCACGAATCCTATAAAATCCCTCCCAATTGCCTTTAAGTTTTTTGATATTAATATTGATATTCTCGCCTCCGAATTTACGCAAAACAAGTCTAATTTTATCAACAATAAAAGTTTCTTTAATATTATTATGAGATAAAAAATTTAGCGCGTCTTTTGAAAAATCAATGCGCCATTTCATAATTCAACTTCAATAGTTTTGGCTGTTTTTCGATACGGCTTATGATAAAGTTTTTCAATATTTTTTTGCTCTTTTCCAGAAATATCCGGCAAAGCCAATGCCCGCAATTTCATTAATTCCTGCACCAAAACTTCGCGGACACTTTCTTTAACTACTGTTTTTAATTCTTTTTTAGGAATAGTTATTGTAGTCATATAATATAATAATAAACTTTAAAATTTAAAAGTCAACTTTATATATACATTATAAATTATACCGTTCATTAAGCAAACCTCCCCAACTATCAATTAATATCGAACTTATTTCTTGCTTGAATAATTCTTTTTTTGGCTAATTTTTTATCTCCATTTGTTCCCTCCTCATATAAACGGCTTTGCCGTTATTTTTCAAAGTTCTTTCAGCTAAACCTATTTTAGCCAAATGCTGATTTTATGATACTAATTCAAACTGATTTGTCAAGCCGCTTTAATAATACAATGCCGCGATTTTTTTCATTACGATTTGAGATAAATCTTTCATTTCATCGTAAGAATTAACATCAATATTTTTATCAATTAAATTTTGCATGGTAAACGGCTCTCCGACGATGATTTCATACTTTAATAACGGCTTAATTTTTATCGCTATCGGCAAAATCGGCGATTGCGATTTTAAGGCTAAAACAGCGACTCCTATTTTTGCTCCGCTTTCTGAATTTTCATCTTTAACCATTTTTCCTTCCGGAAAAATTCCAATCGCTCCGCCGGATGCCAAAATTTCTAACGGCAATTTTAACGATTTTTCAATTCCTTGTTTTTTAAAAACAGGAAATCCTCCCATTAATTTTATAAATTGGCCCAAGATGGGAATTTTCAAATATCCGTCAGCGGTCATAAATCTGATCGGATATATTTTATTAAACAAAGGAAATGCCAGTCCTATCAACAGCGGATCTATGCGGCTCTTATGGTTTGAAGCGACAATAATCGGCCCCTTGATATTTTTTAAATCAATTTTCTTTTTATTTATTACTTTAATTCTTAAAATAATTTTAGCCAATATAAAAAACGGCGGCCAAAATATTGTTTGAATTATTTTATAAATCATAATAATTATTTATCTTATTGTCGCTCCCAGCTCTTCTTTGGTTTCTTTTATAATCTTTTCCTGAATTTGATTGACTTCTTCATTGGTTAAAGTTCTTTCCGGAGAACGATAAATTATTCTGAATGTATAACTCTTTTTGTCTTTGCCGAATTTTTTCTCATCCTCATATTCATCAACCAGTTTCACTTCTTCAATTAAATTTTCGGCAAAGTCCCTGACAATTTCATAATAATTATTCAAGCTCGTGCTTTTATCAACAATAAAAGAAATGTCCCTATAAGTCATTGGGAATTTGCTGATTTCCTTGTATTGGCTGTTTATATCTTTAAACTGGCTGGTAATCACTTGGTCATCAGACCAGAAAATTCTGATGTCAGAAATATTCATTTTTGCCATGGCGATTCTTTCCAAGCCGAATCCAAAAGCCCAGCCGTTGTAAACCGAAGGATCTATGCCGAGATTGGAAAGCACTTGATTATGAACCACTCCGGCGCCCACGATTTCTAGCCATTTGTCCCCTCTTTGTATTTCTATTTGAGTGCTGGGGTGGGTAAAAGGAAAAACATCTTCCAAAAAACGAAACACTATTGAATTTCCGTAAATGGCCTTGGTAATGGCTGTCAATACTTCCTGAAGCTCTGACAAACCAATAACTTTTTTTTCTTTTTTACAAATATAAAGGCCGTCTATTTGATGAAAAACCGGAAAATGATTCCTGTCTATTTCATCTTTACGGAAAACTTTGCCAAAACACAAAAGCCCTATTTCCCCTTCTTTTTCCAGCTTCTTTTTTTCTTCTTCTTTTTGAAGATAAAAAGGCCACATCACCGTGGTTTGAGTCCTTAAAATATAATCTTTGCTTATGTAATAAGTGTCCGTTTCTTTGCGGCTGGGGTGGCCTAAAGGAGCGTTCAGCAAATCAAAATTGTTCCGAACACTGACTATTTCCGGAATTTCTATGACGTCAAAATCCCTGAACATCTCCATTGCCAGAATTTTATCAACAATAAATTTAAGGGGAGAATTTTCTTTCCGCGTTAAATCGGGAAGAGCCAAAAGCCTTTTGATTCTTTGGCTGGCTATGTCGTTTTTCTGTTTTAATTCTTCCAATAATTGTTCGCTTGCCGGATCTTTAGCGGTTAAATAATTCCTCTTGCTCATAAAAAATTGAATTTATGCCCAAATTATATCTCAAAGCGACTTATTTGCGCAAACCGATTTGAAGTTCGTATAAATTCCGATAAATTCCGTTTTTAATTTTGACCAATTGTTCGTGTTTGCCGCTTTCAACGATTTTTCCTTTATCCAAAACTAAAATTCTATCGGCTTTTCTAACGGTGCTTAAACGATGAGCAATGATAAAAGTCGTCCGACTTTTCATCAGTTTTTCCAAGGATTCCTGAATAATTTTTTCCGATTTGGCGTCCAAAGCAGAAGTCGGTTCGTCTAAAATTAATATCCGCGGGTCGCGCAAAATCGCCCGAGCAATAGCAATTCTTTGTTTTTGACCTACGGATAATTTCACTCCCCGCTCGCCTACAATCTGCTTCCATTTTTTGGAAAATTTTTCAATAAATTCCAAACAATGGGACATTTCAGCCGCTTTTTTAACCGCTTTTTCAGACGCGCCAAAATTGCCGTATTTAATATTTTTTTCAATCGTGTCATTAAAAAGCACGACTTCCTGCGGAACCACTGCGATTTTTGAACGCAAAAACCGCAAGTCAAAATTTTTGACATTATGATTATCAACATAGACATCGCCTTGTGACGCGAAATAATATCCGGAGATTAAATCAATCAATGTGCTTTTGCCGACTCCTGACTCGCCCACCAAAGCGATTACTTCGCCTGGATTAACTTTGAAATTAATTCCATTAAGAACCGGCTTGCCGCGTTTGTAAGAAAAATCAACATTTTTAAACTCAATCAATCCTTTAATATCTTCCATAACAACGGCGTTTTCAGGAACATAAATTTCCGGCGGCGTTTTTAGAATTTTTTCCGCTCTTTCAATGGAAATCAAACCGTTTTGAACCACTTGCCAATTGTGCCCAAGCATAATAAACGGCCCGAAAAGCATTGTTGCGTAACCGCTGAACATCACCAATTCACCGAGCGTCATCGCGCCTTGATTTATAAAATGAATCGCCAAACCATAAATGATGAATTGCGTGGCGGTAACGATTAAGCGCTGGTAAAAACTCATTCCTTGCCAAACAGCCATCATTTCTATCCAGATTTTAGCGGCTTTAAGCCGAAAATTTATAAATATTTTTCTGCGCTCATGCTCTTCTCCAACCGCTTGTTTAATCGGCGCGACGTTAAATACCGCGTCATAAGCGTCGCCGTAAGCCCGATTGTAAGCGCGATTTGATTTTCTCTGAAGGCGCGCGAGCGACGGGGCCATTTTTATCAAAAGCAACACATAAATAAAAATTGCCAGCAATAAAACTATCGCCATAAAATAATTAACGTAAAAAGAAAAAATCAAAGCCACAAAAATGCTTAAAAACTGCGGCGTTAAAGCGATAAGGACATCGCCGACAATGCGGCTAAGCTGACCGGCGGCCCGGCCAATTCTATCGGTTATCTGCCCTATTTTTTTATCTTTGTGAAACCCTATCGGCAATTCCAAAAGCGTTTTGAAAGAATCTATCATATAATCCGAATGAACCAATTCATCCATTCGGGCGCTTTCCAATTTAATTTTCCAATCAATCACATCGCTGATTAACCGGACAATCAGCCAAATAATTATAAAAAACATCCACAGCGGCATTTTCAAAGAAGAACCGGAAAAAATTTCTGATTGATATAAAATCGCGTCAAAAAACCTGCCGGCCAAATAAGGAACCGCGCCGTTGGTCAGCGCCGACGCGACTCCCAAAAAAGAAAGAGCAACTAAATCTTTTTTATAATTTGCCAGATAACGAACAACGATTTTAAGCCCTTCGTAAGGTATTTTCTTATTTTTATTTGACATAATCTTAAAATTATATCATAAAAAATTGAAAAATCAAATAAAAATGCGGTTGAGTTTTTAAGCTCAACCGCATAAAGCGCAAAATACTATATAATAGTTAGAATGAATAAACCAGGGACGCGCCGGCCGAAGCTTTGCTCTTCAACTGAACTTCGGCTTCCAAGGCCAAAGCGTCAGTCAAGGCAATCTTCATTCCCGCGAATCCTCCCATAGTATTCTTCTCCCGGTAAGTGGCGGAGGCGCTGTATGATTCCGCATAATCAAATTCTGGAACGCTTACGCTTGCGGTTCCTTCAACATACGCTCTGGACCAGTACCAAACAGGTCCGGCATAAAGAGTCATTCTCTCATGAGGTTTTAATCCCATGGTAATTCCTGCCTGGATGTCTTGCGCATTAACAATGGCATATCTTTCGTTCACATTAAAGACAATGTCTTCATACGTCATTGTTTCAGCTCTTTCATCTTGATAATCTGAATACCGTGAATACTGCGCGAATGCTCCCATCACAAAGCTTGGATTTATCTCAAGCTTTCTTTTAAGGCCGATAGTGCCGAATGGCCTTTCCGCGCCTTCTTTGAATTCGGAATTTCCGATATCAAAAGCAGCTTTAGCTTTTATATCAGCGCCGCCGGCCCTTACGTAAATCTCCGTATCATCTGTGATGCCAACACTTATCTGAACGTACGATTGGTTCTGGCTTGCTTCTATCTCGCTCCATCCTTCCTCATCTGTGCTGTATTGAGCAGATGAATGAAAATACCCGATGCCAACCGCCATTTGTCCTGCCTCCATAGTTTCCGGCGAGCCGAATTGGCCGGCTGCGAACGCGACATTACTGCCGATAAAGATTGCCAATACTGCCAGTGTAAAAATCAGTTTCTTCATTTCTTTTCCTCCCTTTTTTGGTTTTTTGGTTTGAAATTTTAGCGCGATGCAAAATCAACAATCAATCAAATCCACCACCTCCTTCTTTTGTGTATATAGTATTTTAATAGTGCTTCTGCAAGTATAATATAGTATGTTTTTTTGTCAAGACCAGCGCGTCAAACAACGATATTAACGATTTTATTTTTCGCGTAAATAACTTTTTTGATTTCTTTTCCGCTAATCCATTTTTTGACCGTTTCATTCGCCAAAGCCGCTTCTTTAACTTTTTCGTCTTTCCAATCCGTTTCAATTTCAATTTCCGCCCGAACTTTGCCGTTAATCTGAATTGGAATTTTATAGGTTTCTTCTTTAATCATTTTTTTGTCGTACTTCGGCCAAGATTCTTCGTGAATACTCTTAAAAACTTTTAGCTTTGCCGCCTTTGGCGAGCCTCGTCTCTGGCGGGAGCTTTGAGCTTTTAGTTGCTGCCAAAGTTCTTCGCTAAGATGCGGAGCGAAAGGGCTTAATAATTTAAGAAACAACTGACAGCTGACAATTGATAACTGACTTTGTTTTTCCATTTCGTTCAATAAAATCATTAAAGCGCTGATAGCGGTGTTGAATTTAAAATTTTCAATATCTTCGGTAACTTTTTTAATGGTTTGATGCAATAATCTTTCTAAGTTGGAATTTTTAACGCCTGATACTTGATCCGCCGGCTGGCGGATGATACTTGATACTAATTTATAGACTCTCTCCAAAAATCTCCGGCTACCGACCATTGAATCCGCGCTCCAATTAATCGCCTGTTCAAAAGGCCCCATAAACATTTCGTAAACTCTTAATGTGTCGGCGCCGTAGTTTTTAATGATTTCATCCGGAGAAATAACATTGCCCCAGCGCTTGCTCATTTTTCTAGCGTCTTCAGCTAAAATCAAACCCTGATTGGCAAGTTTATGAAACGGCTCTTTGGTCGGAACAACGCCGATATCGTATAAAAATTTGTGCCAGAAGCGGGCATAAATCAAATGCCTTGTCGCGTGTTCCGCTCCGCCGACATAAAAATCAACCGGCAGCCATTTTTTAAGTAATTTTGAATTTTCCTGCCTGCCGGTAGGCATGGGAATTTTGAATTTTGAATTTTCTTTAACTATGTATGCGAGATAATACCAGCAAGAACCGGCCCACTGCGGCATTGTATTGGTTTCCCGCTTCGCCGGACCATTGCATTTCGGGCATTTAACATTTACCCATTTAGTTATATTCGCCAAAGGCGATTCGCCTGTTCCGGTTGGCTCGTAAGATTTAATAGGAGGCAATTTCACCGGTAAATCTTTTTCCGACACTGCAACAGCGCCGCATTCCTCGCAATGAATGAGCGGAATCGGCTCACCCCAATATCTTTGTCTTGAAAAAACCCAATCCTGAAGCCGATATTTTATTGTTTTGCCGCCTATTTTATTTTTTTTAAGCCAATCGGCCATTTTTTCTCTGGCTTCTTGAGAAGTTAAACTCGTAAATTGGCCTGAATTTACTAAATGCCCGTCTTCAATATAGGCCTTATCAAGCACCGGACAAATTGGCTTTGGATAGTTCGGACAAATAACCATTTTAATCGGCAAATTATATTTTTTGGCAAATTCAAAATCTCTCTGGTCATGCGCCGGCACCGCCATCACGGCGCCTGTGCCATAACTTCCTAAAACATAATCAGCGACAAAAACCGACGCTTCTTCGTTATTAAACGGATTAACGGCTTTAACGCCTTTTAATTCAATTCCTGTTTTATCTTTCGCCAAATCAGTTCTTTGTATTTCAGATTTTTTCTTTGATTCTTGAATATATTTTTCAACTTCTTTTAAATTTGATACTTGATCCGCCAACTGGCGGATGATACTTGATACTAATTTATGTTCCGGCGCAATAACCAAATAAGTGCAGCCGAAAATAGTATCCAAGCGCGTCGTAAAAACTTCAATATTATTTTTGACATCTGACATCTGACATCTGACGCCAAACTTAACAATCGCTCCTTCTGATTTCCCTATCCAATTTTTCTGCTGTTCAATGATTGGATTCGGCCAATCAAGCAGTTTTAAATCTTTCAGCAGTTTCTCCGCGTAAGCCGTGATTTTCAAAACCCACTGCCGCATCGGTTTTTTTTCAACTAGCGTACCGCAACGCTCGCAAAGATTGCCGTCCAAATCTTCCAAAGCCAAACCGGTTTTGCACGACGGGCACCAATTAATCGGTTCAAACGATTGGAAAGCCAATCCTTTTTTGAAAAACTGCAAAAAAATCCATTGGGTCCATTTGTAATAATTCGGGGCAGCGGTGTTTATTTCACGCGACCAGTCATAATCAAGGCCGATGGCTTTCAGCTGCCGTTTATAAGTGGCGATGTTTTTATTAACCGCGATTTTCGGATGAATTTTGTGTTTGATGGCGTAATTTTCCGCCGGCAAACCAAAAGCGTCCCAGCCCATGGGATGAAGAACGTTAAAACCTTTCATTCGCCGATAACGCGAATAAACATCCGTGGCGATATAGCCGCGCGGATGGCCGACATGAAGCCCTTCGCCCGAAGGATACGGAAACATATCCAAAATATAATATTTTGGCTTGCTTTTGATTTCCTTTGTTTTATAAATTCCGCTTTTCTCCCAAATTTTTTGCCATTTTTTTTCTATTTTTCGGTGGTTGTAGTCAGCCATGATTTTAAAATTATAAAATAAAAGTTAGGATTTGTAAATTTTGATTTGCTTATTTTTGTTTTTTTAAATTATAATGATTCGTATATTCGTACTAATTCGTAATTCGTAGATTTATGAAATTCGTCCATCTCCATACTCATTCTCATTATTCACTTCTTGACGGCCTTGCCAAAATTGACGACTTAATCAGCCGCGCCAAAGAATTGGGAATGAAAGCCCTTGCTTTGACCGACCACGGCAATTTATACGGCGCGATTGAATTTTACAAAAAAGCCAAAGAAGCTGGAATCAAGCCGATTTTGGGAATGGAAACCTATGTCGCGCCCAGAACTCGTTTTGACAAAGAAAACAAAATTGACGACCAATATTCTCACTTAACTCTGCTCGTCAAAAATAACGACGGCTGGCAAAACTTAATCAAACTTTCCACTTACGCCCATTTGGAAGGATTTTATTATAAGCCGCGAATTGACAAAGAACTTTTGGAAAAATATCACGATGGCATTATCGCCCTGTCCGGATGCTTGGGCGGAAAAATCCCGCAATTGATTTCAAACGGCAAATTCAGCGAAGCGGAAAAAGCAGCCGAAGAATACAAAAATATTTTCGGCGAAAAAAATTTCTTTCTGGAAATCGGCCATCATCCAAACATTGAAGAATCAAAAAAAATCAACGAAGGATTGATTGAGTTGTCCGAAAAAACAGGCATTCCTCTTGTCGCCACCCAAGACATCCACTACGCCAAATCCGAAGACGCGGAATATCATGACATTCTTTTGGCGGTGCAAACTGGCAATAAGCTTACCGACGACGACCGGCTGACTCTCAAAGCCGATGATTTTTCCATGCGCTCTCCGGAACAAATGATTGAATTTTTTAAGGACCTGCCGGAAGCCGTTGAAAACACCGTCAAAATCGCCGAGCGCTGCGATGTTGAATTAAAGCTCAACCAGATTCTTCTGCCGTCTTTTTCCACTCCCGACGGCTTAACCGCCAATCAATATCTGGAAAAATTAATTGATGAAAAATTATCCGTTCGCTATCCATCGCCGAACAAAATTGTCCTTGACAGATTAAAATACGAACTTGGCGTCATTGAAAAAACGAAATTCGCCGACTACTTTTTGATTGTGGCGGATTTCGTTAATTGGGCGAAAGACCATGGCATCGTCGTGGGCCCGGGACGGGGCTCGGCCGCCGGCAGCATTATTTCTTATATTCTTAACATCACCGACATTGACCCCCTGAAATACGATTTGCTTTTTGAAAGATTTCTGAATCCAGACAGAATTTCCATGCCGGATATTGATTTGGATTTTGCCGACAACCGGCGCGATGAAGTTCTGGCTTATGTCCGCCAAAAATACGGCGAAGACAAAGTGGCGCAAATCATCACTTTCGGAACAATGGCCGCCCGGGCCGCGGTGCGGGACGCCGGCAGAGCCATGAATCTGCCTTATAGTTTCTGCGACAAAATTTCCAAACTTATTCCTTTTAATTTCAAACTTGAAGAAGCGGTAAAAAACGTCAAAGAATTGAACGACTTGTATCAAAAAGACGCTGACGCGAAAAAAATTATTGACGCCGCCAAAAAACTTGAAGGCGTTGCCCGCCACGCTTCGGTTCACGCCTGCGGCGTGGTAATTTCCAAAGAGCCGCTGATAAATTTCGCGCCTCTTCAGCGCGCCCCGCAAAATCCCGACATCGTCATCACCCAGTTTGAAATGCACGCCATTGAAGATTTGGGATTGCTGAAAATGGATTTTCTCGGCTTAAAAAATCTGACGATTATTGAAGAAACAATCCGCTTAATAAAAGAAATAAAAGGAGAAGAAATTAATATTTCCCAAATTCCTCTTGATGATAAAAAAACTTTTGAATTGCTTCAAAAAGCCGAAACAATTTCTGTTTTCCAATTGGAATCCGACGGCATGCGCCGATATTTAAAAGAATTGAAACCGACCGAATTTGAAGACATTATCGCCATGGTTTCTTTGTACCGGCCCGGGCCGATGGAGCTGATTCCCCAATACGTTAAAAGAAAGCACGGCAGAGAAAAAATTTCCTATCTTCATCCGAAACTGGAAAAAATTCTGAAAAATACTTACGGCATCGGCATTTATCAGGAACAAATGATGGAAATCGCCAGAGATTTGGCCGGCTTCACCTTGCCGGAAGCCGACATTTTAAGAAAAGCCATCGGCAAAAAAATCAAAAAGCTTTTGGATTCTCAAAAAGAAAAACTCATTGAGGGAATGAAAAAAAACGGCATTGCTCAAAAAACCGCCGAAGAAATCTGGGAACTTTTCCCGCCATTCGCAAAATACGGTTTTAACCGAAGCCACGCCGCCTGTTACGCCATGATCGGCTATCAAACCGCTTATTTGAAAGCCCACTACCCGATTGAATTCGTAACTTCATTGTTCAACGCCGAAAAAGGCGACGTGGAAAGAATCGCTTTCCTGATTGAAGAAGCGAAAAAATTAAACATCAAAGTTCTAGCGCCGGACATCAATAAAAGCTTTGTTGATTTTGTTCCGGAAGAAAATAACATCCGCTTCGGACTTTTGGCGATTAAAAACGTCGGCGCCGCGATTGTGGAAGCGATTATCAATGAAAAAATGAAAGCCGGACCGTTTAAGGATTTCGCCGATTTTTTAAACCGCGTTCTTCATAAAGATTTAAACAAAAAATCGCTGGAAAGCATGATTAAAGCCGGGGTTTTTGACAATTTCAACGTTGAAAGAGGAATGCTTTTGGCAAATATTGAAAACATCCTCGCATTCAGCCAAAGTTTAAAAAAATCGCGCTTTTCTTCCCAGGACAACTTATTCGGCTCTGATTTCGTCAACGGCCATTTAAAATTAAACCCGTCTCCTCCGGCTTCAAACAAAGAAAAATTGCTCTGGGAAAAAGAACTGGTGGGTTTGTATATTTCCGACCATCCCTTAAATCAGCATTTGGAAACTTTAAAATCCAAAAATGTCGCAGCAATTGAAAAAGTAAAGAACGAAAAAAACGAAGGACTTTATCGGATTGCCGGCGTCATTACAAAAATCCAGAAAGTTTTGACAAAAAACGGCCAGCCGATGATTTTCGCCAAACTTGAAGATTTGAACGACAGCATGGAAGTTATCGTTTTCCACGACTGCTTGGCTAAAAATCCGAATCTCTGGCAGGAAAACAACGTCATAATCGCCGC
>JBBTZV010000006.1:0-2339 GCA_038061215.1 Patescibacteria group bacterium
CGAATATTTCAAGTTTGGCGGGTAAATTGGATTTTTTGGGAAGATTATATATTTCTATTTGCATTGTGTTGATTTTAATCAATCTTTTAAAAGAATATTTTAAAAGCAGCGGCTTTAAAAAGCTGCAATTACAATATTTTATTTTAGGCGTAGTAATTTTTTTTATAACAGGAATTATTACTACTGCGATTATTCCTCTTGTCATCGGAGAATCTCCTTATTACGACATCACCGCATACGCTTCGTTTATTTGGGTTGTTCTAACGGCAATGGCTATTTTTAAATATCACTTTTTAAACATAAAAATCATAGCCACTCAATTTTTGGTTTTTGTTATTTGGGTAGGGGCTTTGATTAATTTTATTATGCAGGATTCATTTCGCGGGAATTTGCTTGCCGGAGGATCGTTAATTTTTATGGTTATCGCCGGAATTTTATTGATAAGAAGCGTTATAAAAGAAGTAGCGCAAAGAGAGCAGATTGAAAAATTAAGCGCGTATAAATCGGAATTATTATTGATTGTCGCGCATCAAATCAAGACTCCTTTAATAGTGATTAAGGGCTATATTTCTTTGGCGGAAAGCGGAGCTATAAAAAACAAAAACAAACTGAAAGATTTTTTTCTGAAAATTAAAATTGTCAGCGGCGAACTGATTGATTTGTTGAACAATCTTCTCGACCTCGGCCATTTGGAGGACGGCAAAATGTATTACGATTTCCGCGAGTTTGAAGCGGCTAAATTTTTAAAGGAGATAGTTGACGATTTTCAATTTGTCGCCAAGCAGAAAAACTTGGCTTTGATTTTTGAGCCGGAACAAAAGGGAATAAAAATAAAAGGGGACAGTTTCAAATTAAGCCAGGTTTTCAGAAATTTGATAGATAACGCGATTAAATATACAGAAAAAGGATGGGTAAAAATTCAACTGACAACTAACGGCCTACAACCCGCAACCGTGTTAATCACCGTGAGCGATTCCGGAAGAGGAATGTCAAAAGAGTATATGGACAAGCTCTTTCAGAAATTTTTTCGAGAAATGGAGGATGAGCGTATTTTGGGTTCCGGATTGGGACTTTATATAAGCAGAAAGATTGTGGAAGATCACAAAGGTAAAATTTGGGCGGAATCCGAAGGAGAAGGAAAAGGTTCAAAATTTTTCGTTTTGCTTCCGGCGGTTAAAGAGTGATGGTTTGTTTAATAGTTTTTATGAATGACTCAAGAGGCATTTCTTTTCTTAAATATCCTTGGGCGCCGAGTTTTTTGGCGTAATTTTCAGTGGCTATTTCGCCCCAGGGAGTGACGGTGCTGGCATAAGCGGTCATAAATACCACTTTTATATCTTTGGTTTCGGGACTTTCTTTGAGTTTTAAAAATAATTCCGTTCCTTTCATCCCGGACATTATTATGTCCAGAAGAATTAAATCGGGTTTTGATTTTTCAATCTGTCCAAGTCCTTCTTCCGCGGAGGAAGCGGTAACGATATTAAAGCTCTCGGCTTTTAGCCGGGTAGAATAGATTTTCAGAAGGTCTTTATTATCGTCAATTATTAAAATAGTTTTCATAATCGGATTTATTATTTTTCCGCTATTTTTGTTTTCTTCTTCGCTTTCTTTTCCGCTTTTTTGACGGATTTTTTTCTGACGGGTTTCGCGGCGGCTTTGGTTCTTCTTGTTTTGAATTTTTCCACCCTTCCCATCGCGTCAATCAGCTTTTCTTTACCGGTGTAAAACGGATGGCATTTGCCGCAGATTTCAACGGAAACTTCCGGTTTGGTTGAACCAATGGCAAAAACCGCTCCGCAAGCGCAGCGGAATTTGGCGTTAGGATAATATGTTGGATGAATATCTTTTTTCATAAAAAATAAGATTAGCATTGTTTTTTACCCTTGACAAGGGGTTTTGGATGCCTATACTAATAGACAAGAAGATTATGGAAAGCAGTTTAATAAATAGACACGTTGAATAATAATTTTCCGTCGGTAAAATTTAAAAATTTAGAGCGAGGCGAAGTAAAAATTTTGAAGCATATACGACGTATATGTTGAAAAATTTTTACAAAGCCACAGCCGAAATTTTTAGATTTTAACAGGAAAAATTGTTATTTGGCGGGTCTGATATGTTTAAAATAAGAATTTTTTTAGTTGTCCCAATTATTTACAAAGCTTTTAGTTGATAGCTTTTAGTCCGCCAATTAGCGGATTAACAGCTAAAAGCTAAAAGCTTTTATTGAGAGTTTGATCCTAGCTCAGGATGAACGCTGGCGGCGTGGATAAGGCATGCAAGTCGTGCGGTCCCTCCCCAGTTTCGCAAGAAACTGGGGAGGGATAGCGGCGAA
Source organism: Patescibacteria group bacterium (assembly GCA_038061215.1). Classification (GTDB taxonomy): domain Bacteria; phylum Patescibacteriota; class Minisyncoccia; order UBA6257; family UBA9933; genus JBBTZV01. Next base: position 2,333 of record JBBTZV010000006.1, read on the forward strand.
CGAGTTA
>JBBTZV010000007.1:0-8139 GCA_038061215.1 Patescibacteria group bacterium
ATTGAGAATTGAGAATTTAACAATAATCAGCGAACTTGCCAAGAGAATCAGAAACGAGTAAAAAAAATTTCCCGATTGGCCGGAAAAATAAAAAAACAAAGACGCTAAAACCAGAATAACGGCAAACAACCAATGGCTGGCGGCCAAAAAAAGCAAAACAGCGAAAACAGCGGCTTTAAACGCTGATAACAATGCCTGCCCCTTTAAGGCCGATTTTAATTTTTTTAACATTTTTCAATTCGCCTTTGATGAGCTTGTTTGCCAATTCGTCAAGAACAAGTTTTTGAATAAGCCGCCTGATGGGCCGGGCGCCGTATTCCGGGTCAAAACCTTTTTCAATAATGTGTTTTTTCAGAGAATTGTCAAAGGTTGCGTTAAAAGCGCGCTTGGCAAGTTTTTCTTTCAATTCTTCCAATTGTAAATCAACGATTTTTTCAATTTCCGGCTTTCTCAACGGATTAAAAATAATGATTTCATCCAAGCGATTGAGAAATTCCGGCCGAAAAGTTTCTTTCAGGGCCTCTTTGACGCGGTCTTTGAAAGTTTCCTCCTCGCTGATTTCTTTTTGCTCGCCCTGCTCGTTGGTTTCAAAGCCAAGCTTGGAAATTTCCTTGAAATACTCGCTGCCGACATTGGAAGTTAAAATAATAATAGCGTTTTTGAAATTAACGACTTTGCCCTTGCTGTCGGTCAAGCGGCCGTTGTCCAAGACCTGAAGCAAAAGGTTAAAAACTTCGGGATGGGCTTTTTCAATTTCGTCAAAAAGAATCAAGCTGTATGGCCGGTGCCTGACGGTTTCCGTCAGTTGTCCTCCTTCTTCGTGGCCGACATAGCCGGGCGGCGAGCCGATTAAACGGGAAACCGCGTGCCGTTCCATGTATTCGCTCATATCAATTCTGATTAAAGCTTTCTCATCGTTAAACATAAACTCCGCCAAAGCCCTGACCAATTCGGTTTTGCCGACTCCGGTTGGCCCTAAAAACATAAACGAACCGAATGGCTTGTCTTCCTGGGACAATCCGGCTCTGGCGCGGCGCAAAGCATTGGCAATGGCTTTAATGGCTTCGCTCTGGCCGATGACTCTTTGGCTTAAAATATCTTCTATTTTAGAAAGTTTTTCCGCTTCCGATTCCAGCATCCGGCTGACGGGAATTCCTGTCCAGCGCGAAATAACCGAAGCGATGTCTTCTTCATCAACCGATTCTTTGATGAAGCTTTTTTCAGCCGCTGTTTTCTTTTTATGTTTATCGCCTGTCGCCTCGCGAGTAAATTTTTTCTCGTAAGTTTTAAATTCTTTTTCCGCGGCAGGCAATTCGCCATAAACAATCTTGGCGACTTTTTCTAAATTGCCTTCGCGTTCCGCCACTTCCGCTTCGCGCCGTAAATCTTCGGTTTTTTTTCTCAAATTGTGCAAATTTTCAAAGCTTATTTTTTCCGCGTGCCATTGCCCGGAAAGCTCGTCATTTTTTTCTTTGAGTTTAACCAATTCATTTTCAATTTCTTTCAGCCGATTTTTTATTTTGGATTGCTCAAAATTCTTGCTTTCATTGACCAAAGCCGATTTTTCAATTTCCAATCTGGTAATCTGCCGCCTAATTTTTTCAATTTCCTGCGGCAAACTTTCAGACGCCAAACGGCGGCCAGCCGCGGCTTCATCAATCAAATCAATGGCTTTGTCCGGCAAAAACCGGTCCGTAATGTAGCGCGCCGAAAGATTAACAGCCGCGACAATCGCCTCGTCGCTGATTCTCAATCCGTGATGAAGTTCATATTTTTCCTTAAGCCCCCTTAAAATCGCGATGCTGTCTTCAATGGACGGCTCTTCCACCATAATCGGCGCGAACCTGCGCTCCAAAGCCATGTCTTTTTCAATATGGCGCTGATATTCGCGGATAGTGGTGGCGCCGATGGCATGAAGCTCGCCTCTTGCCAAAGCGGGTTTCAATAAATTGGAAGCGTCAACCGCGCCTTCGGCCGCGCCCGCGCCGACAATCATGTGAATTTCATCAATAAAAAGAATAATCCGGCCCTTGGCGTTTTGGATTTCTTTGATAAAAGCTTTTAAGCGGTCCTCAAACTCGCCCCGAAACTTGGTGCCGGCAATAAGAGAGCCAAGGTCAAGCATTACGATTTCCTTGTTTTTCAGCGGCTCCGGAATGTCGCCGGAAATGATTCTTTGCGCCAATCCTTCAACCACCGCGGTTTTGCCCACGCCCGGTTCGCCGATAAGCACCGGATTATTTTTTGTTCTACGGCTCAAAACCTGAATTACTCTCCTTAATTCTTCGTCGCGGCCGATTACCGGGTCAAGTTTTCCTTCTTCCGCCATTTTCGTCAGATTAACCGCGTATTTTTCCAAAACCTGGAATTTAGTTTCCGGCATTTCATCGGTAACGCGCATTGAACCCCGCAATTGAGCCAAAATCCGCAAGGCAGTTTCTCGTCTAAGGCCGAATTTTTCTAAAATAGCGGCGCTGGCCGACTGGCTGTCAAAAATCGCCAAAAGCAAATGCTCGCAGGAAACAAATTCGTCTTTTTGTTGGCCGGCGATTTTAGCGGCCCTATCCAAAACCTTCATCAAATCGTTGGAAAGATAGAGCTGGCCGACATTGCCGCCGCCGAAAATCTTTGGCTGTATTTTCAATTCTTCGGCAAGCGCGGCTTCCAAAGCCGCCAAATTAACGCCGGCTTTAACCAAAAGCGGCCGCACCAAAGAATGCTCGTCGGAAACAAGAGCAATCAAAAGATGAATCACTTTTAATTCGCCGTGGTTTTCTTTGGCCGCCAGTTCCTGGGCGTTTTGAAGCGCCTCCTGGGCTTTAATTGTAAAACGGTGAAAATTCATAAATATTAGCGATATTATAATCCAAACTAAACAATTTTCAAGTTTTATGCTTAAATTTAGTTTATGGAAAGAATCTATTTAGATTACGCGGCGGCAACGCCGGTTGCTCCTGAAGTTTTGAAAGCGATGGCGCCTTATTTTTCCAAAAAATTCGGCAATCCGGGCTCGCTTCATTCTTTCGGACAGGAAGCGCTGAAAGCGATTGACGAATCGCGGGAAAAAATCGCCAAAACAATCGGCGCTCCGCCGGCTGGCGGATTTCGAGAAATAATTTTTACCGGTTCGGCAACGGAAGCGAATAATTTGGTATTACGAGGCGTAATTAAAAATGTCAGATGTCAAATGTCAGGTGTCAGGCGTCCGAGACTAATTGTCTCGGCAATTGAGCATGAATCAATTTTGGAAACGGCTCGCGATTTGGAAAAAGAGGGCGTTGAAATTATTTATCTGCCTGTCAGCCATGAGGGCCTTGTTGATTTGGAAAAACTGAAAAATTTCCTTAATGAACAAACTATTTTAGTTTCAATAATATGCGCCAATAATGAAATCGGAACAATACAAAACATTTCTGAAATTTCGGAAATTATCCGAGATTTTAGAAATAAAAAAATCAATGATCAATGGTCAATGATTGCAACGGCTTATCCGCTTTTCCACACCGATGCCGTTCAGGCCTTTCAATTTCTGGACTGCGATGTCAATAAGCTCGGAGTTGATTTAATGACTTTATCAGCCCATAAAATTTATGGACCAAAGGGTGTGGGATGTTTATATATAAAATCCTCAAATCCTAAATCCTATATTCTAAATCCTATTATCACCGGCGGCGGGCAGGAATTCGGCTTGCGAGCAGGCACGGAAAACGTGGCTTCCATCGTCGGCTTTTCCAAAGCCGTAGAACTGGCAGAAAAAAACCGCGAAAAAGAAACTAAAAGAATCGGCGAATTAGCTGATTATTTTTGGAAAAAGTTAAAAAAAATCTATTCTCAAGCGGAAATCAACGGCAATCTAAGGACATCGCAAGTCCTTAGATTGCCGAATATATTGAATATTTATTTTCCCAATCAGCGCGCCGATGATTTATTAATCAAACTTGATTTGGCAGGCATCGCGGTTTCAAGCGGCGCGGCTTGTTCGGCCCGGGCGATGAAACCATCTTATGTTTTGAAAGCCATCGGCCTGCCGGAACAAAAAATCAAAAGCAGTTTGCGGTTCAGCTTCGGAAGATTCACGACGAAAAAAGAAATTGATGAAGCATTGAAAATAATAAAAAAGATTATTTGAGATTAATCGTAAATTTTGTCTCGTTTGCCAATTTTAAGAATATAAATTATGCGGAAATGCCTTTAGCTGATTAACGGCTTTACTGGTATAAAAAATTTTCATTAAAAGCCGAGTTGCTTAAATAACTTCTCTTGAGAGATTACTTTTTTCTGCTTCACTTCTTCTCTTGCCTCGCGAATATCCATTAAATGCTCTAAATAGGCCAAAAAATCTTTAAAATGTTCGTCAATTTTTTTTAGGCGGCGGTATTCTGTTTTTGAAATAGACACCTTATTTTTTTTTATCGTTGTTGCGTTTGCCATATATTTATAATAATTTTACATTAATTAAATTTAAAAAGTCAATAATATATGCGTCAAATTATCGCTCCAGCGATAATTTGACGCATATCATTTTCTCTCTTTTTGAAAGCCATCTGCTTAGCGGAACAAAAAATAAAAAGGCGGGTAATCTAAGAAACAATTCTTGCTATCCTATAGGATAGCAAGAATTCAGCGCAATAATAGAAAAATAATTGTATCGTAAGGCGTCCGCAACGCCTTATACGCAATTATCGCCTTGCGAAGGCAATAATTTAAAAAATTTAAAATATGGAGATTTAATCTCATAGGAACCTCAATAGGACAGCTCCGCCTCTAATGTTATCCTGCGTCTCTCAGCGCGCTCGCGCATCGCGAGCACCGAGCCATCGGCCACGCTAAACGCCTCTCGCAAAATCATATGAATGTCTTCTATGGGTCTCTCACTACAACGGACAACACCTCACAGATACCGTCGACGCACCCTGCGACTGCATGCAATACCAGCCTGTGCAGGTATTCCCCGTGCAATTCTCCGGGTTAGGCCTGCTGTCAACAAGCCCTCGGTCGGCAAAGCCGTCGGCCTTGCACCCGCCTGAAACAGCCACCTGGCCGCCTGGGCACGTGGCGTTCGTGGTCCCCGGTCCAGCCCTCACCCATGAGCAGCTGCCCGCCACGGTAGCCGCCGTCGTCTGCGTCGTTCCGTCAGGAAATTTAATTCCTCCTGTTGTTGATTCAATTGTTCCGGCAACGGAAAGTTTTTGAGAAGGTCCCGTCGTCCCGATGCCGACGTTGCCGGTACTTCCATTTATAAAAAATCGCGTGGTGGGAGCTCCTTGTTCCCATATGTGGAAATTGCCGTCGCCGCCTTGCTGACTATAAACAAACCATGTGCGTCCTCCGGCTCCTGTGTTCGTCAAAGTTAATTGCGGCGTATCTGGCCCGCTTGAAATTTGAAGAGGCGCAATTGGCGCCGTCGTCCCGATGCCGACGTTGCCGACATTTGTCATCACAAAAAAGGCAGCGGGATTTGAACCGGCTTGGAAAGTCAAACGATTACCGCCAAGATTATTTCCAATGCTAAAACCATCAACAGAACCATTAATCCCGCCAAACTCAAGTTTTCCCGTGGCGCCGCCAATTATTCCGATACTGCCAAGATTCAATGTGCTAGTAAATAGACCGTCGCCACTAACAGAGAGTTTTTGAGAAGGCGCCGTCGTCCCGATGCCGACGTTGCCGTCGGATTTGATATAAATTGAATTAGCCGGAGCGTTTGAACCAGCGCTAATAGCGCTGCCGCCACCAGGAGGATTGGCTGTCGGACTGGTCCAGGCATTAACGGCAATGACAGCCGCTGTTAAGCCGATGATTACGCTAAAAAATAAGATTTTGAGTTTGTTCATTTTGAAATTATAGAATAAATCCCACCAAACCTCAATTTAGCGGAACAAAAAATCAAAAGCAGTTTGCGGTTTAGTTTCGGAAAATTCACGACGAAAAAAGAAGTTGACGAAGCGTTGAAAATAATAAAGCGGAAATGCCTTTAGCTGATTAACGGCTTTACTGGTATAAAAAATTTTCATTAAAAGCCGAGTTGCTTAAATAACTTCTCTTGAGAGATTACTTTTTTCTGCTTCACTTCTTCTCTTGCCTCGCGAATATCCATTAAATGCTCTAAATAGGCCAAAAAATCTTTAAAATGTTCGTCAATTTTTTTTAGGCGGCGGTATTCTGTTTTTGAAATAGACACCTTATTTTTTTTTATCGTTATTGCGTTTACCATATATTTATAATAATTTTACCTTAATTAAATTTAAAAAGTCAATAATAAAGTTTAATCTAAATAATTAGATAAGCTTAAAAAAATAAAAAGATTTTATTGGATTTGAACATATCTTGTTTCCAAAATTTTTTAATTCGCTTTTAATTTTTCAACTTCCGCTTTCAATTCTTCAATTTGATTTTGTTGCTCCTGAATGGCTTTCGCCAAAACGGAGGTCAATTGGCCGTATGAAATTCCAAGATTGCCCTCCATGCCGCTTACCGCTTCGGGAATTATTTCCCGCATTTCTTGAGCAATAAACCCGATTTGCGAAATATTCGTGTCTTTCATCAAATATGCCCGCGGCCTCATCCGCAAGACATCGTTTAATCCGTATTTGATATCCTGAATGTTCTTTTTATAAGCCACGTCCGAACCGTCTATCCAGGCTCCGGCGCTGTTAAGAAAACCGACATTCGTTCCGTTATTAAAATTTAAACTTCCGTCGCTGGCAAAATAAGAAGTTCTGAAGCCATAAGGACTTTTAACCGTTATTCCACTATTCCCGTCACCGTTACCATAGACAACTAATTTTTGTAAGGGATTTGTTTCTCCGATGCCGACGTTGCCGCTCTGATTGATGACAAACTCAAAAGGCCCGCCAGCATCAGTATCATAATCGCCGGTGACTCTAAAAATCCGGTGAGCAGTAGTATCAGTATCTCTAAACCATACAGAATCACTTCCACTAGACCCAGCCGCGTTGTACATCAGAAGATGCGTACTATTTGCAGCGCTTGCCTGGATATCTAACTTCGCCCCCGGATTCGTCGTCCCGATGCCGACGTTGCCGCCGGATGTGATGCGCATCCTCTCATTGGCCGTTCCTGACGTGCGTGTGCCAAAAGCAAGATAACCAAGTTCGTTACCGCTCGTATTATTTTCCTTTCTACCCCAAATATAACCAAAAGGCACTGGTGATCCTGTACCAACCGTATTACCGGCGAATGAGATTGAACCGCCAATATCAGCTGCTTGTGTATCGGTCGTAACGATAAATACGTTAGTATTACTGGAAGCCAATGTCTTGTTCGTATCGTATATGTCTAATTTTCCCACTGGCCCCGTCGTCCCGATGCCGACGTTGCCGTTAATGCCTACGTTGCCGCCAACCGATAAATTTCTGGAAAAAGCGGCATCTCTCCATTCAGTATTTGGAGAAAAGCCGAGGTCGTATTGATTATCGGAACCGGGAAGAAGGTCGGAATCAAAAGTGGCGGCAGAAACTCTGGCAATGGCGGAGCGTAAAGCTCTGGTGGTTTGAGATTGAGGGTTGTTGGAGTTGTAAGTTAATTGAATGTCAATGGAAACAACGTCATGGCCGGGATAATTGGAGATTTTGGAGAAATCCAGTTTGTCGGCAATGACTTTGCTGGAAGTCAGATTTGAAGCGCTGGTTAAATCGCAGTTTTCAAGGTTTGAAGAGTCAGGACCTTCGGCTAATTTGATTGTCTGATTTTCCAGATAAAGACAGGTTGGATCCTTGCTGGAATCTTTCATTCTAAGTTTGAGAGAATTGGCAGAAGCAATTTCAATGTTTGAAGATTCCCTGATTAATCTGGAAACGGTTTGCATCACGAAACTTAATTGTTCGGAAGTTTCAACAGAGGCCGATTCTTTTTGGCTGACTTTGAGAATAGTTATTAAAATGGAAGTCATCAAGCCCGCAACAACGGCGAAAATGGAGACGTAGATGAGAAGCTCTATGAGGGAGAAACCATTTTTGAATTTTGAAAATTGATTCATTGTAAATTGATAATTCTGATAATAATAATTATATCACATAATCGCTGAATTTCATCTCCAGCCTAGTCGCTTCATGATTATTCCATTGAGGAATCAGCAAGTATCCTTGTTTTTGAATAAGTTCGTACAATTCTTTGGTG
>JBBTZV010000008.1:0-1369 GCA_038061215.1 Patescibacteria group bacterium
CGCACGGGTTAGTGCTCTCAATCGGTCCCAATGATTTTAAAAATGGATTGTATTCGTTAATCCGGTCATTGAATAAAATTCCCGGTTCAGCCGATTCCCAGGCGTGATGGCTGATAATGTCGAAAATCTGCTTCGGGTCGACGCTTTTGAAAACTTTTCCGTTTCGCGGATTTATCAAATCATACGGCTTGTCTTCTTTGTAGGCCTTCCAGAATTCCGGCATAAACATCACCGAGATGTTAAAATTTCTTAAGGCTCTGTTTCCTTCTTTGGCTTTGATGAATTTTTCAATATCCGGATGGTCGGAATTCAAAATTCCCATATTCGCTCCGCGCCGGATTCCTCCCTGCTTGATGACTTCGGTCATATTGTCAAACATGGACATAAAACTAATCGGGCCGGAAGCCGCGCCGCCGGTGGTTTTGACAAAATCCCCTTCGGGCCTTAAATGCGAAAAATTATAGCCCACGCCGCCGCCGGATTTAAAAATAATCGCCGCGGCTTTCAAAGAATCCATAATTCTGTCAATTGAATCTTCAATCCCCAGCACGAAACAAGCGCTACCCATCCCGAAATAATTGCCGAAATTCGCCAAAGCCGGCGTGTTCGGCAAAAATCTGCGGCTGACCATCAAATCGTAATAGCCGCTGATTTCATTTTCGTATTTATCAAAGTAGCCGTTCTTAAGAAGATTCAAAAACGCCGACCAGGAAACTTTTATTTTGCGGCTTTGGGACAAGCGGTCGTAAAGGCGTTTGGCGCCATCCAAATGGAACTGGTTAAGTTTGTATTTACCGATGGAAAATTTATCTTCAAATTTCTGACAGTCAAATTCTTCAATCCGATGTTCGCCGGCGCCGGCGTTCTTTTTATAAATTTTGTCGTCGTAAAAAAGCGAGGGCAAAACGGCGTGCGTCGCCACTCTTTCAAAAAGCTGTTTCGGGGATTCAATGACTTTTCCCGATTCGTCTTTTTTCAAATAGCGGGACGCCAAAACCCGCAAAGCGTTAAGGTCGAATTTTTTGTCTATTTCATCAATTTCTTCTTTATCAAGAATTTGCTGTTTTTCCTGCCGAATTTCAGCGCGATGCTGGCGGTATAAAATATAGGCCTTGGCAATTCTGGCGCGGCCGCTGTCAATTAGCACCGCTTCAACCATGTCCTGAACTTCTTCAACGGTCGCAACGGCTCCTCTTTTTAATTTCTTTTGAAGGCGATTGGCAACTTCTTTGGCCAAATGATTCGCTAATTGCCAATTGGACTCGCCCACCGCGATTGAAGCCTTGTAAACGGCATTGACGATTTTTTCTATTTTAAACGGCGTTGTTTTGCCGTTTCTTTTTTTAATTGAACGAAACATGATTTATTT
>JBBTZV010000008.1:1469-4538 GCA_038061215.1 Patescibacteria group bacterium
TCGCTCTTCATCAAATTACTGTTGGAGCCGGCCGCCACCAATGTCACTTTTAATTCTCCTTTTTTAAGTTTTCGGTCACGATGAGCGCCGAAAATTATTCTGGCGGAAGAATCAACTTGCTCGGCAACCCGCCTGGCAATATCGTTAATCTCGCTCATTTTTAAATCCCGGCATCCGGAAATGCTGAAAAGAACTCTTTTGGCTCCTTCAATATTGCCCTCCAAAAGCGGGCTGTGAATAGCCGCATCCGCCGCGTGAATAGCCCGATCCGCGCCGGAAGCCACGCCAATGCCGATAATCGCCGAACCGGCGCTATGAATAATGGACTTTACATCTGCAAAATCAACGTTAATAATGCCCGGCGTGGCGATAAGCTCCGCCACTCCGGAAACGGAATTCTTCAACACCTCGTCAATCGCTTCAAAGGCCTTCAAAAGAGAAGTGTTCTTATTAATTATAGAAAAAATTTTGTCGTTGGAAATGGCAATCAAAGCGTCAACCTTGTCAATTGTTCTTAAAACTCCTTCTTCGGCAATTCTCGCTCTTTCATAGCCCTCAAAAGAAAACGGCTTGGTTATCACCGCCACGGTTAAAATTCCCAAATCTTTTGCGATTTCCGCCACTATCGGCAAACCTCCGGTTCCGGTGCCGCCGCCGAAACCGGCGGTCAAAAAAATCATATCCGCGCCTTTTAAAACTTCCGCGATTTCCGACTGGCTTTCTTCGGCCGCTTGCCGCCCCAAATCCGGATTCATTCCTGTTCCCAATCCCCGCGTCAATTCTTTGCCGATATAAATTTTCTTTTTGGCAACGCAATGGTCCAAATCCTGAAGGTCAGTATTGATGGCGACAAAGTCAACTCCCCGGACAAAATCGCCGCTCATTCTGGTAACGGCGTTGCCGCCGGCTCCGCCTATGCCGATTACTTTGATTTTGGCTAAATTATAAGTTTTACTTTTGCGTTTTGCCATTTCACGGTTCAAAATATCTTAAAATTTTTTTCAATGAAAATCTGTTTTTAATCGGCCATCCGGATTTTTTAAAACCTTCGTCTCTGCCCCACAAAAGCAAGCCAACCGCCGCAGCCAGTTCGGGATTTTCAATTTGCTCTTTGAATTCCGCGTTGTAAAGGTCAAGTTCGCCGATATCGGGTATTCCGATTTCCGCGGAAAGTTTTAATTCGTTTTTCGCCAAATCAACAATTAGCGGCATTTCGGCTCCTCCGCCGGTAATTACGGCTCCAGCCGGCAATTTTCCGGCTTGGCCTATTAATTTTAATTCATTGTGGATAAATTCAAAAATTTCCGCCAGCCGGACTTCAATGATTTCTGCGATAAAACGTTTTGACGGAGCCGCTTTGAAATTTTTATCCAGCTCTTTGATGTTGACGCCTGTTTTCGCCCTGAAAATATCGGAAGTGATTTTTTCTTTGCCGGAAATTTCTTTTGTTTGCGCTTGGCCGAAAAAAATTTTAATAAGTTCGGCGGCTTCCACGGAACATTTAAGCCCGATGGCCAAATCATTGGTTATATGCGCCGAGCCGACGGGAAAAGCGGCGGCGTGCAAAAGTTTGCCTTCCTCGTAAACGCTAAGGCCGGTTGTTTGGGCGCCGATATCAATTAAAACCGTTCCTAAATCTTTTTTTATTTTTGTCAAAACCGAGCGGGCCGAAGCCAAAGGGCCGTAAATCAAACCGCCGATGCCGCCATTGAGAGATTTAACGCAATTAATCGTGTCTTTAATGTTCTGGGAAAAAGAATCAATGATTAAACTGCTTACTTCCAAACGCGCGCCGGCCATGCCCAAGGGGTCGCGGATATCGCTGACGCCGTCAATGATAAATTCCCGCGTAATGTTGTGAAGAATCGTCCGATTGTGCGATAGCCTGATTGTTTGCGAAGATTTAACCGCGCGTTCAATGTCATCGCTTGATATTTCGTTGTCAGCTCTGGAAACTGCCACAAAACCTTTGGAAATCTGGCATTTGGTTTTAGCGCTGTTTATATTGACAAAAATATTTTTCAGCGCTGATTTGTTAAGCTCTTTAATTTTATTGAAAATGCCGCTTAAGGCGTTTGTTGTTTCGTTAAAATCAACTATTTCCCCCTTGCGGACGCCGGCTGAAGGAATTTTAAAAACTCCGGCTAAAAATAATTTGCCGTCGCCGGCAACTTCCGCCACCAAGGCCTTTATTTTGGATGAACCGATATCTAAAGCGGTAATGAACATAAAATTTGTCGTTCCTTTTTTTCCATTTTTATTCTATCATTTTTCTTTTTATGATTATAGTTAAAAAGATGAAGAAGGCCGTGGATTAATAAACTTGACATCTGACATTTGACACTTGACACATTTATATAAACCTCGCCGATGGGCTTAAATTTGGATTTTGGGTAAATAAATCCTTTCGGCTCTTCAAAACTCAAAACATCGGTGGATTTGTCTTTGCGCCGAAATTTTTTGTTCAAAAACCGCATTTTTTGATTGCCTGCCAGATAAACTTCCACCGAAACATTTTTCTTTTTTAAAATTTCGAATATTTTCAGCGCTGTTTTTTTTATTTTCCCGTCAAATTTCTTAAATTTCTTTTCCAAACTTAAAACCGCAACCTTATTAGCCATAAATCAACTCAAAAATTTTTTAACTATTTCGCTTGTCAATTTGGCGTCGGCTTTGCCTTTCAATTCTTTCATCGCTTCGGCCATCGCCCGGCCGAAATCCTTTTGCTCTTTGGCGTTGGTTTTTTCAATCGCTACTTTGACGATTTTTTCTATTTCTTGTTCGCTTAATTGCTCGGGAAGATATTTTTTAATCAATTCTATTTCTCTAATTTCTTTTTGAGATAAATCGTCGCGGCCGCCTTTTGCATAAATCTCGGCCGCTTCTTTCCTTTTTTTGGCTTCCCGGATTAAAATTTCAACAACTTCTTCTTCGGTCAATTCCGCCGGCTTGCCGCCGCTTCTTTTTTCTATTTCTTTATTTTGAAAAACGGAGATAATCATCCTTAAAACGCCGGACCGAAAACTATCGCCGGCTTTTAAAGATTCTTTTAAATCGCTGGAGATTTTT
>JBBTZV010000008.1:4638-7425 GCA_038061215.1 Patescibacteria group bacterium
TGGTCGATTTCTATAACGCCGTTTTTTAGATTCGCGCAAAATCCCGCTTTGTTTGACTATCTTTGAAAAACGGTGAAGCAAAGCGCTTGATGATTCCGATGGTTTGCGTCTGACTTCCAACATAATGAATATAATGGTATTGCTTATTTTATTTTTTGTCCAGTTTTACAGCGGCAGCTTATCCACATCTTCATTCTTATTCCAGCCGCCCAAAATATGAAGATGCAAATGGTCTATAATTTGGCCGCCTTCCCTGCCAACGTTAAAAACCAATTTATAACCCTTCAGCTCGGCGTCTTGAGCGACTTTTTTGGCGATAAAAATCAATTTGGAAACAATCGCCTGATGGCTGTTTTCCAACCGCATAATTGATTCAATATGCTCTTTCGGAACGGTCAAATAATGAATCGGCGCCGAAGGCCGAATGTCTTTAAAAACCATGATTTCGCCGTCTTCGTAAACAATCTCCGAAGGTATCTCTTTATTTATTATTTTACAGAAAACGCAATTCATTTTTCATTTTACTTAATTCTTTTTTTCACTTCTTCCGCGATTTTTTCAAGCAGTATGGTTTCTTGCGCTCCGGTTTTCATGTCCCTGACAATGATTGATTCTTCAAAAACTTCTCTTTGCCCGAAAATAAGAGATAATTTTACCTGTTCTTTGTCGGCATCCTTAAGCTGGGCTTTCAACGACTCTTTTCCGAATGATTCGCTGATTCTGACGCCAGCCGCCCTTAATTTTTCAAAAATCGCCAAACTCTTTTTTTTCGCTTCGTTGCCGATATAAACCAAAAAAACTTCCGATTTTGGCTTCAACGCTCCAGTAATGCTGAAAGATTTCATCGTTTCAATAATCCGCTCAACGCCGATGCTGCCGCCTGTGGCGAATATTTTTTTTCCGCCCATCATTTCCGACAAATTATCGTAACGGCCGCCGGAAGCCAAAGCGCCAATGTCTTTTGATTGTTCGGAAAACACTTCAAAAACCGTCCGATTGTAATAATCCAATCCCCTGACCAAATAATGATTAAGAATGTACGGCATCGCCAATTCGTCCAAATATTCCAAAACCGCCTTAAAATGGTTTTTGCAGCCATTGCATAATTTATCAAGAATAACCGGAGCTTCTGATTTGAACGGCTGGCATTTTTCGTCTTTGCAATCAAGCAAGCGCAATGGCCTGGCCGCCAAACGCCGCTGGCAATTTTTGCATATTTTGTCTTTTTTATTGCCGTAATATTCTTTGAGCTTTTTGATATAGGCCTGCCGGCATTGCTTGCAGCCGATGCTGTTGATTTGAACGATTAAATTTTTTATTTTTAATTCTTCAATCAAGCGAACTGTCGCCAAGACCGCGTAAGCGTCAAAAATCGGATCGTCTTCGGACGCGAAAATTTCAAAACCGATTTGGTGAAATTGCCGGAAACGGCCGGCTTGCGGCTGTTCATAGCGGAACATCGGCCCGAAATAATAAAGCTTCAGCGGTTTTCCCAATCTTGAAAATCCGTGCTGAAGAAAAGACCGCATTGTCGGCGCTGTTCCTTCCGGCCTTAAAACCAAATTGCGTTCCTTGCCTTTGGTTTTGACGTAATACATCTGCTTTTCAATCAAATCGGTTTCTTCTCCGGTTCGTTCAAAAATTTCCGCGTTTTCCATAGCCGGCGTGTCAATTCTTGAAAAGCCGTAAGATTCGGAGATTTTCTCCGTTGCCTTTTTTATTTTTTCCCAATATGGCTGTTCATCGGGCAAAACATCGTGCATGCCCTTTGGAGATTGCAATAAAAATTTCCCTTTTTTCTTTTTTGCTTTCATTAGTAAATAGGGCTTTCAAACGCCATTACTTTATTTAGCGGCCAAAGACGCAATCGCACCAATCCGATAATTTCATTTTCTTCCAACGACCCCCAACTGCGGGAGTCAAAACTGAAATTGCGGTTGTCTCCCAAAACATAATATTCTTCTCCGCTTATCGCGGTTTTTTCAATTTTAGAATCCCCTATGTTTCCTAAAAGATAATTTTCGTCCAAAACGAATCCGTCAGGATTTTCAGAATTGTAAATTTTGATTTTTCCGTTTTTAATTTCCACTTCCTCGCCCGGCAGTCCGATGATTCTTTTTATGTAATAAACGCTTTCATTGTTGGGATAATGGAAAACTATGACCTCTCCCCTTTGCGGCTCCCTGAAACGGTAAGAAATTTCGTCAATCAATAAATAATCGCCGCTGTGGAAATTCGGCTCCATGGAGGCGCCGCTTACCAGAAACGGCTGAACCAAAAAATAACGGATGATTAAAACCGCCGCTATGGCGATAATCGCCACTTCAATGATTTCCCAGACGGCGTATAAAAAAGATTTCATAAATCAACGAATTGCGAATTTTTACGAATATACGAATTTATATTATAATTACCAGATATGGAAGTCAAACCTCGCTTTATCATCGGACTCGGAAATCCGGGCAAAGAATATGAAAAAACGTACCATAATGCCGGATTTTTGGCGATTGATTATCTTAATAAACATCATGTGTCATGTGTCAGGTGTCAGATGTTAAAAACCGATGTTTATATGAACCAATCTGGGAAATTTGTCGCAAAAACAGCCAAAAAAAATAAAGTTAAGCCCGAAGAATTGATGATAATCCACGATGACAGCGATATTGAACTGGGAAAATACAAAATTTCATTCGGTCGCGGCTCGGCCGGACATAATGGCGTTGAATCAATAATCAAAGCGTTGAAAACAAAAAATTTCTGGCGCTTGCGAATCGGCGTCGGGAAAAT
>JBBTZV010000009.1:0-2014 GCA_038061215.1 Patescibacteria group bacterium
CTTTTATATTTTCCAAAGTTTGCGAAGCCACTTGTCCGATTGATTCGCCGGTTATCAAAACATGAGCGCCTTCTTTTTCAGCGATGATTTCGGCGATTCTCATCATAAATCTCCGGTAAAGCACAATTCGCAATTTCTCGTCAATTTTTGAGGAAACGATTTTTTGCTGGATTTTGGCGAAAGGAATCAGAATTAGTTTTGATTTTTGCTGGAATTTATTGAGAATACCGACCAATTGTTTTACTTTTTCAATGGAATTTTTTGAGGTAAAAGGATAAGAATGAAAATGGAGGTAAATGGCTTCAACGCCTCTTTTCATGGCAAAATAAGAAGCGACCGGCGAATCAATGCCGCCGGAAAGCAAAACGATTCCTTTGCCGCTTGAACCGGCTGGCAAACCGCCGAGCCCTTTAATTTTTTTCAGATAAAGAAATGCCGAATTTTCAACGATTTCAACAAAAACAGTGGCATCCGGATTTTCCAAATCCACTTTAACTTTAAGTTTATTTAAAATAAATTCACCGACTTTTTCGTTGATTTGTTGGGAATTCAAAGAAAATTTTTTTTCAGCTCTTTTCGCGGAGATTCTGAAGGTTTTAAACTTTTCGTTTTTTAACAATTCAAAAGCCGCTTCTTGAATGGATTTTATATTTTGTTCTGCTTCAACGGCAAAAGAGAAATGAACGATACCGAAGATATTTTTTAATACAACTGACATTTGACCGCTGACATCTGGCAGTTGGCCATTTTGAGAAAGCTTTATCAAAATTCTTCCGGAGATCCTTTTAATAAATTCAAAAGAACTCGGTGTTTGGTTTTGAATCGCGGTTTTAATATTATTAACTAATTTTTCTTCAAAGAATTTCCGATTCCCGCCTTTTAAGGCGATTTCTCCGTAATGGCATACAATGTAATTCATATTGTCGTTTATTTTTGCTATGATAGTTTATTATGAAAATCTTGGCAATTGAGACATCCTGCGATGAAACAGCCATTGCTTTAGTTGAAGCCAAGGGAGGAATTCAAAATCCGCGTTTTAAGATTTTGAAAAATTTTGTTTCTTCGCAGATAGAAATTCATCGGCCTTTCGGCGGCATTGTGCCGAATCTTGCTAAGAGGGAACATTTGCGCAATCTCCCAATTCTTTATAATAAAATTCTAAAAGCTAAAAGCCATAAGCTAAAAGCCGATTTAGATATAATCGCCGTTACCGTCGGGCCGGGTCTTGAGCCGGCGCTTTGGACAGGAATAAATTTCGCCAAAGAAATTTATAAAAGTATCAAGTATCAAGTATCAGGTATCAAGTTGGTAGGCGTGAGCCATTTAGAAGGCCATTTATATTCAAATTTACTAAAAGCTAAAAGCTATAAGCTAAAAGCTAAAAATATGTTTCCGGCAATCGCGTTGATTATCAGCGGAGGGCACACGATTCTTATTAAAATGGATTCGTTGGTAAAATATAAAAAACTTGGCGAAACGCGGGATGACGCGGTTGGCGAGGCATTTGACAAGGTGGCGCGATTGCTGGATTTGCCTTATCCGGGCGGTCCGGAGATTGAAAAATTGGCAAAATATGGACGTGCGGCGTCCATAAATTTTCCTCGGCCCATGCTCAATCAAAAAAATTACGATTTCAGTTTCTCCGGGTTGAAGACGGCAATTTTGTATTATATAAAAAATCAGACGGAGACGGCTGGCGGGAAAAGATTTTTGGCTGACATAGCCGCCAGTTTTCAGCAAGCCGCCTTTGATGTTTTAATTTCAAAAACCCTTCGCGCCGCGGAAGAATTCAATGTTAAATCAATAATGATTTCTGGGGGTGTTGCCGCGAATAAAACCTTGCAAAAGAAATTTAAGTCAAAGATTAAAGGTCAGATGTTAGATGTTAAATTTTTCACTCCAGTGAAAAATTTTTGCACCGATAACGCGGCAATGATCGCCGCTGCCGGATACATTAATTATCTGCGAAACAAAAAAAGGAGATTAACAGCAAAAGGAAATTTGTCTTTATAAT
>JBBTZV010000009.1:2114-4203 GCA_038061215.1 Patescibacteria group bacterium
ATCATGCCTATTTTAAAACAGCTTAATTGGCGATTGAACATTTCGGTTTTATTTTTGGCGATAATGGGGCTGTTAAGCTTATTAAGCACCAAGCCGGAATTATTTTACAAACAGCTTTTATGGTATCTAATCGGCCTTGCTTTGTTTTTTCTGATTATCAGATTGGATTGGCGGCCGCTCATTAATTATAAAGGCGCGATTCTCGGAATTTATATTTTTATTATTTTGCTTCTTTTGGCGACTTTGGTTTTCGCGCCAGCGGTGCGGGGAGTGAGGGGTTGGCTGGAAATCGGACCGTTCCAATTTCAGGCGTCGGAATTCGCCAAAATCGCCTTAATCATCGTCCTTGCCAGTTTTTTCAGCAAAAAACATATCGGTATCGCCCGGATTCCCAATTTAATAACGTCTTTTATTTATTTCGCCATTCCCGGATTTTTAGTGGCTTTGCAGCCGGATTTGGGTTCGGGCTTGGTGCTTTTCGCCATTTGGTTTGGCTTTCTTTTAGTTTCCGGAATTCGGCCACGCCATTTAATCGCCAGTTTGTTGATATTTATAATCATCACGGGCTTCATGTGGTTCAGCGTTTTGAAAGAATACCAAAAAGAAAGAATTTTGGGAGTTTTTTTGACGGAACGCGACCCTTTGGGGATTAATTACAGCGTGATTCAGTCAAAAATCGCCATTGGCTCGGCGAGTTTATTCGGCAAAGGATTTGGCCAGGGAACTCAAGTCCAGCTGGGGTTTTTGCCGGAAGCGCAGACAGATTTTATTTTTTCGGCGATCATTGAAGAATTCGGGTTAATCGCCGGTTTTTTGCTGATGGCCGCTTTTTTATTTTTAATCGTTGAAATCGTTAAAATCGGCTTAAACGCGGAAAATAATTTTAATCGTTTTGTCTGTTTGGGAACGGCCATTTTTTTCAGCGTTCAATTGATTTTAAACGTCGGTTCAAATTTAGGCCTGACGCCGGTAATCGGAGTCACTTTTCCTTTTTTGAGCTACGGAGGGTCTTCTTTGTTGACTAATCTGATTGTTGTTGGCATTATTCAATCAATTGTGTTGAGAAAATAGTTTAACTAAATGAAGTTCGTTTTACTCGCCATCGTTTTTTTAATCGCCGTTTTAACGGCTAATTTTGTTATTCAGGGGCAAGCGGTTGTAGAAAATAATAACCGAATTATTTTGGACATTAAAGGCGGCATGAGTTTTAACGAAATAGCCGAAGCGGTTGTCCGGCGCGATTTGATAAATTCAAAATCAATTTTTAAAATTTATTCCATTTTAACCGGACGGGCGCATCAGTTTAAAAGCGGGCGTTATATTTTTAACGGCGCTGTTTCCGTCGGCGATTTGACGAAGGTTTTAGCCAGTGGCCCGTTGGAAGTTGAAGCGACAATTTTCCCCGGAATGACTTTGAAAGAAATTGACGAACGATTAAGCAAATTGGGGATAATTGAAAAAGGAGCGCTTAGCAGCCAAAATAATTTGGAGGGGTTTCTTTTTCCGGACACTTATCGTTTTTATCCGAATTTTGACTCCAAAGCGGCTATCGGAAAAATTTTAGAAAATTTTAAAAATAAAACAGAGCCGGCTTTGGGGGTAATTAAGGACTTGACTTTTTTTGAGGGCAATGATAATTTGTATAAATTATTGATTATCGCTTCGCTTTTGGAAAAAGAAATTCCAAATGCCGAAGAACAGCGGATAGCCGCCGGAATAATCGGAAAACGGCTGAAAACCGGAATGTTGCTTCAAATTGACGCTACGGTTATTTACGCTAAGTGCCTGGAATTTTTAAACTGCCCGGCTCTTAAAAAGGAAGATTATCTTATTGATTCAAAATACAACACTTATCGGTACATGGGATTGCCGCCGGCGCCGATTGGCAACCCTGGACTTCAAGCGATTTTATCGGCGAGCAACAAAAAAGATTCCGACTATTGGTATTATCTTTCCGACCCAAAAACCAAAAAAACAATTTTCAGCAAAACTTTGGAAGAACACAATAATAACAGGAAAAAATATTTAAAGATTTAGTAGGATAAAGCTACTTGACTAAAGCGATTAAAACTATTAATATCTAAAAGAT
>JBBTZV010000009.1:4303-7494 GCA_038061215.1 Patescibacteria group bacterium
TATAAAAACGCTAATTAAGCGAAAGCGGTATTTTTTTGTCTTTTTATACCATTTATGCCATCCCCCACAAAAATATTTTCATCTCATCCGGGAGCTTTTATTAAACAGCCGTTTTTAAACGAAATTCAACGCCAGTCCTGGGATTGGTTTGTTAAACGCGGATTAAAAGAGCTTTTTGAAGAAGTTTCTCCCATCAAAGACCAGACGGAAGAAATTGAGCTTTATTTTTTGGATTATTATTTTGACGAACCGAAATACGATGAAGAAACTGCGTGGCTGAAAGATTTGACTTTTGAAGCTCCTTTAAGGGCCAAAGTTAAACTTGTCAATAAAAAAACCAAAGAATCGAACGAAGCCGAAGTTTATCTCGGAGATTTTCCAACGATGACTTCGCGCGGAACTTTTATTATTAACGGAGTTGAAAGGGTGGTTGTTTCCCAATTAATCCGTTCAGCCGGCGTTTATTTCACCGCCTTGGTTTATCGGGGTAAAAAATTTTTCGGCGCGAAAATTATTCCTGACCGCGGCAGTTGGCTGGAATTTTCAACCGAACCGGACGGATTTATCGGCGTTAAAATTGACCGGCACCGCAAAGCCGCGGTTACGGATTTATTGAGGGTTTTCGCCAGCATGTACGGCAAAACCGAATTGGAAAGCGATGAATCTTTAATCAAACTTTTCAGTGGAACTGATAACAACGCCGTCAAATTCATTGAAGCGACTTTAAAAAAGAGTCCGGCGAAAAGCGCGATGGATTCTTACGTTGAAATTTACAAAAGATTGAGGCCCAGCGATTTGGCGACTCCGGAAAACGCCAAAAGTTTGATTGACGCCATGTTTTTGAGAGCTGACCGGTACGGCTTGTCAAGATCGGGCCGGTTCAAAGTTGACCAAAGATTAAGAGGCGAAAGCAAACGCAAAGAAAATAAAGAAAATAAAGACAACTATCTTTTGAGTCCGGAAGACCTCGTCTTAATCATTAAAGAAATTATTCGGCTGAACAATAATCCCTTGGCTGAACCGGATGACATCGACCATTTGGGCAATAGAAGAGTGAAGTCGGTCGGAGAATTGCTTCAGAATAGGTTGAGAGTGGGTTTTATGAGGCTTCGGCGTTTTGCCGTTGATAGAATGTCCACTTTGGAAGTTAAAGATTTGACCGCGGCACAAGTGGTTAATGCCAGGCCTTTAATGGCTATGGTTAGGGAATTTTTTACCGGTTCCCAACTTTCGCAATTTATGGACCAAGTTAATCCCTTGGCAGAACTTGAACACAAAAGATTGCTTTCTTCTTTGGGTCCCGGAGGATTGACCCGTGAACGCGCCGGATTTGAAGTGCGTGATGTTCACATTTCCCATTATGGCCGGATTTGCCCGATTCAAACTCCGGAAGGCCAGAATATCGGCCTTATCAGCCGCTTGGCTAATTTCGCCCGGATTAATGAATTAGGTTTTATTGAAACGCCGTACATTAAAGTGAAAAACGGAAAAATCACCGATGAAATCGTTTGGCTCGACGCCGTTAAGGAAGAAAATTATAAAATCGTCCAAGGCAACACAAAATTGGAAAACAATTCAATTGCCGAAAAAATGGTCGGCATGCGATACAAAGGCAAGCCCGGAACATATCCCAAAGAAGAAGCGGAATTGATTGACGCCGCGCCTTATCAAATCACCAGCGTGGCAACGTCTTTGATTCCTTTTTTGGAGCATGACGACGCTAATCGGGCGCTGATGGGTTCAAACATGCAGCGTCAGGCCGTGCCTCCCATTAAAGCGAGCGCGCCTTTTGTTTCAACCGGCATGGAAGAAAAAGCGGCTTACGATTCCGGCCGTTTGCTTTTGGCTTCCAATAACGGCGAAGTGGTTGAAGTTGACGGCGATAAAATCGTAATTGAAGAAAACGATAGAAAGAAAAAAACCCATCATCTTTCCAAATTTAGAAGGTCAAATTATTACACTTGCATTTCCCAAAAGCCGCTGGTGAAAAAAGGGCAAAAAGTCAAAACCGGAGATTTGCTCGCCGACAGTTCTTCAACCGAAGACGGCGTTTTGGCTTTGGGGCAGAATCTTCTGGTGGCTTTCATGCCTTTTGAAGGCGCCAATTTTGAAGACGCGATTATTCTTTCCGAGAGAGTGGTCAAAGACGATATGTTCACTTCCATTCATATTGAAGATTTTTATTGCGATGTCAGGGAGACAAAATTGGGCCCGGAAATGACAACGCCGGATATCCCCAATGTTTCGGAAGAAAAACTAAAAAATTTGGACGAAGAAGGCATTATCAGAATAGGCGCGGAAGTTAAAGCCGGAGATATTTTAGTCGGCAAAGTTTCGCCAAAAGGAGAAATTGAATTTACGGCCGAGGAAAAATTGCTTCAGGCGATTTTCGGCGAAAAAGCCAAAGAAATCAAAGACACTTCTTTGGTTTTGCCTCACGGCAAATCAGGCAAGATAATCGGCATTAAGGTTTTTTCCAGGGATCACGGCGATAAACTTGATCCGGGTATTATTAAAAGAATTCAAATTGAAGTGGCGCAATTGGGCAAAGTCAGAGCTGGCGATAAAATGGCCGGACGGCACGGCAACAAAGGCGTTATTTCCCAGATTCGGTCAATTGAAGACATGCCTTATCTTGAAGACGGCACGCCGGTTGACGTTATTTTGAATCCCATGGGCGTGGCTTCCAGAATGAATTTGGGCCAAATTTTAGAAACTCATCTTGGATTGGCCGCTCATAAATTGGGCTATCGGGCTGTTTCTCCGATTTTTACCGGCGCCAGCGAAGAAGACATTAAAAATGAGCTTAAGCGCGCCGGTTTTCCCGAAAATGGCAAATTAAAACTTTTTGACGGAAGAACCGGCAAGCCGTTTCCCGAGCCGATTACCGTCGGGTATATTTACATGATGAAACTCAATCATTTGGTTGAGGATAAAATCCACATGCGGTCAATCGGCTCTTATTCTTTGATTACCCAGCAGCCGCTCGGCGGAAAAGCCCAATTTGGCGGCCAGCGCTTCGGAGAAATGGAAGTTTGGGCTTTGGAGGGCTATGGTTCGGCTTACACGCTTCAGGAAATGCTGACGGTTAAATCCGACGATATTTTGGGTCGGGCCGCGGCTTTTGAATCCATTATCAGAAATGAAAGCATTAAAAATCCTTCCACGCCTTCGGCTTTCAACGTTTTAAT
>JBBTZV010000009.1:7594-12160 GCA_038061215.1 Patescibacteria group bacterium
ACCAAAGATTACGAATGTTATTGCGGCAAATATCGCAGAATCCGGTACAAGGGAATCGTTTGCGACCGCTGCGGCGTTGAAGTGACACGCTCTTCGGTCCGCCGGGAAAGGATGGGGCACATTAAATTGGCCGCTCCGGTGAGCCATATTTGGTTTTTAAAAACCGTTCCTTCAAGAATCAGTTTGTTTATTGACGCGCCGCTTGATAAATTGACCAAAGTTGTTTATTACGCCGCTTATATCGTCATCGCGGTAAACGAAGAAAATAAAAAAAAGTTTTTGGAAGAAATTGACAAAGAATCCAAATCCAGAAAAAAAGGCGTTTCAAAAGAAGGAGTAAAAGAATTGGAAACGGCCACGTCAACCGCCAAAGAACAACTCAATTCCCTTAAAGTCGGCAAAATTATCAACGAAATCGAATATCATAATTTATCAAAGCGTTTCGGCAACGCTTTTGAGGCGATGAGCGGCGCCGAAGCAATCAGGAAAATTTTGGAAAACGTTGATTTGGAAAAGAAAATAAAAAAATGCGAAGCGGAATTGAAAGAAACCAAGGATTTGAACCGGCAGAAAAAACTTTTGTTCAAAATAAAACTCTTCCGTTCTTTTATCAGGAATAAAATGCGGCCGGAATGGATGGTTTTAACGGTTTTGCCGGTTCTTCCGCCCGAACTTCGGCCAATGGTGCCTCTTGACGGAGGCCGTTTCGCCACTTCCGATTTGAACGACCTTTATCGCCGGGTAATCAATCGCAATAATCGCTTGAAAAAACTTATTGAAATCAAAGCGCCGGAAGTCATTATTATCAACGAAAAAAGAATGCTTCAAGAAGCGGTTGATTCTTTAATTGACAATTCAATCCGTTTCGGCGGAACCCAGCCCCAGCTTTCGGCTCAAAAGCGGCCGTTGAAATCTTTGGCCGATATTTTGAAAGGCAAACAAGGAAGATTCCGGCAAAATTTGCTCGGAAAGCGGGTGGATTATTCCGGCCGTTCGGTTATCGTGGTCGGCCCGGAGCTTAAATTCAACGAATGCGGCTTGCCGAAAAAAATGACTTTGGAATTATTTAAACCGTTCGTTATAAGCAAAATTATAGAAAAAGGATTGGCTCACAATATCAGAAACGCCAATCGTTTGATTGAAGCGGCTGGTCCGGAAATTTGGGAGATGCTTGAAGAAGTCATTAAAGACAAAAAAGTGCTTTTGAACCGGGCGCCGACGCTTCATCGTTTGGGCATCCAGGCTTTCAAGCCTTTGCTTATTGAAGATTTGGCGATTCGCATTCCGCCTATGGTTTGCGCGGCTTTTAACGCTGATTTTGACGGCGACCAGATGGCAGTTCACGTTCCTTTGTCAAAAGAAGCGCAAGAAGAAGCGTCAAGTCGGATGTTGGCGTCCGGAAATATTTTAAAGCCGGCCACCGGCGATCCCGTTGCCCAGCCGACCCAAGACATTGTTTTGGGTTGTTATTATTTGACGAGAATTCTTGATGAAAAAACAAAAAGAGAAGAAAAAACAATAAAAGTTTTTTCAATGGTTGAAGAGGCCTTAATCGCCGTTGATTTCGGCCATATAAAAATCAATGAATTGATAAAAGTTTTTTTACCGTCAGGATTAACGGAGACCAGCGCCGGCCGTTTGATTTTTAACCGCGCTTTGCCGGATGATTTTGAACCTATCAACAAAACAATGAACAAAAAAGAATTGGGTTCGTTGGTTTCTCTGCTGATAGACAAATACGGCGTCGGCCAAGTCTGGGAAATTTTGGACAGAATAAAAACTTTGGGATTCAAATACGCGACGGTTTCCGGCGTCAGCTGGGGGATGGATGATTTAAGCATTCCTAAGGAAAAAGAAAAAATTGTCGTTGACGCCGAAAAAGAAGTTTCTCTTGTCAAAAGTCAATATGAAGAAGGGCTTTTAACCGATTTTGAAAGATATGTCAGGATTGTCGGCATTTGGGAAAAAGTCCGGGAGAAAATTTCAGAAATTATTCCCAATAGCCTTGACCAGAAATCATCTGTTTATTCAATTATTGATTCCGGCAGTCGCGGCAGTTGGTCCCAGCCGACGCAGATGGCCGGCATGAAAGGTTTGGTGCAAAATCCCAAAGGGGAAACCATCGAGCTCCCGATTATATCGTCTTACAAAGAAGGATTGAGCGTTTTGGAATATTTCATTAACACTCACGGCGCGAGAAAAGGCTTGACGGATACGGCGCTTAAAACCGCCGAAGCCGGTTATTTGACCAGAAGATTGGTTGATGTTGTCCAGGACGTTACGGTTAACGCGAAAGATTGTAAAACCAGCGACGGTGTTGAAGTTGTGCGAATTGAAGGCGAAGAATACGGCCATAAATTCAGCAAAAGATTATTCGGCCGCATTGCCTTAAACGACGTTAAAATAGGCAATAAAATCGCGGTTAAAGCCGGCGAAATCATTGTTCGCAAAGTAGCGAAACAAATTGAAGATTCAAACATTGAATCGGTTTTTGTCAGGTCGCCGATTTATTGCAAAGCGCTGTACGGCGTTTGCTCTAAATGTTACGGTTATGATTTGGCGAAACTTGATTTAATAGATATCGGAGAAGCTGTCGGCGTGATCGCGGCGCAATCAATCGGCGAGCCCGGCACCCAGCTTACATTGAGGACTTTCCACACCGGCGGCGTGGCCGGAGTTGACATTACTCACGGTTTGCCGAGAGTGCAGGAATTGTTTGAAGTCAGGATTCCCAAGGGCAAAGCGATTTTGGCCGAAGACGACGGCGTGATTGAAGATATTGAAGAAAAAAAATTGCTCAAAGTGATTAAATTGAAAATCGTCAAAACAACAGGCAAGAAACGGAAAACAAAAATAATTGAATATCCAGTTTCCAGAACCACGACGATTTTTGTCAAATCAAAAGACAAGGTGGCCAAAGGAGACCAGCTTTGCGAGGGCAGTTTGGACCTTCAAGAGCTTTTCAGATTAAGGGGGCAGAAAGCGACCGAGCATTATATTCTTAACGAAGTCCAAAAAGTTTACGGGGCTGAAGGAAGTCTTATCAGCGACAAGCATATTGAAATCATCATTAAAGCGATGTTCTCGCGGGTGATGATTAAAGATTCCGGCGATACTCATTTTGCGGTTGGAGAAACCGTGTCCAAATCAAAGCTTATTGAAGTTAATCGCGAAATAAGGGCAAAAGGAAAAACGCCGGCCAAAGGCAAGCAATTGCTTATGGGAATCACCAGAACGGCGCTTTCAACGCCGAGTTTTCTTTCCGCCGCTTCTTTCCAGGAAACCGCCAGAGTTTTGGTTTTAGCCGCCACCGAAGGCAGGGAGGACCATCTTGTAGGCCTCAAAGAAAATGTTATTATCGGACGGCTCATCCCGGCTGGAACAGGATACGGCAAACAAAAAGAAAAAAAAGAAGAAAGTTTTAAAGCGGAAGAAAGCGAAAAGATTGACTAAATAATTGACTAACAACCACTAATTAATTATACTCCCTTTATACTTTACAATGGAAAAAGAGCAAAAAAATTATGAAATCGGTTTTTTAACAAGAATCGAAGACGATAAGAATGAAGTAATCAAGGTTTTGGAAGGGCAAAAAGCTTCAATTGCCAAAAGCGGAAGCTTATCAAGGATTAAGCTCGCTTATCCGATTCAAAAAGAGCCGTCGGCTTATTTTGATTATTTTATTTTTTCAGCATTGCCGGAGGCGATTGAAAAAATAAGCCAAAGTTTGAAATTAAATCTCAAAATTTTGAGATTTCTGATTGTTACGCCGCCGGCAATCGGAATTCAGAAATCGGCGCCAAGATTCAGAAAAGCCGTTTTGCCGAAGCCGGTTGTCAAGAAGCCGGCAGTCGAAAAAATCCCGCTTCAGCAAGTAAGCAATGAAATGCTGGAAAAGAAATTAGAAGAAATACTTAAATAATGAATTTAAACAAAGTTTTTATTATCGGCAATTTAACCAGAGACCCGGAATTAAGGGCATTGCCGTCAGGCGCGCCGGTTGCCAATTTCGGCGTGGCCACCAATAGAGTTTGGAAAGACCAGCAAGGCAACAAACAGGAAGAAGTTGAATTTCATAATGTAGTGGTTTTCGGCAGGCAAGCGGAAATCGTCAAGCAATATTTGGCCAAAGGCAGGTCAATTTTCATAGAAGGCCGGATTCGCACCAGAAATTGGGATGCTCCGGACGGCGCTAAAAAAAATCGGACGGAAATTATCGCTGAAAGAATACAATTCGGCCCGCGGCCGGCGAGTCAAAGCCAACCAGCGGGTCAGGGCCAGGGAGAATTCAGCGCGGGGCAAAATCAGAAGCCGCTTAATGAAGAACTTCCGCAAATTGACATCAACGAAGGGGAAATCAAAGCGGAAGATTTGCCTTTTTAAAGTTAAAAATTAATAAAGTTTGTAAAGTTCATAAAGTTTAACTAAATTAACTTTATAACTTTCAACTTTATAACTTTATAAACTAATACTTATGCAGTGTTTCTTTTGTTCACAAAACGTAAAAGCCGTTGATTATAAAGACATTGAAACCTTGAAAAGGTTTGTTTCTTCGCAGGCGAAAAT
>JBBTZV010000010.1:0-3137 GCA_038061215.1 Patescibacteria group bacterium
TCAAAACTGATATGCCAGGACGCGATTGAATTATAACATCTGACATTTGACATCTAACATCTAACAATTAACAATTAATTTATGAACAATAACGATAATTTAGAAAAAATACGGCACTCGCTCGCCCATTTGATGGCAATGGCGGTTTTGGAAAAATATCCAAAAACAAAATTAGGAATAGGGCCGACAATAGAAAACGGCTTTTATTACGATTTCGATAAAATTTCAATTACTAATGCCGACTTGCCGGAATTAGAAAAAAAAATCAAAGAACTTATAAAAAAAGATTTAAAATTTAAAAAAGAAATTATATCCCCTGCCGCGGCAAAAAAACTCTTCAAAAACCAAATATATAAATTAGAGCTTATTAAAGAACTTCAATCCGCCAGCCGGCGGGCCAAAAAACCGATTACTATTTACAAAACCTGTAGCGATATCAGATGTCAGATGTCAGGTGTCAAATTTACCGACCTGTGCGCCGGCCCGCATATAAAATCAACTTCTGAAATTAATCCCGATGCCTTTAAGCTGACTAAAATCGCCGGCGCGTATTGGAGGGGCGATGAAAAAAATCCGATGCTGACGCGAATTTACGGCATTGCTTTTGAAACGAAAAAAGAATTGGACGAATATCTGAAAATGACGGAATTGGCGGAAAAATGCGACCACCGCAACATCGGCGAAAAACTCGGCTTTTTCATGATTGACGAAGAGATTGGCAAGGGGCTTCCTCTTTGGCTGCCGAAAGGCTATGCTATCCGCAAAAAATTGGAAGATTATATTTACAATATTGAAAAACAAAACGGCTATTTACATGTCCTGACTCCGCAAATCGCCAAAGACGAACTCTATAAAAAATCCGGCCATTTGGCGCACTATAAAGACGATATGTACGCGCCGATTGTCATTGACAATGAAAAATATTATTTAAGGCCGATGAATTGTCCACACCATCACTCTATTTACAAACATGGCAAGCGAAGCTACCGCGAACTGCCTTTGCGAATCGCGGAATTCGGCACGGTTTACCGCTATGAACGTTCGGGCGTGCTTTCGGGATTAATCCGCATAAGAGGCTTTACCCAAAACGACGCGCATATTTATGCAACGCAAGAAAATCTGGAACAAGAAATCGCCGCGGTTTTAAATCTCCATAAAAAAGTTTTTAACGATTTTGATATAAAAGATTACTGGTATCGCTTGTCCTTGCCGGATTTCAAAAACAAAGAAAAATTCGGAGATGTAAAAAATAAAAAAAATTGGGAAACCGGCGCCGCGATTCTAAAAAAATCCCTGAAAAATCTCGGCCATAAATTCACGGAAACAATCGGCGAAGCGTCTTTCTACGGGCCGAAAATAGACATTCAAATGAAAGATTTATACGGCAAAGAAGACACCATTGCCACCATTCAAATTGATTATTATTCAGCGCCGAAATTTAATCTTTTTTATATTGCTCAAAACGGCAAAGAAAAACCGGTTATTGTCATTCATCGGGCGATTTTCGGCTCTTTTGACAGATTTTTTGCTTTTCTTATTGAAAAAACCTGCGGCGTTTTACCGCTGTGGCTCGCGCCGGTTCAAGTTAAAATTCTGGCCATAAGCGAAAAACACGATGACTACGCTAAAAAAATCTTGGAAGAATTAAAAAATAATAACGTTGATGCCGAACTCGTTCCAAGCGATGAAACTCTCGGAAAACGCATTCGCGAAGCCGAACTCCAAAAAATACCTTATGTTTTAATCGTCGGCGACAAAGAAATTCAAAATAAAACAGTAAATGTCCGGCATTATAAACGCGGACAAGGGGGAGAAATAAAAATTGACGAACTTATTGAAAAAATTAAGAAAGAAATTGAAAATAAAATTGCCTAAAATTCTTGTTATTTTAGGACCCACTGCTTCTGGTAAATCAGAATTGGCGGTAAAAATTGCCCGCAAATTCAACGGCGAAATAATTTCCGCCGATTCCCGCCAAGTTTATAAAGGACTGAACATCGGCTCCGGCAAAGTGCCAAAGGATAAAGTGCCAAGTGTCAGATGTAAGGTGTCAGGTGTTTATTATTATAAAGGCATCCCCCATCACCTGCTTGATGTCGCCTCGCCAAAAAGAACTTTCACAGTTAGCCAATATCAAAAACTCGCAAAAAAAGCGCTTGCTGACATTATCAAGCGCAATAAACTCCCGATTATCTGCGGCGGCACGGGATTATACATTGACGCTTTGATTTACGATTATCAACTGCCGGCTGTTCCGCCACAGCCGAAATTACGAAAACAATTAGAGAAAAAAACAACCGAAGAGCTTTTTAAACAGCTTCAAAAACTGGACCCGCGGCGCGCGGAAAACATCGACCATCATAATAAACGCCGACTAATCAGAGCTTTAGAAATTGCGTTAACTACAAAAAAACCAATACCTTTCTTAAATACTGCCGCGCGTGATAACGCTATCATTGATGATAGCAAAATTTTTCTTTACTACGCACTAAAGCTCGGAATTAAAAAATCTCCGGAAGAATTGAAAAAACTTATCGCCGCAAGATTAAAAAAACGCCTGCGGCAAGGATTGATTGGAGAAGTAAAAAATCTTCGTAATCCGCCAGTTGGCGGAGGTTTGAACTGGAAAAGATTAGATGATTTAGGATTGGAATACCGCTATGTTTCCCGCTATTTGCGCGGATTGATCACAAAACAAGAAATGGTTGATTCAATACTGAAAGAAAGTTGGCAATACGCCAAGCGCCAAATGACTTGGTTCAAAAAAGATAAAAATATCCGCTGGATTGAAAATGAAAAAGAGGCTTATGAAATAATAAAAAAGTTTTTGCTTAATTAAAATTCTCTTTTTTATTTTTAAGCTCTTCTAATTGCTTTTGTTTCGCCGCTATCTGCGCTTCCAAAGATTTTTTAGTAGGCTCGCCTACTTGCTCCATTTGCCTCTTTATCGCTTCAATGCTGTTTTCCAGCATTTCAATTTTGGATTCTGTCGCGTTTGTATCTTTTATTCCGGCTTTTTCCAAAATTTTTTCTTTTTTCAACGCTTCAAAATTAAAACTTTCCATTTATTTTATTGTTTCTTTGAAAATTTTCTTTAAAATTTCCGGATTTCCGCGACCTTTTAATTTTACCATTGC
>JBBTZV010000010.1:3237-7821 GCA_038061215.1 Patescibacteria group bacterium
TCAAAATATTTTGACAAATCCCGCTCCTGAACAAGAATTTCCGCTTGTTCCAGCTTCAAATCATATTCTTTTTTGAATCTTTCCCGTTTTTGCGCCGGTAATTCCGGAACCTCAACTTTTAATTTTTCCAAATTAAAATTTGTTGAATCTAAAATTGGCAAATCAGGCTCCGGAAAATAACGATAATCATGGGATTCTTCTTTCAAGCGCTGGTGCTCTGTTTTCTTTTTAATTTCATCCCAGCCGCGAGTTTCATGAATGACTTTTTTGCCGCTTTCCAAAATTTCAGTTTGTCTTTTTATTTCGTAATCAATCGCTTCTCCAACAGCCCGAAAAGAATTAAGATTTTTAACTTCTACTTTTGTTCCCAATTTATTGTTGGTCGTTGGTTGTTGGTCGTTGGTCAAGCTGATATTCGCTTCAACTCTCATCTGGCCTTTTTCCATATCCGCGTCGGAAATTTCCAGATATCGCAATATCAATTTAAGCTCTTTGGCAAATTCAACCGCCTGCTCGCCGCTTTCAATATCCGGTTCAGTTACCAATTCCATCAATGGCACGCCGGCTCGATTAAAATCAACCAAGCTGTAATTTTTGTCTGACGGATGAATTAACGAACCGGTATCTTCTTCCAAGTGAATTCTTCTTAATTTAATTCCATTAAGTTCTCCGCTAAAAACCAGCGGCTTATCATACTGCGAAATTTGATAGCCCTTTGGCAAATCCGGATAAAAATAATTTTTCCGGTCAAATTTTGACCCGCCAGCCGGCGGGTTTCCGTTCAAAGCCAAGCCCAATTTTAATACCGCCTCTACCGCTTTTTTATTGATTGTCGGAAGTGTTCCGGGATGCCCCATGCAAATCGGGCAGACATTGATATTGGGATTTTTTTCTTCGGAATCGTTAAGGCATCCGCAAAACATTTTTGTTTTAGTTTTAAGCTGGACGTGAATTTCAAGGCCGATGGTGGGTTTATACATAATCTTATTCTAATAAAAAAGGGTGGTTTTATCCACCCTTCGCGTTCTCCTTTGATTTTTTTAACAAAATCTTTTCCGCTTCTACGGCTGTAACATAACCCTTTTTACCGCATGCCAAACAATGTTTGCCGGGCTTAATTTCCGCCTTGCATATCGGACATGGCTCTATGAACCTTGACTTAATAATCCCATCTAATGTGGTTAAGGGATATTTTACTTCTTCCACATCAACTATAACATTTAATTGAGCCCGAATTATTTCAACTTTTTCTTCCAAACTTTTACCGCTCAAGATCCGTAAAGTAGCTTTTATTGTTTCGTCTTCCCCGCCGTTATCTTTCATTATTGTCATAAGGCCTCCTTTTTTTCCTTATTAAAATTTTAATTTACTGCTCCACTTCTATCCCCATATTTCGCGCCGTGCCGGCGATTATCTTCTCTGCCGCTTCAATGTCATTGGCGTTCAAATCCACCATCTTTTTCTCGGCAATTTCGCGCAATTGCGCTTTGGTGATTTTGCCGACTTTATTTTTTAGCGGGTCGCCGGAACCTTTTTCAATCCCAGCTGCTTTTTTCAACAAATCCGAAGCCGGCGGCGTTTTCAGCTTGAACTCAAAAGTCCGGTCTTCATAAATCGTAATTTCAGCGGGAATGACGCTATCCCCCATTTCTTTGGTAGCTTCGTTGAATTGCTGGCAAAATTGGCCGATATTGACTCCGTGCTGGCCCAAAGCCGGGCCAATCGGCGGAGCCGGATTTGCTTTAGCCGCTTGAATTTGAAGTTTTAAAATTGTTTTAATTGCTTTAGCCATATTACAGTTTTTGCACCTGCAGGGAATCTAATTCCACTTCCGTTTCTCTGCCGAAAATCGGAACCATAATTTTTACTTTTCCGTGTTCTTCGTCAACCGCGTTAATTTTCCCCTCGCTGTCTTTGAACGGACCGTCAATGATTTTTACGGTTTCGCCGATTCCGAATTCAATTTTCAATTTCGGCTCTTCGCCTTTCATCTTCGCCATCAAAACATCCACTTCTTCCTTGGAAAGCGGGCTTGGTTCGGTGGTGTCCGCCCCGACAAATCCGGTAACTCTCGGCGTATTTCTGACAACGTACCAAGAATCCTCGCTCATGAGCATATCCACCAAAACATACCCCGGATAAATTTTTTCTTCAATGGCCTTGCGTTTGCCGTTTTTGATTTTAATCTTTTTTTCTTTGGGAACGATAACATTGAAAATTTTATCCTGCATTTCCAGAGAATCAACCCTTTGTTTCAAATAACGAGCCACCGCGTCTTCATAGCCGGAATAAGTATGAACGGCGTACCAGTGCCGCTCCCCTTTTTGCTTATTTTCTTCCAATGAAGATTTTGATGTTTTTTCCGCCATCATCTTAAATAACCGATCTTAATAAATATCTAAATATTAAATCCAAGACGCCCAAAAAAACCGCGACTGCCAAAGAAACGCCGATTACGATTAAAGTCAAATGCATTGTTTCTTTTCTGGTCGGCCAATTAACGCGCTTTAATTCCTGCTTGGATTCGCTGATATAGGAGATTAAACGCTGAATCATATTTAAAGTCTATACTAATATATTAACTTTAATGCTATATGTCAAGATTTTTCACCATTGCCGCCTGGCTTTGGATAAAGGCCTTCCTCGGCTCAACCACTTCGCCCATTAAAATATCAAACAGCTCATCGGCTTCTTTGGCGTCTTCAACGCTAATTTGTTTTAAAGTGCGGTTTTGAGGATTTAAAGTCGTTTCCCAAAGCTGGTCGGGATTCATTTCTCCCAAACCCTTGTAGCGCTGGATATTGATTCCGGAAAAATCATCGCCGAAAGATTTCAAAGTCTTGTCTTTTTCCGCGTCCGAATAAACAAATTTCGCTTCTTTTCCTTTTTGAATGCGATATAACGGCGGCTGGGCGACATAAAGATAACCGCTTTCAATCAGCGCCAAAAAATAACGGTAAAACAAAGTCAGGAGCAAGGTCCGGATATGGGAGCCGTCAACATCGGCGTCGGTCATTAAAATAATTTTATGATAGCGGATTTTTGATATATTAAAAGTATCGCCGATGGAGGTGCCGATAGCGGTGACTAAAGCCCTAATTTCTTTGTTCGCCAGCATTTTGTCAATCCGCGATTTTTCTACGTTTAAAATTTTTCCGCGAAGCGGAAGAATCGCCTGGCTGTGGCGGTCGCGGCCGGATTTCGCCGAACCGCCGGCGCTGTCGCCTTCCACCACAAACAACTCCGATTCTTCGGGATTGCGCGAAGAGCAATCCGCCAATTTCCCCGGAAGCGTCAATCCTTCCAGAGCGCCTTTTCTTAAAACCGTTTCTTTGGCGGCCTTGGCGGCTTTTCTGGCTTTTTGAGCCAACAAACATTTTTCAATAATCGCTTTGGCGTCGTTATAATTTTTTTCTAAAAATTCTTTCAGCGTTTCATTGACCACCGCTTCTACGGCCGTGCGCGCCGGCGGATTGCCGAGCTTGGCCTTGGTCTGGCCTTCAAATTGCGGCTCTCCCAATTTAACCGAAACAATCGCCACTAGTCCCTCGCGAACGTCATCGCCGGTCAAATTTTCCTCATTATCCTTCAAATAATTATTCGCCCTTGCCCAATCATTCAAACTTCTGGTCAAAGCTGAACGAAATCCGGTCAAATGCGCGCCGCCGTCAGGAGTATAAATGTTATTGGCAAAACTTAATTCAATGATTTCCAATTCTTCGTCGTAAACCGCCGCCACTTCCACTTCAATATCGTCGTATTTTTTTTGAGCGTGATAAATATTGGGCTGAATCGGCTTCTTAAAATGATTCAAATAATTAATGAAAGAAATAAGCCCTCCTTCAAAATAAAAAGAGTAATAAGCCGGTCCGCCGGCTGGCGGATTCTCGCGCCAGTCAATAATTTCAATTTTAACGCCTTTGGTCAAAAAGGCCTGTTGCCGCAAATGGTCCAAAATGTGCTTAAGATTAAATTCAATTTTGGAAAAAATTTCCGCATCCGGCTCAAAAATAACTTTTGTGCCGTTTCCTCCGCATTTGCCGGTTTTTTTCACGCTAAACCGCGGTTTGCCGCGTTCATATTCTTGCGTATAAAGATAACCGTTGCGGCAAACTTCAACTTTCAGCCATTTTGACAAAGCGTTGACCACTGAAACTCCAACGCCGTGAAGCCCGCCGGAAATTTTATAAGATTCGCCGCCGAATTTTCCGCCGGCGTGCAAAGTGCACATTACGGTTTCCAAAGCGGATTTTTTTGTCTGCGGATGAATGTCAACCGGAATGCCCCGGCCGTCGTCAGCCACCGCCACTTGGTTATTTTCCAAAAGCTCAATAACGATGTTTTTGGCGTAACCGGCCATTGCTTCGTCAAGCGAATTGTCAACCACTTCCCAAATCAAATGATGAAGCCCTTCCACGCCGGTTGACCCGATATACATTCCGGGCCGCTTTCTTACCGGCTCAAGCCCTTCTAAAACATAAATATCTTTAGCTTCGTAAGACTGCATAATAAATAGATTTTATCACATTTTTAAGCCAAAAACAATCTTGGCGTTTTCCGTTGTTTGTCGCGCCGCTTCGTCAA
>JBBTZV010000011.1:0-2112 GCA_038061215.1 Patescibacteria group bacterium
TTGTAGGTGTAGTAGGAGAGTTTTTTGACGCCGTAACCAAGGTCATTTGGTCCAATGCCATCGTAAATAAGTCCAGTATTGTCAAAAACATCATTGTCATCAATCGGCGACGTTCCTTCAACCATTGCCCAAGCCCAAAAAACTTTTTTCACGCCGTATGTTAGGGGATATGTCAATCGCTTCAATAAATCCATTGCCTGTTCTTTTTCTGTTTGTTCAATCAATGTTTTTCCTTGGTCAAACGGCTGGCCTGAATAAGTGCCGGTTTCAAGAATCCAAATCGCCATGTTTTTGTAGCCGTATTTATCAAGTCCCTCGCGAATAGTTGCGTAAATTGTTTTTGAATTTTTGTAATCACCTTGACTGTTTCCAAAAATATGAAAATCAAAAATATCAATATGTTTACCGGCTAATTTTTTCAAAATCGGCTCATAAAATTCTTTGAATATATCTTTTGATTGCTCAACGCCCATCCCCACTATTCCGCCAATAACTAATTTGCAGTCTTGGCAGGCTGATTTTACGGCAATATCGGCAAGCTCTAAAACGCGGGCATAATCGTCTCTTGTGTCCTTTATCCATTTCATCGGCGATTCGTCTGAAAGCCTATCGTTTTGTCCGAGTTGCCAAAATGGCGGCTCATTATCTATCTGCCAGTGTTTTATTGGATTTTTTAGACCGGACATATCATTAATTCCGTCGCCGTCATACCGCTCAACCAGATTTTTTACAAAATTAATATATTCTTGCTCGGTTATACGGAGCCGAAATGTTCCTTTTTCGCGCGGCGTTTCAATATTGCCGAGAATATTTATTCCTTGGGGGATACTGTCGTATAGCCCATCCAATAAATTAAGATTCAGAGGATAGCTAACATATAACCCTGGACGTTCCCAGCTTACTCCAATGTCAACAGCATCATTATAGTGGAATCCATCAAAAGGCGGTTTTGCATCTGGCTTAAGAAATGGCCGAGTTGCCGCAGTATGCATCCCGAACGGTGAATCTTGAAATTTCAAATTTGTTGATTTGGGTTCAGGCTCGGGAAGAGCGGGTTTTTGTAAAATAAAAAATGCGCCAATACCTGCGGCAATGACTACAATTATGCTTATTAAAATTATTTTTCTCATAAATTATGATTTTTGAACGGCTGTTTAAAAATCATTTTTGTTTTATCTTTCGGCATAATCAAATTTCGCGAGAAAAACAAAATAATCGCGCTTAAAAACGCCAATAAAGAAGTGGAAATGAAAACAAATTCAAAGCCGAACCAACTGGCGATTGAACCGCCGAAAATTCCGGCCAAACCGATTCCAAAAGCTCCGGTACTTGAATTAACCGCCCATTCAAAAGCCGTATGGCCTTTATCCAAATGCCGGGAATAAATTGCCAACCATCCAATGACAAAAAAAGCAAAACCGATTCCTTTAATAAACTGAATTAAATAAATTTGCCACAATTTTTCGGCGAAAATAAAAGCCAAAACGCTTAATCCGATTACGCAAAGTCCAATGATTAAGATATAAAAATCGTCTTTTTCTCCGTCGTTTTTATCCAAAATCAGGGCCGTCGGTATTTGAACGGCTGCTTTCGTCATCCAGTAAATCGCCACTGCCGCGCCAACGGAAAAAAGAGTGGCGCCTTCAATGGAATTAATGATAAAAATCGAAAAAAACGGGTCAAGAATTCCCCAGCCGGTCCATAATATCAAATCGCCTATGATAAAATATTTTACTACTTTGTTCATGAAAATTTCAATTCGTTATTTTCCAAAACAACTTTTATATTGCTCTCTTTGTTGATTTCTTCTTTCAAAATTTTTTCTGCCAATACGCTTTTGATTTTATCGGATATCACGCCGCGCAATGGCCTCGCGCCGAAAACCGGGTCATAACCAAGTTCGGCAATATATTTAACCGCGGCTTCGTCAAAATCCAAAATAACGCCGTGAATCTCTTCCAAAGTTTTTGTCAAAGATTTCAATTGAAGCCGAGTAATTTTTTCAATGTCATTAGGCAAAAGGTTTTTGAAAAAAACGACCTGAGAAAAACGATTTAGAAGTTCCGGCTTGAAATATTCAGTCAATTTCTTTTTCAATTCTTCGCTGATTTG
>JBBTZV010000011.1:2212-5956 GCA_038061215.1 Patescibacteria group bacterium
CCGGCTGATGCTTTCTTTATTCTGGTATTCCGACATATCAAAACGCGCCATCATTTCCTCTGTTCCGAATTGAATTTTCGTCAAAATCTTGGAAAGCTCCGTCTTTCCCACTCCGGTCGGTCCAACGAACAAAAATGACGCAATGGGCCCGCCTTTTCTTGAAAGCCCGCTGCGGTATTCCCTTAAAGCCCTTGAAACCGCCGAGACCGCCTGTTCCTGGTCAATCAAATTTTCATGAATGACATTTTCCAAATTCAGCAATTTTTCCGCTTCTTCTTTTGAAGCCCCGCGAATCGGCACGTTGATTTTTCTTTCCGCCACCGCGATGACGTCATCGGCCTGAAGCAATTTATCGCCTCTTTGATTAACGTAAGAAATCGTTTCTTTCAGCAAATCTTCGGCGCTGGAAGGCAGAAGTTTCTGGCGAAAATATTTATGGGCTAAACCGACGGCCTGCTTAATCGCTCCAAAACTGATTGTTATTTTATATTGCCTTTCCAAAATCAAACTCTCGTAAGTTAAAAGCTTGGCCGCTTCGCCTTCGGAAATTTCATCAACTCTGATTATTTCAAAAGCGCCGGCAAAATCGCTTTTTGATTCAATGAATTCTTTGAATTCTCTCGGATAAGTGGCGCCGATTATTGGAAAAGCGTCGTTATTGACAATCGGAAGCAAAATATCGGCGGCGCTTAATCCCCGCTGGTCGGCAGTCTTAGTTAAATTATGGATGTCCGGAAGGTATAAAATTATGTTGCCCGCTAAAATTATTTCTTCAACAATTTTTTTCAGCCGGCCGGAAAACTCTTCGGGAGTGGCGCCGGAAAACATATCTCCGATTTTCAAAGCCACCAATCTTTTGTCAAAAATAGCTTCCGGCACTTCATCTTTGACAAGCCCGAACGCCAAAGCGCCGACAATCGCTTCTTTGCCGCTGCCGGCTTCGCCCGTCAAAAGAACGTTTGGCTTTGCCAACCGCGATAAAATATCAATCAAACGGTCATATTCATTCTTATGGCCGATTAAAAAACCGACTTTTTCTTTTCTGGCCAAATCCGTGAAATCAACGCCATATTCATCAAGAACC
Source organism: Patescibacteria group bacterium (assembly GCA_038061215.1). Taxonomy (GTDB): domain Bacteria; phylum Patescibacteriota; class Minisyncoccia; order UBA6257; family UBA9933; genus JBBTZV01. The sequence goes on from JBBTZV010000011.1 coordinate 3,297, forward strand.
GGCGTAGGCCTCGCGGACCAAGCCCGATTCATTATCCGATGCCTTAATTTATGGGGATTATGGGCAAAAGAGCCCAAAACTTTCGGCAAACGCCTGAAAAAACCGAATCCCCGATTAAAATGGCTGAAAATCATCGCATTAGCCAAATCATCGGAATTAATGCTGAACAAATTAAACAAACGGCTGATTTTTTCGTCGTTAACATTTCCCAAAGCCGCGAAAAGCTCGTGCGGTTCAATAAATTTATTTTGGTCTTTAGCAGCTTCCAAAAAAGCGAATTTTGAAATTGTTTCGACTTTTTGAAGCAAATCGTTTTTGGAATTTTTTTGGCGGCGATTTTCTTCACTGGCGCCGACTTCTTCAATCCTTTTTTCAAATTCATCAAGATCAACATCCATCCGAATCAAACCCTTTTTAATTTCCGGCAATTGAATCAAAAAATCAATCAAATACAAATAAAAATCTCCGCCGACAATAAGGGCCCTGTCAAAGGCCCGCTCAATAATTGAACGGCTGGCGGGCGTTAAAAAATCAGCGGTATTAAATTTGCCAGAAATTAAAAAATCTTTTCTGCGGCTTAATCGCGGCAAATAGCGCGTTAATCCGACAATTGACCTTTCCGCTTCGCCAAAATGAATCAAGCGGTCGCCTAAAAATAAAGAAATTAAAATTCCCAGCCAAAACAAATTATCAGCTTCGGAAAGCAGAAAAGTAATCGCGCTGACGATTAAAACGGAATACAGCGAATAAGAAATCAATCGGGCCAGAAACCGCGAAAAATGAATCAACTTCAGCCGCGGCTCGTTAAAATAAAGATTTTCAATATTTATTGCGTCCATAATATCCGATAAACAATATAAATCGGCGTTGCCAGCCAAATCAAATATAAAACAACGGCTATGGCAATAACCGCCAAATGAACCAATCCGCCGACAGCCAAGCGGCTGATTCTGAAAATAAAGCCGAGAATATATCCCAAAACGCTGTAATCGCCGTAAAGCGGCTGGAAAAGAAAACGCAAAGTTATTTTAAAAGCGAAAACGCGGTCAAGGCGCTCCAAAAAAGAAACGACGAAATTGGTGTAAATAAAAAAACTTTTAACATACCAATGGCGGAAAAATTCCTTGAGGCGATAAAAAAAACGATTGAAGAGATAGACAATGAACATTAATTATTGCGGTATCGGATATTTTGTTTCCCCTTTTTCAATAAAAGATTTTATATTTTCAATGTCCGTATCCAAAATTCTTTGCAGAGCTTCTTTGGTGTTGAAAGCATTATGAGGAGTAATAATAACATTGGGCATATCAATCAAAACATGATTAGCCAAAGCGGTTTTTAAATTATGCTCTTCCGGATGGCCGTAGAGCAAAAACGCCCTTTCATCTTTAATGATGCCCTCTTCTTCCAAAACATCCGCGCCGTAACCGCCGATTATTCCGCTGTTCAGCGCCTTAATCAATGCCTCTGTTTCCAATAAAGCTCCTCTAGCGGTATTGATAATCACAGCGCCTTTTTTGATTTTAGAAATATTTTGGCTGTTAATTATATGATGAGTTGATTCATTATACGGCAAATGCAAACTAATAACATCTGAATTCGCCAAAAGCTCATCTAAAGAAACATATTGAAATCCTAATTCTTTTTCTAAATCTTTATTTGGGAAGACATCGTAAGCAATCACATTCATTCCAAATCCTTTGGCTATTTTTATGGCATACTTGCCAATTCTGCCAGTGCCTAAAATACCCATTGTTTTTCCGCTTAAATCAAATCCCTGAAGCCCTTCAAAAGAAAAACTGCCGATTTCTTTTATCCTGTCAGCTGCGGCATAAATCTTGCGCGACAAATTCAAAAGCAAACCAAAGGCGAACTCCGCCACGGTATTGTCGCCGTAACCTGGGACATAACCAATTTTAACGCCTTTCTTTTTGGCAATTTTCAAATCAACATGATCAAATCCGGTTGAACGAGTGGTGATTAATTTAAGATTGGGGAAAGAATCAATGACTTCTTTTTTGACTTCCGAACCGACAAAAACGGAAACAGCGTCAAAATCTTTTTGTTCCGGCAAATTGTCTTTGTTTAATTTTTCTTTGCTGAAAAAAAATTCAACATCGGATAATCGCTGTTTCACGTAATCCGCTTCCCAATTCTCAATTTCAAAAAAAGCGATTTTCATTTTATAATCTCGTCCACTACTCCGTATTCTTTGGCTCCTTGGGCTGAAAGATAAAAATCCCGGTCAGTGTCTTTTTCAATCCGCGAAAGCGACTGGCCGGTATGCTTTGCCAAAATCTGATTCAGTTTTTCTTTGATTTTTAGAATCTGGCGCGCGGTAATTTCAATTTCAACCGCTTGGCCTCCGGCTTCGCCCATTACTTGATGGAGCAAAACTTCGGAATTCGGCAGAATAAATCTTTTTCCTTTTTTGCCGGCTGTCAAAAGCACCGCGCCCATTGACGCCGCTATTCCGACGCCGATAGTGGAAACATCGGGTTTGATGTGCCGCATGGTGTCGTAAATCGCTAAGCCCGCGGTAACCACTCCGCCCGGGCTGTTAATATAAAGTTTAATGTCTTTTTTCGAGTCCTCATGTTCCAAAAATAAAAGTTGGGCGATAACGCTGTTTGCCACCTGGTCGGTAATCAGACCGCCCA
>JBBTZV010000011.1:6056-7783 GCA_038061215.1 Patescibacteria group bacterium
GAACGGACATCTATTTTCCAGCCGGTAAGCTTGGCGGCTAATCTGACATTTTGGCCGTTTTTGCCGATAGCCAAGCTCAATTGGTCTTCAGGAACATAAACTCTGGCTTCGCGGCGGGAAGAAACCTCAACCGCTTTGACTTTGGCCGGCGAAAGGCTAGCGGCCAAAAATTTCTCCGGATCTTCCGACCATTCAATAATGTCTATTTTTTCATTGCCCAATTCATTCGTTACGGCCATCACCCGCGTGCCGCGCTGGCCAACGCAAGCGCCGACAGGATCAATACCTTCAATTTTTGAAGCCACCGCGATTTTTGACCGGCTGCCGGCTTCTCTGGCAATTGCTTTAATTTCCACCGAGCCATCGTGAATTTCCGGCACCTCCAATTCAAATAGTTTTGAAACAAACTGCGGATGCGCCCGAGAAAGAACCAAGCCGGGCAATTTAAATTCTTCCTGAACCGCCAAAAGATAAAAACGCATTCTTTCATTAACGCGATAATATTCGCCGGGAATGCTTTCGTTGAAAAACATGACGCCGGCAGTGCGGCCCAAATCAACATGAACATTTCCCCGCTCCACCCGCTGAATCACGCCGCTGACGATTTCTCCTTCTTTGTTGACGTATTCTTTTTTCACCGATTCTTTTTCCGCTTCGCGAATTTTTTGCAAAACCACTTGCTTGGCGGACTGAGCGGCAATCCGGCCGAAATCTTCGCGCTCTTCAAGTTCAAATTTCAATTCATCTCCAAGCTGAACATCCGGCTTAATGGCCTTGGCTTCTTTAAGTAAAATATGGCGTTCGGGATTGTAAAGCGGCATAGCTTCGCTTTCTTCGGCCGCTTCCGATTCTTTTTTCTTTTTTTCTTCCTTATCCATCGCCACCACGCTTTCGTCAACAACGGTTTTAATCTGCCAAAATTTAATCTTGCCTGTTTTCAGGTCTATTTTAGCTTTAACAATCTCTCCTCTTTCGCCGTATTCTTTTTTATAAGCCGCGGCAATAGCGCCTTCAATGGCTTCCAAAACTGAATCAGGCGCGATTCCCCTTTCATCGGAAATTTGTTCAATTAATCTTTTTAATGATTTTAAATCCATCATGTATTAGTAGTTAGTTATAAATAGAGGCCGCTTTCAGCGACCTTTTTATAAAGCAATTATACATCTATTAAACATCAAATGTCAAATGTCAGGGGTCAGGGGTCAAATGTTTCTTCCTCCATTCTTCAATTTTTTTATGGTTTCCCGACAATAAAATTTTTGGAACGCGATATTTCTTGCCTTTATAAATAAAAATTTCCGGCCGGGTATAAACCGGCATTCCGATGCCGTGTCTTTTTTCCTCAAGCGATTCTATTTTTCCCAAAACTCCGGGAATTTGCCGCGAAACCGCGTCAATCAAAACCATTGTCGGAAGCTCGCCGCCGGTTAAAACATAAGGACCAACAGATATTTCTTCAATCTTTAATCCTTGATCCTTAATTACTTTTTTAACACGTTCGTCAACGCCTTCATACCGGCCGCAGATTAAAATTAAATTGTCGTATTTTTTCGCCAAATCAGCCGCTGTTTTATTGTCAAATTGCTTGCCATCAGGCGTAAATAAAATCACTTTTATTTTTGATTTTTGTCCGCCAGCTGGCGGATTAATTTTTGATTTTGCAAATTCAACCGCTTTTATAATCGGCTGAATTTGCATAACCATTCCGGGCCCGCCGCCAAACGGCC
>JBBTZV010000012.1:0-7214 GCA_038061215.1 Patescibacteria group bacterium
TTTATGTTAAGGGCAAAGGAATCGTGATAAACGAGCCGTCAATCGCCGTCATCAACAATAAAACCAACCAAGTTTTAGCGGTCGGCGAAGAAGCCAAAAAGATGCTCGGCCGCGCTCCGGCTCATATTTCCGTCATCAAACCTTTAATTAACGGCGTCATATCAGATTTTGAAATGGCCCAGGAGATGCTTCGACATTATTTAAAACGCGTTCGCGGCAATAAAATTTTTAATTATCATCGGGCGGTTATCGGCATTCCTCCTAATTTAACGGAAGTGGAAAGAAAATCGGTTGAAGACGCGGCGATTAGCGCGGGCGTCAGCAAAGTTTATCTGATTGAAGAACCGATTGCCGCCGCTTTGGGAGCGCGCCTGCCGATTAACGAACCGACGGCCAACATGATTGTTGATATCGGCGGAGGAACGACCGACATCGCCATTATTTCCATTGGCGGCATCGTCACTTCCAGAAGCTTGAAAATAGCCGGCGATAAATTCAATTCCGACATTATTAAATTCATCCGCGACGAATTTAATCTGCTCATCGGCGAACCGACTGCCGAAGAAATTAAAATTACCATCGGTTCAGCCGCTCCGTTGGATGAAAGATTGGAATTGGCCATCAGAGGGCGCGATGTTACAAGCGGATTGCCGAAAGAAGCGATTGTCAAAAGCCATCAAATCAGAACGGCGCTTAGCCGCTCTCTGCGTTTGATTTTGGACGCCATCAGAGAAACCATTGAAAATTCTCCTCCGGAACTGGCGGGCGACATCTTAAAAAGAGGAATTTACATTTGCGGCGGAGGAGCGATGCTTAAAGGCATTGATGAATTGATTGAAAAAGAAATCAATGTCAATGCCATCATCGTTGACGACCCATTGACTTGCGTTGTCAGGGGAGCCGGCATAGCCGCAGAAAATATTGAAGAATATTCCCAATTTTTCAATACGCCCCTTAAACCGATGGATATTTCTTTATGACCAAAAAACAAGACGTTTTTTTAGAAGAAGCGGTCTTGGACGATATAGCCAAGGATTTTGATTTATTGGAAATGCCGCTTTCAAGAGCGGTATTTAAGTTGGTCATTTTTTCGGCTATTGTCATCGCGGCAATCGTCACTACCAGAATATTTTTTCTGGGAATTGTTAAAAATGATTTTTATCAAGCTCGCGCCATCGCCAATGCCGGCCAAACAATCACCGTTGAAGCGGAAAGGGGAGGAATTTTTGACCGCTTCGGCAATCCTTTAGTCAAAAACCAACCGGTTTTCCGCCTAAATCTGATTCTCGCGGAATTATTAAAAGAATCCCAACGCCGAAAAACCATTCAAGCTATTAAAGATATTTTAAATATTGACGTTGAACAAATGGAAAATCTGCTTAATTCGGTCAATTTAGAAAACTCCGATTCCGTCGCTTTACCCGTTGATTTAAGCGAAGAAGAGGCAAAAAAAATAAAAAATTTAAACCTAAATTCTCTTCGCGTTGCCAATAGTTTTGAAAGAGAATACATTGAACCGCAAATATTTTCTCATCTTACCGGCTATACCGGTTTGGCAAATAAAGAAGATTTAGAAAAAGGTTTCTCTTTGAATGATATCGCCGGCAAAAGCGGCTTGGAAAAATATTATGACAAAGAACTTCGCGGAAAAGACGGAAAAATAATTTATTACCGCAACGCCAAAGCGGAAATCATTGACAATAAATTTTTAAATGACGCTCAACCGGGATATTCTATCAAGACAACCATTGATTCCGAATTGCAGGCATTTTTTTACAACCAGCTTAAAAATAAATTAAGCGAAGCGGGATCCTTGAACGGAGTGGGAATCGCTTTAAATCCGAAAAACGGAGAGGTTTTATCGCTGATAAGCTTGCCGGGATTCGACAGCAACAATATCAGCGATAAAATTTTAAACAGTCCGGGCAAACCGTTTTTCAATCGGGCAATCAGCGGATTATACGCGCCCGGCTCAACAATAAAACCTCTGGTGGCTTTGGCGGCTTTGAAGGAAAATATCGTCAAACCCAAAGATAAAATTTTTTCCGCCGGTTATCTTGAAATTCCCAATCCTTATTATCCCGACCAGCCATCGCGCTTTTTGGACTGGAAACCGCACGGCTGGGTTGATTTATATTCAGCTCTTGCTCGTTCTTCAAATGTTTATTTTTATGAAATCGGCGGAGGATTTGAAGAGCAAAAAGGGCTGGGCATTGAAAAATTGAAAGAATATTGGCAAAAATTCGGCTTTAGCGAAAAAACAGGCATTGATCTGCCCGGCGAAGCCAACGGCTTTTTACCGGATCCGGAACAAAAAAAGAACAACGATTTATGGCGCATCGGCGACACTTATAACGTCAGCATCGGGCAGGGAGATTTGCTGACAACGCCGATAGAAATCATCGCTTATATTGCCGGCATCGCCAATAACGGAAAAATTTATCGGCCATCTATTATGAAAAATATTGTTGATTCAAACGGCGATTTGATTCGCCAAAACGAACCGCAATTAATTAAAGACCTTTCCGACCTTTCCGCTTATATTCCGGAAGTCCAAAAAGGAATGGCTGATGTCGTTAATAAAAATTACGGCACGGCGTATTTGCTGAGCGATTTACCATTCAAAGTCGCCGGCAAAACCGGCACCGCCCAAATCAAACAAAATACGGAAATCAACGCTTTTTTTATCGGCTACGCGCCGTTAGACGACCCGCAAATCGCGATTTTAGTTTTAGTTGAAGAAGCCAAAGAAGGCAGTTCCAATGCCGTGCCAATAGCCAAAGAAGTTTTTAAGTGGTATTATGAAAATAGATTATGAACTCGGAATTAAGGCAAGACATTGTTTCCGGCGATTGGATTGTCATAGCGCCGCAAAGAACAAAGAAAAAAAAACCGGCGCAATTGCTAAAAAAAGAAAAGCGAATTAAAACGCCGATTAAAAATTGCCCTTTTGAAAATCCGCAAAAAAGCGGCAATAAAGAACCGATATTCGTTTACAAAAATAGGGGTAATTGGGAAATCCAGGTAATTGAAAATAAATATCCGGCTTTCATTCATCGCAATGTCTGCGCTGAAACGTTTCATCACGGCCCTTATCCGATAACCGAAGCCGTTGGCCATCATGAAATTATAATTACTAAAAATCATTATAAAAATTTTCCCCACTTAAACAAAAAAACCGCCAATTTAGTTTTTCAAGTTTTTCAAAACCGCTATAAAACGCTTGCTAAAGATTCTTGTGTATCTTATATTTCCACTTTTCATAATTGGGGGCCGAAAGCCGGCGCGTCAATTTATCACCCGCATTATCAAATTATCGCCATTCCGGTGGTTCCGCCGGATATTTCCCATTCACTTGACGGCTCGGCGCAATTTTATCAAAAAAATAAAAAATGCGTCCATTGCGTAATGATTGATTGGGAAAAAAAATATAAAAAAAGAATTATTTACGAAAACAAAGGCGCGATTGTTTTTACTCCTTTTGTTTCCCGCGAACCTTTTGAGCTGCGGGTTTTCCCCAAAAAACATCTGCCATATTTTGAAAGCGCCTCAAGCGATGAATTGCGATCTATCGTTGACGCCTTGCAAGCCGCCTTAATAAAAGTTGAACGCCGCTTAAAAGATCCAGATTATAATTTTTTCATTCATACGTCTCCCGTTAAAAATAAAAAGAAATACGGACATTATCATTGGCACATTGAAATTTTGCCGAAAATCAGCATTTCCGCCGGCTTTGAATTGGGAACAGGCATTGAAATCACCGCGGTTGACCCTGACGAAGCCGCAAAGATTTTAAAGTGATATGATTTCGTATGTTCTTGAAATAATTTCAAATTTTACGCTTGGCGTGATTGAACGGGGAGGATATTGGGGTGTGTTTTTTTTAATGTTTTTGGAATCCGCCAATATTCCCATTCCTTCGGAAATAATAATGCCTTTTTCAGGATTTTTGGCGGCAAGCGGAATTTTTAATTTTTGGCTGGTTGTTTTTATCGGCGCTTTAGGCAATTTAATCGGCTCTCTTTTTTCTTATTGGCTCGGCTATCTTGTCCGCAAAGGAATTTTGCGCTGGGATAACCATAAAATATCAAATGAAGTTGAACGCGCGAAATTATGGCTGGAGCGTTTTGGCGACTACGCGGTTTTCATTTCCCGTATTTTGCCGGTTATCCGCACTTTCATTTCTTTTCCATTAGGCGTTTTGAAATTTAAATCTTTATGGCGATTTTCCGTTTTAACTTTCTTTGGCAGTTTCATTTGGTCCGGCTTTTTAACTTATCTCGGCTTTATCTTCGGCAAAAATTGGGAAATTTTATCGGTTTATTTCAGAAAATTTGACTATCTGATTTTACTGTCATTAATGATAGCAATTGCTTGGTGGGGATGGAAGCATTTTAGAAAATAAATTATGAAAAAACTTTTAATTTTTAATTGGAAAAGCAATCCTCATAACGCAGCTTCGGCGTTAAAATTGGCGCGGATGGTTGAAAATATTATTCCAACGAAAAAAAATTTTGAAGTTGTAATCGCGCCGCCATTTTTATTTTTAGAAGATATCGGCAAAGTTATTAAGAAAGCGACACTCGGCGCTCAAGACGCTTTCTGGGGAGATGTCGGCCCGTATACGGGAGAAATTTCCTGGCATCAGGAAAAACATCTGAAAGTTAAATATGTTATTGTCGGACATTCCGAACGTAGAAAATTTTTAAACGAGACCGATGAAATTATAAATAAAAAAGTTATGGCGGCGTTGAAAGCCGGATTAAAAGTTATTCTTTGCGTCGGCGAAAATTTATCAATTCGCAAACGCGGCAAAAAAGCCGTTGAAAATTTCATCAAGTCGCAACTCCAAAAAGATTTAAATGGATTGTCAAGGGTCAATCCGCCAGCTGGCGGACAGATGTCAAATGTTATCGTGGCTTATGAACCGATATGGGCAATCGGCACCGGCCATTCGGATACTCCACAAGACGCCGTTGAAATGATAAACTTTATTAAGCAATCCTTAAAAGCTAAAAGCTATAAGCTAAAAGCTAAAGTTTTATACGGCGGTTCTGTTGATGGCAAAAACATTAAAAATTTTGTACAATATAAAGAGATAGGCGGATTTCTAATCGGTCACGCCTCGCTAAAACAAAAAGAATTTGGTAGAATTATTAAAACAATCAATAATCAATGAAAATCAAAAATTTAATCGCCAAAATAATCATAATTTTGATAGGATTAATGCTGTTAATTTCATTAAGCTTTTTTTAATTTTCAATGGAACAACAAATAACAATCAATCAAGCGCCGGAAAAAGTCGGCATTCAAGTCGGGAAATTCGCGGTTGTCGGAATAATAAACACGCTGATAGACGTTATCATATTAAACGCTTTAATGTTTTTAGGATTCGCGGGGACAATCATTGTTTTCAGACAAAAATTTTTGATAGCCAATATAATTTCAGTGGCCGCGGCAATGGTCAACAGCTTTATTTTGAACAAACAATGGACCTTTAAATCCACCGGAGAAAGGAATATTTATCTGGAAATAATCAAATTTTTTATCATAACAATCATCGGGATGTTCGTGATACACCAATTAATATTTAACGCGCTGTATTTCAATTTGCCGTTTATTTCTTCAATAATAGTTTCAATTGTCCATTTTTTGAAATTAAACGGCGTTTTCTCGGATGAATTCGTTGTTTTAAATTTTTCCAAAGCTATTGCCATTTTCGGCTCTCTTATCTGGAATTTTATCGGCTATAAATTTATCGTGTTTGAAAAATAAATTATCCACAGGCAACTATTGACTTTTGCGGGCATTGTCTGTTATACTTGCTTTTAAGTGAGTGTTGAGCAGCCCCCTGCGACGATATCGACAGAGGATTGCCAGTTTCAATTTTCCTCCATGCCAATTGGCATGGAGGTTTTTGTTTTATTGCTTGTTATCATTTTTATTTTCTTATAAAATATAATGGGTGGCGGAATTGAGCACTCACTTAATGTAAAAAATTGGAGGTCACCATCCGCCGCCCATTTATAGATGTTTGAAGAAAATTTTCCATTAAAACAAATCAGCCATTATAAAATCGGGGGCAACGCCAGATATTTTTTTAAAGCTAAAAACACGGAAGAAATCGGAAAAGCTGTTTTAAAAGCGCGGAAAATCAAAGCGCCTGTTTTTATTCTTGCCGGCGCCAGCAATATTCTAATTAACGATGAAGGATTTGACGGTCTAATTCTAAAGCCCGATATCCGGTTTATTGAAAAAAATGATGATTTAATTAAAGTCGGCGCCGGCGTTCCCATAAACCAACTGCTCGATGAATTAGCAAGCCATAATTTAAGCGGCTTGGAATGGGCGGCTGGCATACCGGGAACGATTGGCGGAGCGATTTACGGCAATGCCGGCGCTTTTGGAAAAGAAATGAAAAATATCGTTGAGAGCGTGATTGTTTTTGATATTTCAAGAAAAATTCCAAAAATTATCAAAAGAAAAAATAATGAATGCGATTTTAATTACCGCTCCAGCGTTTTTAAACAAAATCCCGGAAAAGAAATAATCATTGAAGCGGTTTTAAAACTTGAAAATGGAAATTCTCAACACATCGGAGAAGAAATAAACAGAAACTTAAATTACCGTTTTCACAAACATCCTTTGGAATATCCAAGTTTAGGCAGCACCTTTAACAACGTTCCATTGGCGGAAATTGATAACGACGTTGCAGTTAATTTTGAGAGAACGATTAAAGCCGATCCTTTTCCGGTAGTTCCGGCTGCTTATCTGATTGCCGAAGCCGGACTTAAAGGCGTTTCTTTCGGCGGCGCGATGATTTCTCCGAAACATCCGAATTTTATCGTTAACATTCTTGATGCCACGGCCGAGGACGTAAAAAATTTAATCCAACTCGCCAAAAATGAAGTTAAAAATAAATTCAACATTCAATTAAAAGAGGAAATAGAATATTTGGTCTAAATTTTTAAGCCAACAGGCGATAAAAATTTAGCAACCAAATTTCTACCCAGCACATATTTTACAGAACAATTACATATTTAATTTTAATTAAACATTAAGTTGGGTATTGAAAATAAAAAGTTGTCTTACAGACAACTTTTTGAAAAAAAATGTTTGGTAAAATATGTGCTGGGTTCTCATTATTGTAATTGTTCGGTCAAAAATGACCTCACAAACAATAATGGAAGTTATCCACAGCTTCGTATTGTTTT
>JBBTZV010000012.1:7314-12757 GCA_038061215.1 Patescibacteria group bacterium
AAAAAGAAAAAAGCTAAAAAGAGAAAGCCGGCGAAAAGGAGAAGATAAATCTTTTTCAATAAATAAAGCCGCCCTTTACAAGGGGCGGCTTTATTAGTTATGATAACCCTAAACCTTTTGTATAATAATCAATGAATATTATCATTAAATCTTCAAAATTAGACCTCACTCCGGCAATAAAAGAATATATTGAATTAAAAATCGGCTCGCTTGACCGCTTTCTTGAAAAATTTGAACAAAAAAGCGAAATAAAAGCGGAAGTGGAAATCGCCAGAACTACCCAGCACCACCGCCATGGAGATATTTTTTACGCTGAAATAAATCTTCATCTGCCGAAAAAAAATTTAAGGGCCGAACATTCGGATTGGGATATCAGAGTGGCGATTGACAAAGTGAAAGACAAGCTTCAGCAAGAAATAAAAAAATACAAAGAAATTTCGGAAGAACACCGAGGCGCTAAAAATGTTTAAATTTTTTAAAAAACTTTTCGGCAAATATAATTACGAACCGCTGATAAAAAAAATAAATTCTTTAGAGCCGGAAATTGAAAAACTTTCCGACGAAGAATTAAAAAATAGAAGTTTAAATCTTAAAAAAGCGGTTCAAAAAAAAGAAAAAGGCCTCGATGAAATTTTACCCGAGGCTTTTGCTTTGGTTCGCGAGGCCGCCAAACGAACTCTTAATCAAAGGCATTTTGACGTCCAGCTTGTCGGCGGCATTGTTTTACACCAAGGAAAAATCGCCGAGATGGCAACCGGCGAAGGAAAAACTTTAGCCGCCACTTCGCCGGCATATTTGAACGCTTTAGCCGCTCCGCCAGCTGGCGGAGGCGTCCATGTTATCACCGTCAACGATTATCTGGCGCAAAGAGACGCGGTTTGGATGGGACAAATTTATGACGCGCTTGGATTATCAGTGGGATGTTTGACGCATGAAAGCGCTTATATTTATGACCCGACATATACCAAAGAAAAAGACAGAGAACGCGATGTTCTTGGCGCATTTAAAATTGTCCACGAATATTTAAAACCAATCTCGCGAAAAGAAGCTTACCAATGTGAAATTTTATACGGCACCAATCATGAGTTCGGATTTGATTATTTAAGGGATAATTTAGCGTATGATTCAAACCAGCAAGTCCAAAAAAACTATTGTTACGCCATCATTGACGAAGTTGACAGCATTTTAATTGACGAAGCGCGAACGCCTTTGATTATCGCCGCGCCGGACGCGGAATCAAGCGAATATTATAAAGTTTTTACCAAAATCGTCCGCAATCTTTCGCAAAACGAAGATTATTTAGTTGATGAAAAACAAAGACATGTTGATATTAGCGACCAAGGCATTGATAAAATTGAGAAAATTTTAAAAACCGGCAATCTTTACGCTCCGGAAAATTTTCGCTTGGTTCATTACTTGGAAGAATGCCTCAAAGCCCGCGCTTTATTCCAAAAAGACAAACACTATATCGTGGAATCCGCCCCGGCCGGTGGAAACGAAATTGTCATTATTGACGAATTCACCGGCAGAAAAATGTACGGCCGGAGATATTCCGGCGGTTTGCATCAAGCGATTGAAGCCAAAGAAAATGTTGAAGTGAAACAGGAATCGCGGACTTTCGCTTCAATCACAATCCAGAATTATTTCCGCTTATATGAAAAAATTTGCGGCATGACCGGCACGGCCCAGACATCGGCCGAAGAATTCCATAAAGTTTACAATCTGGAAGTCGCCGGCATTCCGGCCAATAAGCCGATGATAAGGCGAGACCAGCCGGATTTGGTTTATAAAAATCTGGAAAGCAAATATCGGGCGGTTGTTGAAGAAATCAGAAAAAGTCATTTAAAAGGCCAGCCAGTTTTGGCAGGCACGGCTTCCATTGAACATAACGAATTATTGTCAAAATTATTGAAACAAGCCGGCATTCCTCATGAAATTCTGAACGCGAAAAACCACGAGCGCGAAGGAACGATTATCGCCCAAGCCGGAAAGCCGGGCGCGGTAACCGTGGCCACCAATATGGCCGGCCGCGGCGTTGACATAATTCTCGGCGGCAATCCTTCTTCGCCGGATGAAGCGGCTAAAGTTCGCGAAGCCGGCGGATTATACGTAATCGGCACCGAAAGGCATGAAGCCAGAAGAATTGACAACCAATTGCGCGGAAGAAGCGGACGCCAAGGCGATTCCGGAGAATCGCGATTTTTTCTTTCTTTGGAAGACGATTTACTGAGAATTTTCGGCGGCGAAAAGATTAAAAATTTGATGGAAAGATTTAATTTGCCGGAAGACCAGCCGATTGAATCGCGCATAATTTCCAAAGTCGTCAATGAAGCCCAGAAAAAAATTGAAGGTTTTAATTTTGATTCCAGAAAACATCTGCTGGAATACGACGATGTTCTGAATAAACAAAGAAGCGCGATTTATAAAAAAAGGCGGGAGATTTTGGAAAGTTCAAAAACCGAAGAAGAAAAACAAAAAAACGCCAAAATTTTGGGAATGTTGGATATGTTCTGGATGAACCATCTGGAACATATGGAATCATTAAGGGACTCGGTGCGATTAAGAGCTTACGCCCAGCATGAACCATTGATAGAGTACCGAAGAGAAGGACACATGCTTTTTCAACAACTGCTTGGTAATTTTGAACAATGGATGAAGGAAAATAAAGAAAAATTAAAAGAAAGCGTTGAGTCGCCGATAATTCAAAATTCTTCCAATTTTGTTAAAAACAAAGTCGGAAGAAACGACCCTTGTCCGTGCGGTTCCGGAAAGAAATATAAAAAGTGCCACGGAAAATAATTTCACGGCACAACGATAATCATTTTTTCGTCCGGTTGCCTATAATTATATTTTGATTTCAATTCTTTTTCCAAATTTTCCGGAACGGAAAAATATTCAATTTCCGATTTTACTTTGCGATTTTCTTCAATCAAAGAATTGGCCTTGGCGCTGATGGCTTCAAATTTTATTTTCAGCTCGCCGCGTTCTTTTAAAATAAAATAAATCTGCGTCCAAGCCGCGACTGAAGCGATTATTAAAATAATAACTATTGCGACTTTCATAAACCTGCTATATTTTAAGAATACAATAAAATCATTTCATGGACAATAATAACATCAGAAATTTCGTCATCATCAGCCACATAGACCACGGAAAATCCACTTTAGCGGACAGATTTTTGGAAATCACCAAAACCGTTGATTCGCGAAATATGAAAGCGCAGTATTTGGATTCTTTGGAATCGGAAAGAGAAAGGGGAATAACAATAAAGATGGCTCCTGTGCGCATGAAATACGCACAGCAAAATAACGAGTATATTCTCAATTTAATTGACACGCCGGGGCATCCTGATTTTGGCTATGAAGTTTCGCGGGCTTTAGCCGCTGTTGAAGGAGCAATTTTATTGGTTGACGCCAGCCAAGGAATCCAAGCCCAGACATTGGCGAAATTTTACTCAGCCAAAAAACAAGGCCTGAAAATTATCGGCGCCGTCAATAAAATTGACTTAACCGACAAAGAAACAGTTGAAAAAGAAATTAAGGAATTGGCCGGCCTGATTGATTGCCAGCCGGAAGAAATCCATAAAATTTCCGGCAAAACCGGCGAAGGAGTGGAAGAGCTTTTGGAAGCGATAATAAAAGAAATCCCGAGCCCCAAATTTCAAACGGAAAGCGCGTCCAGCAAAGCTCTTATTTTTGATTCATTCTACAACGACCACAAAGGCATTGTTGCCGGCGTCAGAGTTTTTAACGGAGAATTCAAAATCAGCGATAACGCTTATTTGATAGCCGTTGGACAAAATTTCAAAATTAAAGAACTCGGCTATTTCAAACCGCAAATGGAATCGGCGCAAAAAATATCAAACGGAGAAATCGGCTACATCGCCACCGGCGTCAAAGAAACGGAAAAAATAAAAATCGGGGACACGATAATAAGTTCAAAGTTCAAAGTTGAAAGTCCAAAGTTGTTGGCTTTGCCGGGCTATCAAGAGCCGAATCCGGTTGTTTTTGTTTCTTTTTATCCGGAAAACGGAGATGATTTTGACAATTTCAAAAAATCATTGGAACGCCTGAAACTCAATGACTCGGCTTTGCGATTTGAGCCGGATAAAAACGAAGTTTTGGGCAGAGGATTCAAAATCGGATTTTTGGGAAAACTTCATTTTGAAATAACAGTGGAAAGATTGGAAAAAGAATTTAACATCAAAGTTATTAACTCTTTTCCGTCTGTTTCTTACAATATAAAAAAGAAAGGCAACCAAGAATACGTCAGGATTGAAAGCGCCGGCGAATTGCCCGATGATTTCGAAGAAATCTTGGAACCGATAATTAAAATTGAAATTATCGCTCCAACCGGACATCTGGGAAGCGTCTTGGGGCTAAAAGAACATTTCCGGATGGAAAAGATTGAAACTAAAAATCTTGGAGAAAGGATTTTAATTTCAGCGGAAATGCCTTTGGCTGAATTAATTTCCGATTTTGACGACCGGCTGAAATCCGTTTCCCAAGGTTTCGCTTCTTTTAATTACGAATTCGCCGATTACCGAAAAGCTGATTTGAAAAAATTGGAAATTCTGGTGGCTGGTTCAAAAGTGGCCGGTTTGTCTAAAATTATTCCTGAAGAAAGAATTGAACGGGAAGCGCGAAAAATGGTTGAAAAATTAAAGGAAATTCTGCCGCGCCAGCAATTCAGCCAAGCGATTCAAGCGGTAAGCGACGGCCGGATTGTCGCCAGAGAAACGGCGCCAGCGATGAAAAAAGACGTTGCCGGTTATCTTTACGGCGGCGACCGCACCAGAAAAATGAAACTTTGGAAAAAACAGAAAAAGGGGAAGAAAAAATTGCTGGAGATGGCTAATGTCCAAATTCCAGCGGAAATTTTCAAAAAAATGATACAATGACAAAAAATATCTCTTTTATTGTGGTTTTAATCGCGCTGGCGGGAATCGCGATAGCCGGCGCGTATTTAATTTTAAGCCAATCTTATCCAGTTGCTTTGGTTGATTGGAAGCCGATTTTCGCCAAAGATTTCAACGCCGACTATCAAGCGGCCTTAATTTATTACAAAAACGCGCTTGAAGTTTATGCTAAAGATTCGGCGATCCTTAACGCCGATGAAACAAAAACGGAAATCAAGCGGGCAATTCTTGATAATCTGATTGAAAATAATCTGATTGAAAAAAAATTGCGGCAGGAAATCGGAAATGACAAATTTAATGAAGCAGTCGCGAATAAAATAGAAGAAGCTGTTAAAAAAGGGGACATCCAAAAAGCGACTGAAACCCTTTACGGCTTTTCATTAAACGAATTCAAAGAAAGAGTTTTGGCGCCTCAAGCGAAAAAAGAAATTCTGAAAAGTCTTTTTAAGAATGATTTTGAAGAAAAACTGAAAGAAATAAAAAAAACGGCTAAAATAATAATGCTTCTGCCGGATTTTGAATGGA
>JBBTZV010000012.1:12857-16362 GCA_038061215.1 Patescibacteria group bacterium
TAGTATTTAGGAGTTAGTATTTTTGTCATTAAATTTTGCGGGTATCGTATAATGGCATTATGTATCCTTCCCAAGGATAAGACACGGGTTCGATTCCCGTTACTCGCTTATGAAATTATTGTCTTCGCTGGAAAATAAGGATTTATCAAAAGAAACTTGCCTTTTACGGGTGGATTTCAACATACACGAAAAAGACAGCAATAATCCACGGCTGGAAACTGCATTGCCGGCTTTGAAATTTTTAATTGGAAAAAAATCAAAAACATTGATTTTAAGCCATAGAGGCAGCTTGTCAAAAGTATCAAGTATTAAGTATCAAGAATCAAATTATACATTAAAGCCGTTCGCGAATATTATTTCCAAAAAATTAAAACAAAAAGTAAATTTTATAAGCCATGCCTACCGGCAGACAGGCCATCTTGATTTTTTAAAAATCAGCGAGGACATTAAAAAATCCAAATTCGGAAGCGTTTTTTTGCTGGAAAATTTGCGATTTTTGCCGGGCGAAGAAAAAGACGGCGAAAAATTCGCCAAACAACTGGCCTCGTTGGGAACCTTTTATGTCAACGACGCTTTCGGCGTTTGCCATCGAAAAAACGCGTCAATCTCAAAAATCGTAAAATTCCTGCCTTCTTATGCCGGCTTTCAACTGGAAAAAGAAATTAAAAATCTTTCTTCGGTGATGAAAAACGCCAAAAAACCGCTGACGATTATTTTAGGCGGCGCGAAAATTTCCGACAAAATCGGCTTGATAAAAAACTTTGCGCTGAAAGCCGATTATTTTCTGACCGGCGGCGGAATAGCCCATAATTTTTTATTAGCCCAAGGATTGCCAATAGGCGATTCAATTTTTGAAGAAAGTACAATTGGTTTCGCCAAAAAAATGCTTAAAAACAAAAAAGTTGTTTTGCCGGTTGATTACGCGATTGACAACAATAAAATTTTAGACATCGGGCCGAATACGGCAAAATATTATTCGGATATCATCAAAAAATCCAAAACAATTATCTGGAACGGGCCAATGGGATTTATTGAAGACAAAAAATTCAGAAAAGGGTCGGAAGAAATTTTTAAAGCCATTTTGAAAAGCAAGGCCTTTTCCGTAATCGGCGGCGGCGAAACCACTGCAATAGCATCAAGGGTCAAGCATCAAGAATCAAGAGTTTTTCTAAGTACTGGCGGAGGAGCGATGCTTAAATTTCTGGCTGGAGAAAAAATGCCCGGAATAGCCGCCCTTAAAAGGGCGAGCCTCGCCCACAGTATTGGGCGGGAAGCGTTAATATGAAGAATATTATCATTCTTTACCACAAAGATTGTTTTGACGGGTTTGGAGGAGCATGGGCCGCTTACAAAAAATTCGGCAAAAACGCCGATTATTTCGGCGTTGAGCATCAAACCCAGCCGCCGAAAGAATTAAAAAACAAAGAAATTTATTTAATTGATTTTTGCTATCAAAAAAAAGAAATGATGGAAAAATTACTGAAAGAAAACAGAAAAGTCGTTATTATTGACCATCATATCAGCCAAAAAGAAGCAGTAAAAATTTCATCAGAATATGTTTATGATTTGAAGCATTCCGGTTCAGTTTTGGCTTGGAAATATTTCCATCCTAAAAAACCAATTCCCAAACTTTTGCGGCACATTGAAGACATAGACCTTTGGAAATTTAAATTAGCCGGCACAAAAGAATTGATTATGGCTTTGGATACGCGCGATTTTAATTTTTCCGTTTGGGATAAGGCCGCCAAAGATTTTGAAAATTCCAAAAAACGGAAAAAATATTTTGAAATCGGAAAAATTTTGATGAAATACCGCCAAAAACTGATAGATAAACTGGTATCCCGGGCGGATAAAGCAAAAATTCATGATTATTTTGCTTTGGCCGTGAATTCTCCTATTTTTCAATCGGAAATCGGCAATGCCTTAGTGGAAAAAGGAGCGTCTGTGGGAATTATTTGGTCCCAGCGGAATGGAAAAAAATATTTCTCGCTAAGGTCAAACGGCAAAGTTGACGTTTCAAAAATAGCTGGAAAATTCAACGGCGGCGGACATAAAGCCGCGGCAGGATTTTCAATAGACATAAAAAAACCATTGCCATGGAAAACAAAATAATAGTTTACTGCGACGGTGGAAGCCGCGGCAATCCCGGACCGTCGGCAATCGGCGTTTACATTCCGCAACTGAAAAAAGAATATTCAAAATTTCTCGGCAAAGCGACGAACAATGAAGCCGAATATCAAGCGGCGATTTTCGCGCTGAAAAAAATAAAACATTTGATTGGCGGCAAAAAATCCAAAAAAACGGAAATTGAAATAATGATGGATAGCGAATTGGTCGTTAGCCAATTAAACGGCGAGTATAAAATAAAAGAAAAAAGCTTGGTGCCGTTTTTTATTGATATCTGGAATTTGAAACAGGATTTTAAAAGCGTAAAATTTACGCATATTCCCAGGGAAGAAAACAAGCAAGCCGATATTTTGGTAAATAGGGAACTAAACAGCCAATCAAGCTTATTTTAATTGACAAAATTATTTAAACAAGTTATATTTCAAAAAGCATTAATCAAAATCCAATTAAATTAAGGGAGGTTAAATTATGAAGAAAATCTGGATTGTTGAAGATGAAGAAATGATAAGAGAACTGATTGTCTCGGCCTTGAAAGACGAGGGATTGAACATTAAAACTTTTCCGGATTCCGCTGCCGCGAAAGAAGAGCTAAAAAAAGAACTGCCGCCGGATATTCTTTTGACCGATTACACGATGCCCGGAGAAAACGGCATTGAACTGGCGAAATATTTCAGGGACGGATTTCCGGAAACAACTGTTGTGCTAATGAGCGGAAACTTAGAACTGATTTCAAAAGAAAGAATCAAAAACGCGGGCATCAAAAAAACTTTGAGAAAACCCTTCCAACTTTCAGAATTGTATGAAGTCATTGAAATCCTTACCCCCTGAAGTTTTTAGTTGATAATTTTCACGGCTAACCAATTGGTTAGCCGTTTTATTTTAACATTGGTCAAATTACCGCACGTGCGGTAATTTGACCAAATAAGATATTATAATAATTATTATTGACAAAGCGCTGTTTATGAGTATAATTAAAAAATCGGCAAGTCAAGCAATAGCGGCTAATCGAAAAATGATTAGCCGAGGAAAGTCCGGACACCATTTTTCGCCGCAGGGCGAATCAAAAAATGTATCCGCTAACGGCGGACCGCGGTAACGCGAGAGGTGCGAACAGCGACGCTCCGAAACGAAAGAATCGGAGAAGCCCAATCTCAACGTAGTCGGCTTAATTCAGCCATAGAGATAAAAAAGCTGAAGTGAAACGGTTAAATCCTTACAGGGTGCAAGGCCGAGTCCTTCCCTAGCTTTATGCGAAGGAGGGGAGTGCCGCTAGAGCTTGCGAGCAATCGCAGGCCCAGACAAATTATTGCCATCCGCCTCCGCCAGCTTGGCGGACGGCGAAACAGAATCCGGCTTATGACTTGCCGGTTTTTTGTTT
>JBBTZV010000013.1:0-7579 GCA_038061215.1 Patescibacteria group bacterium
CCAAAATGGAAATAATGGCGATAACGATAAGCATTTCAATTAAAGTAAAACCTTTCTTCGTTTTCATAAATGAGTATCAATACTTTATTTTTCGACCTTAAATTAAAATTATCTATTGAAGCTTTGCGTTAAATTATATATCGGAATTAAAACCGAAGCAAACAGCAACCCGACAAAAATGCCGATGATGCTGATTAAAACTGGTTGAATCAATTCCGTCAGATTATCCAGGGTATTTTCCACTTCACGGGAATAAAAATCGGAAATTTTCTCCAGCATTTGTTCCAAACGGCCGGTATTCTCGCCGATTGCCACCATTTGTCCCACTAAATCCGGAAAATAATATTCGTTTTGGCGCAAAAGATTGGAAAGCAGTTCTCCAGCTTTAACTTTTTCGGCGATTTCATCAAGAATGTCGCGATAAATGACGTTCCCGATGACGTGCGCCGTTACTTCAATCGCTTGAGTTATTGGAATGCCGCCTTTAATTAAAACGCCCAGCGATTCGGAAAATCTGGCAACATGCATTTTTTTGAACAAATCGCCCAAAACCGGAAGTTTAATCATTATTTCGCTTAAAACCGCCTTGCCTTCTCCGGTTCTCAAATAATCAATCAGTAAAGTGATGAGCAGGACCGCGATAATCGCTATCGCCCACCACCAATTCAATAAAAAATTTCCCGCTTCCAGAAAAATTTTCGTCATCAACGGCAATTTAACGCTGGTTTCTTCAAAAACTATCGTCAATTTCGGAAAAACAAAAGTCAAAAGAAAAACGCCGACTATCGCGAATAAAGACAAGACAAAAGCCGGATAAATCAAAGCGTTTCTGACCCGCGAGCGCCAAACAGCTTCTTTTTCAAGATAATCGGCCAAAAAACCCATTACTTCTTCCATACGGCCGGTGATTTCCGCGCTTCTTACCATATTGATGTAAAAATCGGAAAAAATTCCGCTTTGCCGTTCTAATGCCTGGGAAAGGGACAAACCGGCGCTTACATCGTTGGAAATTTCAAAAATCGCTTCTTTAAGAATGGGATTTTTCGTCTGCTTGTGAAGCGTAACCAAACTGTCGTTCAAGGGAACGGTTGATTGCAGTAAAGTGGCAAATTGACGCGTAAAAGTCATCAAATAAACAATTTTTACGCGATTAAAAAAAACGAAAGTTCCTTCAAAAAAACTTTTTCTTTCAGCGCTTTTAACGCTTAAAACAAAAAGGTCGTGACCGCTTAAAATATTGGCGGCCATTTCTTGGCTGGGCGATTCAACAAAACCGGTCTGAAGCTCTCCTTGTTTTGTTCTGGCGGTGTATTTGAATTTCATGCCAATGTGATATGAGAAAGCCTTTTAACTTCTCTCCAATAATATCCTCAATTCCCCCGGATTTAATGAATACATTTCCGCGTTTTCCAGCGTAATTTCCCCTTTTTTCACCAAATTCACCAAAGAGTGGTTCAGAGTAATCATTCCTTCCTTGGAGCTGGTTTCAATGACTAAATCAATTTGATAGGCCTTGCGTTCACGGATAAGATTTCTTATCGCCGGATTCGTAATCATTATTTCGCAAGCCGGAACGCGTCCGCCTTTTGTCCTGGGAATCAACCTTTCCGAAACAATGCCGACCAAAACAGCGGCCACCTGCGAAGCGATCTGGCTCTGCTGTTCCGCCGGAAAACTGTCAATAATCCTGTCAACGGTCTGCGCCGCAGAATTGGTGTGAAGCGTTGAAAAAACCAAATGGCCGGTTTCCGCCGCGGTCAAAGCGGTGGCAATTGATTCCGCGTCGCGCATTTCGCCTATCATAATCGCGTCCGGGTCCTGACGCAAAACCGAACGCAAAGCATTGTGAAAATCATTGGTGTCCAAGCCGACTTCCCGCTGGGAAATGATGCTTTTATCCTGGGCAAAAAGATATTCCACCGGGTCCTCAACGGTAATAATATGATTTGTTTGGCTATGATTGATTTCATCAATTATCGCCGCCAGAGTGGTTGATTTTCCATGGCCAGCCGGACCGACAAGCAATATAAATCCCTGGGAAAGCTTGGCAAAATCATGAAGCATGGGCGGCAAACTCAATTCTTCAATGGTTTTTATCTGGGCCGGAATAAACCGCAAGGCCGCGGCCATAAATCCTCTTTGATAATAAACATTTGCCCTAAATCTGGCTTTATCTTCAAAAGCGTAAGTAAAATCAATTTCTTTTTCTTTCAGAAATTTTTCTTTTTGTTCCGGAGTCAAAAGCGCCAAAACCAAACCTTGAACCGCTTCGGGATTCAAAACCGATTCTTTGGCCAAAGGAACCAGCGCTCCGTCTATTCTCAAAGTCGGATACCGGCCAACCGCCAAATGCAAATCAGAAGCGTTTTGCCGCGCCGTTGTCAATAACAATTCGTCAAGTTTTTTAGAATAATCCATAATTAAAAATTATATCACATTTATTCCGTCTCTCTCAACACCTCTTCTATCCCTGCCAATCCTTGAAGCGCTTTCAAAATACCGTCCTGACGCAAAGTAATCATCCCCTGCCTTTTGGTTTCTTCCAAAATTTTTGATTCCGACAAACCACTGCTGATTATTTCACCAAGCTGGGGAGTCATTTCAAAAATTTCAAATAAAGCGATGCGGCCGCTTATCCCCTTGCCCTTGCAGGCCTCGCAGCCGCTTGAATGATAAATTTTGAAATCTGATTGAGAAATTAATTCTTTCGGCAATTTTTCAATTTCTTTTTTGATTATGTTTTTAATTTCTATTGACGGTTCCTCGGCTTTTTTGCATTTCTGGCATAATTTTGAAACCAAACGCTGAGAAGCCATCAAATTCAAGGCCGATGGCAGTAAAAACGGCTCAACTTTCATGTCAATCAATCTTGGAATAACGCCAGCGGCATTGTTGGTGTGAAGCGTGGAAAGCACGATATGTCCGGTCAAAGCCGCGTGGACCGCCAAACCGGCGGTTTCATTGTCGCGGATTTCTCCAACCATTATGACGTCCGGGTCTTGGCGAAGAATTTGCCGCAATCCCGAAGCGAAATCATAATTTATTTCCGGCCGAACCTGCGATTGGTTCAAACCGTCAATGAAATATTCAACCGGATCTTCCAGGCTGACGATATTGACGCCGTCGCTGTTCAAAATTTGCATTGTCGCGTACAAAGTCGTGGTTTTGCCGGAACCGGTCGGCCCGGTGATTAAAATCATTCCAAAAGGTTTTTTGACGCCGGCTTTGATAAGTTCAAGATTTTTTCCGACCAGTCCCAATTCTTCCAGCCCTTTAAGCCCGACGCTCGGGTCCAAAACTCTGATGGCGGTTTTCTCGCCCACCGGCGTGGGAAAAGTGGAAACGCGGAAATCAATGTCGCGGCCGAAAACCACGGTCCGAAAACGGCCGTCTTGGGGGATTCTTGTTTCGTCAATTTTCAAATTGGAAAGAACTTTGACTCTGGAAATAATCGGCTGATGAAGAACCAGAGGCAATGAAGAAACTTCTTTCAATTCGCCGTCAACCCTGAACCTGATTCTCAAACGGTTGCGCTGGGGCTCAATGTGAATGTCCGAAGCTTTTTGCCAAACCGCTTCTTTCAAGGTGGAAGCGACGATTTTAATGATCGGCGCTTCTTCGGCGGCGGCTTTTTCCTCTTCAAGGCGGATGATTTTTTGGCCTGTCGCCATTTTATCCGGCGCCAGATTCAATGATTTGACCGTTGCTTCAATTTCGCTTGAATAAGGCGAATATCTCCTTAAAACCGCTTCCCAAATTGACGGAGAAATCAAGTAAGCTCCCAAATTGACCCGCCGCTGTTTAGCGATGAATTTCAAAGCTTCCTGCGCTTTGGCGTCGTCCGGATTAATCATTCCAACGGTCAATAAATCGTTTTCCAAGCCGATGGGAATGACTTTGTAATTTCTTACGGTTTCTTCCGGAATAATTTTTAAAACTTCGTCTTTGATTTCTTCGGCGTTGATTTTTTTGTAAGGAACGTTCAGGAGCCGGCTTTTTATTTTGGACACTTCTTCTTCGCCGACCAGCCGCTTCTCGTGGATTAAATCTTCGGCGTTGCGGCGGATAAGCAATGCCTCGGCCAAAAGTTTTTCGCCGGCTTCCGGAGCAAGAAAATTCTGCTTAACGAGTTCTTGAACAAGAATTTTATTGTCCATTATTTAAAAGGATTCGGGTTATAAGCCGGCTCCGGAACAATTTGGTCAACATACGGTTTCAAATTTTTCAAAGCCGGACTGTTGGCGATTTCCGAAACGCTGAATTCTATTTTAGTTATTTCTTTCAAAGTTTTTAAAGAATCTGTCAAAGCGACTTCAATAAAAGTTGGATTGATAAAAAACAAATAATAAATCGCCGCGCCTAAAATGGCGACAATCGCCATGAACATCGCGATCGCGAACCAATTTACTTGTTTTTTTTCTTCTTCAATAGCTATGGCCATAAATTAGTATTTAGTATTTAGTATTGAGTATTGAGTATTTATTTTTTAATCACTAATCACTTTTCACTAATCACTCATTATTCGCTCTGATAATGCGTATCCACCGTCATTTTATAAATTAAAAACGGGCCGCTTGATTGTTTTTCAATTTTATAATTTGTCGGATTCAAAACCATAATATTCGTTTCCATGGCTTTAACGAAAGATTTGAAATTTTCATAATCTCCTTCCATCTGCAAATCCATCCTTAAAGTCCCCAGGCCTTTGATTGCGGTTTTGTCCGACGGCTTGATGGCCAATTGTTTAATGTCCAAAGAGCCGATTTTCATTCCAAAAAGCTTGGCAATGCCGACAATTTGAGCGGCGGCGTAAGAAACATCCGGCTTATTGGGCAATGTCAGAGAAAGCTGTCTTTGCGTCATTTCCAAATCCTGGTCTTGATATTGAGAAAGAAGATTTTCAAATTCTTGATTAAGAAACGTGTAAGTGTCTAACGTTTCTTTCAAACTTTGTTTTTTCGCCATCAATCCGACGATTTCCTGATAATCGGGCTTAATCAGCGATTTATAAATAAACAGCGAGCCAATCAAAAAAATTATGGCGAAAATTATGCTCATTGACCTTTTGGCTGATGGTTTCATTTTGATTTTATTTATGGATTGAAAAAAATCGGGCTTAATTTTAATTTTAATCCGAACTTGATTTCCGACAATCCTTTTCCCAAATCGGAAATTTTGGCATTGCTTAAAATTACGCTTTCAATCTCCGGCAAAGAATCAAAAAGCGCCGTTTCTTTAATCAGAGTGTCGTAATCCGGAGCCGCGCCGTCAATGACAATCTCGCGGCCATTGACGTCAACGGTCAAATTATTGTAACGAACGGAGGAGTAAGTGTTTTTTTCCATTAAGTCAAAAATCCCGGAAGTAATGCTGTGGCTGTCAATTAATTTTTGGACATTTGCGAATTGGGAATAAAGGCCGATTAATTGCTCTTGTTTCGCTTTGTCAATTGATTGATTCAAAAAAGCGATGTCGCTCTCAAGCGTTTTCACCTGTGAATTTAAATACGGCTTATAGCCGAAAAGCATTCCGATATAAATAAAAATAGAGAGCGAAAAAACAACGAGCATCAAAGTCAAAAGCCGCCATGGCCAGCCGACCGGCAATTGCTCTCCTTTTTTCAATTGTTCTTCAAGGGCTGATTGAAAAGGCATAATTTTAAAAATACTAAATACTAAATACTAGATACTAGATACTAATTACTTAATTCCCGCTCCGATGGCCACGCTGAATTCCGGCCCCAATTCTTTAATCAGTAATTCAAGTTCTTTGGGATAAGAAACTTGCAGAAAAGCGTTGGCCGTGATTATCGGCAAATTAATCTGCTTTTCAACATATTCGTTGATTCCGATTAAATTGGCGCCGCCGCCGGCCAAAATAACTCTTTCTATCCGATGGCTGAATTTTTTTTCGTATTCATTTTTCACTTTGGCCGCTTCATTTATTATAGCGTCTAAAAACGGCTGGGGCAATGTGGATAACTCATATTCTCCGCCAACTGCTTTTAATCCTTTTCTGGTTTTTAATTCTTCGGCGCGCCTGACGTTGATATTCAAGCCATGAGCAATCGCCTGAGTAAGCGAAGCGCCGGCAAAATCGGTAAAACGGTTCGCTCTTAAAGATTTCTCGTCGCTAATCGCGATGTTCGTTGAATGCGCGCCGATGTCAATAATTAAAGTCGGGGTCGGGTCTCCGTTAATCAGCGCCCGGACCAAACTCAAACTTTCGCTTTCCACCGACAATAATTTCAATCCAGCCAGCTTAAAAATCGTTTTATATTTTTCGATCATTTCTTTTGGAATTAAAATTATCAGAATTTGCTGCTTAATTCCTTCTTCGGTTTCCCTTTCTCCGAGTTTCAACCATTCAATCGCCGCTTCGGAAATTGGCACTGGGATATTCTGGCTTATCTGAAACGGCATTGTTTTTTCCATATCAATGTCGCTCATTTGCGGCATTTCCAAAAACGCCGTAAAACAGGAAAAAGAAGGAATGGCGGCAACCGCCTCTTTCGCCTTGAAGCCGGTTTTGCTGATTAACGCTTTCAAAAGCTCGGCTGTTTCTTTTTCCGCTATTTTTAGCGCGTTGGTTTGAATGGCGCTGTTCGGCCTTTCTAAATAGCCGTAGCCCTTCAAAACGCCGTAATTTTTCAGTTTCGGCTTAGACGAAAATTTTGAAATTTCAACGATTTTTATGGAAGCCGTGCCGATGTCAACTCCCAAAATTGAATTGGAACTGAAAACATTAAACATATTTTTGATATAATAAATTATAGTATGAATTGTTTTTTAATTAAAGCAAAAAATATCATGTTAGACATTATTTTCCCGCCTATCTGTCTTAACTGCCGGAAATATCTTATTGGCGACAAATTTATCTGCGACGATTGTTTTCGCTTGATAAAAATCAACAGCGCTTTATTTTGCCCGATTTGCAAAAGCCGTTTGGCCGACAACAAAAAAATATGCAATCATTCTAAAAAAATCCAGCCTTATTTTTATCTTTTGGCCGCGGCCGGAAATTACGACGACGCGGTTTTAAGAAATTTAATTCACGGCCTCAAATACCAATATCTTAAAAATTCCGCTCCGCTTTTAGGCGAATTGATTTTTCGTTATCTTAAAAACTTGCCTCTGCCATTTGTTAAAAATCAAAAATCAGCGGTTAACGGTCAATGGTTAATTATTCCTATCCCGCTTCATTCAAGCCGAGAAAGACAGCGCGGCTTCAACCAATCAAAATTAATCGCGGAATTTATCGCCGAAAAATTTAATTTGCCGCTGATTGAAATACTTAAAAGAATAAAAAACAATAAGCCGCAAGTCGGACTGAAAGGCAACGAAGAAAGAATAGAAAACGTCAAAAATTGTTTCGCGATTCAAAATCCTAAATTGGTTGAAAAGAAAAATATTCTGTTGATTGACGACGTATTCACTTCCGGCGCCACCATGAACGAAGCCGTGAAAATTTTGAAACAAAACGGGGCGAGAAGAGTAATCGCGCTGGTATTGGCAAAAGCTTAATAATTAATCAATAAGTTTTATTTAATAATGGACGATGAAGTCATGCCAATTACCAG
>JBBTZV010000014.1:0-2244 GCA_038061215.1 Patescibacteria group bacterium
GAAATATATAATCTTCCCAAAAAATCCAATTTACCCGCCAAACTTGAAATATTCGGGTATTTAAGATACACGAATTTGACAATAAGGTTTGTGGTTAAGGCGAAATAGCTTATTATTACGGCCCCCAAATACAATAAAAACATTTTCATTTTGAGATATTTAAGGTTCTGGGCAAAATAATAAGTGAAGATTATAAAAGACGGCAATATAAAAACGCCCAGCCAAGTTGTCCTATACCAGTAAACCGACGCTGTTGAATCAGCCTGCCAAAAAAAATAAGTTCCTCCGCAAAAAAAAGCGTAAAGAGCCGTAAAAAAAGCGGAGAAGCCAAGCCAAATTTTAACCTTGTCTTTTTCGGCCCTTTGCCAAATAATCAAGGCCAAAATCAAAAGACAAAAAGCGACGACAAATAAAGAGATTCCCCTTAATTTTAAAATGTCCATTATATTAGATTTTACATCTTCAATTAAAAAATAAAAAGGGCTTGTTCTTAAAAATAAGAACAAGCCCTGAATTCAAGTTAATTTTTTAATAATCACTTTCTTCTCGTCAGAGTTCCAGGCCGCGCAGCACGGAATACCTCCCTGATAGGCCTGGATAAACCGAGGAAAGGCGGCCGCCTCAACTCCGACAATATGAAAGCAATCGCAATTAAATGATTTTATCGCGCTTATAATCTCGGAAGACGGGGCGGGATATGCCTCGTTAATAATAATATCTCCTTCCCGCAATGCATCCAAATAAAATCCGATTGTATTATGCCTTGCCACATTAATTATTATTTTTCTTATTTCTCTTTTCGGCCATTTATTGCGTCCGACTATATCAACGGCATAAATATCGGATTTCTGAACGGATTTTAATTTATCAACCACCATTTTCCCGATAAACCCTCTGCATCCCAGAACCACAATTGGAATTTCTTTACCAACTCCGTTTTTTTTCTTTACCAACTTAACCGCCTCAACAACAATTAAAGCGGTTAAATCCGCCTCTGGACTTTTATCTGTTATTTTTCTCTTTGACAATATCCCTGGCAAAATTCCGGCAAATGTTTTTTCATCCGCATGAACTAATTGGCGGATTTTTTCCATGCGCCGAGCTATTTCTTTTATTTTTTCCTTATTGTTTTTTTCTAACAATTCACTTTCCGATACAAAAACAGTAAACATCAAAATGATTTTCCCGTTCTGCTTAAGAAAGCCAGTTAATCGAATACTCCACCTCCCCATCCTAAATTTGTACGCATACTCTTTTGCGTATATTTCATTTGCCGGATAAGATAAAAAAACTGATTTTATCCATCTTTTTCCATTAAATTTCCCAATTAACCAAAAAAACCAACTATGATTAATTAAAAAATTTAATATTTCAAACAACAATAAAAACCTTGGGGAATTATTTCCTATCATTTATTTTACCTCCTTTTTAAATTATGAATGAACTGCGAATTTAAAATTAATTTTAATTGTGATATTATATAATATAAATTAAAATATATCATCTTGTTGCGGCTAAATAAAATAAACAAGTTGACAGACGGGTGATAATTTTGACTATGAATAAAATTATTATTGAAATAAGAGCCGGGGCGGGCGGCAACGAAGCCGCCATTTTTGCGGCTGACTTGTCCAGAATGTACCAAAAATACGCCGTTAAAAAAGGGTGGAGTTTTTTTATTTTGGATTTCAGCCAAGCTTCGCTTGACGGCTATAAAACTTTAATCGCGGAAATTTCTTCCAAGAACGGAGAAAATGTTTATGAAATTTTAAAAAACGAATCCGGAGTTCATCGAGTGCAGAGAGTTCCTAAAACCGAACGCGCTGGCCGCATCCACACGTCAACCGCTTCGGTGGCGGTGCTTCCGGAAGTTGAAGCCAAAGAAATTCAAATCAATCCGGCGGATTTGGAAGTTTCTTTTTTCCGTTCATCCGGCCCCGGCGGACAAAACGTCAATAAAGTGGAAACAGCGGTGCGCATCGTCCACAAGCCCACCGGTTTGGTCGTCGCTTCTCAAGCCGGCCGCTCCCAGCACGCCAACCGCGAAGCGGCGATGAGCATTCTGCGCTCTAAAATTTACGAACAAAAACAAATGGAGGAACAGAAAAAAATGGGCGCGCTCCGCAAAGAACAAATCGGCGCCGCGGAACGGGCGGAAAAAATCAGAACTTATAATTTCCCCGACGACAGAATCACCGACCACCGCATCAATAAAAAATGGCACAATATTGAAAAAATAATGGA
>JBBTZV010000015.1:0-4345 GCA_038061215.1 Patescibacteria group bacterium
TTTCAAACTCCTCAATTTATTGACGTTGAAAGCAAAATTGTCGGGCCTCTGACATTGAAGCAGTTTTTGTATTTGGCGGCCGCGGGCGGCGTCAGTTTTTTGCTTTTTTTCACTTTGCAGACCTGGATTTGGTTTATCATCACCGCTGTTCTGGCGGTAATCGCCATTTCTTTGGCATTCGTTAAATACAACGGCCAGCCATTGCCCAAAATCGCCATAAGAGCTTTATTTTTTTTCTGGAGACCGCGGCTTTATTTGTGGCAAAGACAAATGGAAGAGAAAATTATCAATATCCCTCGGATTCAAAGCGCGGAATCGCAAAGAAGAAACTTGAAAGATTTTTTTTCGGAAATGCCGTCCGTTAAAAAACTTTATACGGATTTGATGACTTCCAGAAATCCCATTCCCAAAAGGGAAAAATCAGGCCAGCCGGCGCACTGGGGCAGAAAACAAAAAGAAGGGTTCGCGGCATTAAGAAAATTGACCGGAGAAAAAGAAATTGCGAGAAGAATAGATTACAGGTAAGATTAAAATTATGGCAAAACAAGAAAACATCGCCACCCAGCAATTCGTTGATATAGAAGAAATCAAAAACGGAACGATTATTTTGAAAAACGGCTCTTTGCGCCGGGTAATTATGGTTGCCGGCATCAATGTTGAATTGAAATCAGAGGAAGAACAGAATCTCATCGCTTATTCTTTCCAGAATTTTTTGAATACTTTGAATTTTTCCGTTCAACTCGTCATTCATTCCCGAAAAATGAACATTGAAAATTATTTGAAAATGATGAAAGAAAAAGAGGATTCCGAAGCAAACGAGCTTTTGAAGAATCAGATCGCCGAATACATTGAATTTATCCGTTCGTTTGTCGCGGAAAACGCGGTAATGGCGAAAACTTTTTTCGCGGTGGTGCCGTACGACCCGATCCAAATTTCAAAAGCCGGCGAAAATTTGCTTTCTTCTTTGAAATTTTGGGAAAAGCCGAAGACGGCCGTTGAAAGAGAAGAAGGATTTGAGCAGAAAATCGCGCAAATCAACCAGCGGACGGAAATTATCGTCAGCGGTTTGTCGCAAATAGGATTAAGGGCCGTGCCGCTGGAAGACGAAGAACTGATAGAATTGTTTTATAATCTTTATAATCCCGAAGCTGTTGAGAAAAAAGGAATGCAAATCGCCAAACAATAATTATGGAACAAATTAAAATACCCCAATCTTATAAAGCCGGCGAAAAAGACGTTAAAAACGTGATTGCGCCGGCGGCCATAGAAAATAATCCGAGCTATTTGAAACTCGGAGATAAATTCGTTAAAACGATTTTTCTTTTCACTTATCCGCGTTATCTGTCCGGCGGCTGGTTTAATTCAATAATCAATATGCCGAATTTGATGGATGTTTCAATTTTTTTCCATCCGGTTGACACGGCTTTATCTTTGAAAAATCTCCGCAAAAAAACAGCCCAGATTGAAGCTCAATTGATGGAGCGGGAGGAAAAAGGCTTGGTGCGCGACCCACAATTGGAAACCGGCTATCAGGATATTGAAGCGCTTAGGGATGTTTTGCAGCAGGGCCAGGAAAAAATGTTCAATGTCGGCGTTTATCTGACGCTTCAGGCGGATTCTCTGGAAGAATTGAATAAATTGGAAGAGCGCATCAATTCTTTGCTTGAAAGCCGCTTGGTTTACGTCAAGCCGGCGATTTTCCAGCAGATTGAAGGATTTTCTTCAACCTTGCCTTTGGGCCAGGACAAACTTTCCATTCATACGCCGTTTAATTCCGGGCCGGCTTCTTCAATTTTTCCTTTCGCTTCCATGGATTTGACGTCGGAACAGGGGATTTTATACGGCATCAATCGGCATAACAACAGTTTGATAATTTTTGACCGGTTTTCTTTGGAAAACGCCAATTCGGTCGTGTTCGCCAAAGCCGGCGCCGGAAAATCTTTTTCCGTAAAATTGGAAATTCTGCGTTCGCTGATGATGGGCATAGATGTTTTAATTATTGACCCGGAAAACGAATACGAAAAACTGGCGCGTTCGGTTGGCGGCAGTTTTTTCAAAATTTCTTTGACATCGGAAAATTCCCTTAATCCTTTTGACATTCCGATTATTCCCAAAGGCGAAGACCCGGCCGATGTTTTCAAATCGCACATTTTGAATCTGACCGGTTTGCTCAAATTGATGCTTGGCAAAATTACTCCGGAAGAAGACGCGATGATTGACCGGGCGATTACCGAGACCTACGCTTCGCGCAATATCACTCCGGCAACCGAGAATTTCGCCGAACTTCAGCCGCCGCTTTTGGAGGATTTGCAAACGGTTTTGGAAAATATGGAAGGCGGAGCCGGGCTCGCCAAGCGGCTTTATAAATTCACCAAAGGCACTTACGCCGGATTCACCAACCGGCCGACCAACGTTGACATCAAAAACCGTTTGATTGTTTTTTCGGTTCGCGATTTGGAAGAAGAACTGCGGCCCATCGCCGTTTATATGGTTTTGAATTTCGTGTGGAATTTGATTCGCGCTGAATTGAAAAAAAGAATTTTAGTCATTGACGAGGCCTGGTGGATGATGAAGTATCCGGACAGCGCTTCTTTTTTGTTCAGTTTGGCGAAAAGATGCCGGAAATATTATCTGGGGCTTACGACCATCACTCAAAACGTGGAAGATTTTCTTAATTCTCCTTATGGCCGGCCGATTATCACCAATTCTTCAATTCAGCTTTTGCTTAAACAGGCGCCGGCCGCCATTGAAGAAGTGGCTAAGGCGTTTAATCTTTCCGAAGCGGAAAAAGGGCTTTTATTGGAAGCTGCGGTCGGCGAAGGGCTGTTTTTCGCCGGCTTGAAACACGCGGCAATTCAAATCGTCCCGTCTTATTTTGAGAATCAGATTATCACGACGAATCCGGAAGAATTGCTTGAGATGGAAAAATAATTTATGGAAGAGGACCAAAAGAAAATATCATTGCCGGAGATAATTTTATTGAATTTATATATTATTCCGCTTGATATAGTCGGCTTGGTGTTGGTTTTTTTTGGATTAGACGATTTTTGGATTATAGATATTTTAACCTTTCCAGTTACGCAATTTTATTTTAGAATGAAAGGAGTGAAAGCCGGCGCTGATTTAGCCGCCAGCATAGTGGAATTAATACCTTACGTCGGCGCTTTGCCGATTAAAAGCATTGGAATGAACATAACGATTTATCTTGCCAATCATCCCAAAGCAACGGAAATAATCGGAAAAACAAAATGAAAAATTACAAATTAAAATTAAAAATCTCCGTTTTAATTTTTTCTACTTTCTACTTTCTACTTTCTGCTTTCTACTTAGTCCATGCCCAAACTCCGCCGCAATTTATGGTTTCCTGGCAAGCCAACAGCTACGCGCCGAGCTGGTATTCCGGTAAAATTTTGCCGACTCGCGGGTCGCTTATTAAAATCAGTTTTGAATTGGTTGACAACGGCAAAATCGCTGATTTGTCAAAAAAGAAAGTCCGCTGGTACGTTAACGATAAATTGGTTCAAAACGAAAGCAAGGGATTGGGCTTGAAATTTTATTCTTTTATTGCCGACGATTATCCTGGACAAGAAACGGAAATAAGAATAACCATTGTTGATTACAAAGACGAAATACTGGACAAGATTGTCAGGATTCCGATAGTTTTCGCGGAAGCGGCCATAGACAGCCCTTATCCGAATGCGGAAATCAATACCGGAAAAAATTCTTTTTTGGTTTATCCGTTTTTCTTCAATATCAGAGATTTGAATAATATTTCTTTTGAATGGTTGGTTGACAATCAGCCGGCGGAAAGCGGCGAAAATTCGCAGTCGCTTGAACTTAATATTGAGTCTGCGGCGCCATCTGGTTTTGAAATAGACATTAAAGCGACAATCAGGAATTTATTGGATGAAATGGAATTCGCGAGTGAAAATATAAAATTAGTAATTAAGTAATTAGGTAAAAAATGAAAAAAGTTTCTAAAATATTTTTATTAAGTTTTATTGTAATAATATTTATTTTTAGTTTTGCAAATGTTGTTTTTGGGGATTCGGTTGATATTGCTTGTTCAAAATATGATTATCCGTGGTGCAAAGATAAACCGACAGGCATCGCTGATTTAGTCGGCAAGTTTTATGGATACGCCTTGGCGGCGGTTGGAGTGGCGGCTTTGGGCGCGATAATTTACGGCGGAATTTTGCACACGGTTTCCGCGGGCAGCGCTTCCCAGCAAACCGAAGCCAGAGCTTGGATTTGGGGCGCGGTTACCGGAGTCGCGCTTTTGTTAGGCGCGTATTTATTGCTGAACACCATTAATCCGGAATTGGTGAAATTAAAAGAGCCGGGC
>JBBTZV010000015.1:4445-10589 GCA_038061215.1 Patescibacteria group bacterium
TTTCCGCCATCGCTTTCGGCGCTTATTTCGCTTGGCAAAAATCAAAAGAGATTTTACAGCCGCCGATTGTTGACAAACGATTGACAACTGACAATTTACAACTGACGTCGCCGACGGCGCAAAAATTAAAAATCATCAGCGACCAGCCGGCTTTTTATTACTGGCTGGCGAATTCAACAACCACTAATGATATTTTTTACGCCAACCAAGCCGGCCAGATTTTGAAAATAAAAGAAGACGGCGACGATGAAATAATCAGCGACCGTGAAATTGATAATATTCAATCAGTTGAAGCCAATAAAGACGGTGGCAAAATCATCGTTAAACATGATAGTTTTGAAATTTACGACTTAAATAAAAAAATCTGGCAGCTGGTTCAAAATGTTTCCGCCGTCGCTTTTTCTCCGGACGGAACAAAAATCGCTTATTTGGAAAAATCCGGCGGCAATTCAGCAATTAGTAATTTGATGATTAAGGAATTAATTGGCGCAAAACCGAAAACAACGAAAATTTTATCATTGAATCAGATTGATTTTGATTTAAAATGGATTTCAGCCGACAAAATTATTTTATCGCCGAAATCTTCAAATCTTGTTAATGCCGAGGCGTGGCAAATAAACATCAAAAAGAAAACCATCGCGCCTTTTGCCGAGGGCGACGGTTTGACGCTCAATTTCGCCAAAGACGGCAGTTGGGGGCTAAAATTCAGCATTGATTTCCAGAAAAAATCAAAACTGGAATTGATTGACGCCGGCGGCGTTTCAAAAGCCAATCTTAGTTTTTTTACTTTGCCGAATAAATGCCTGATTACTCTAAACAATCTTTATTGCGCCATTTCGGAAAATTATAATACGATAAAAGCGCCGGCTTTGCCTGATGATTATTTCAAAAAAGCGGTTTATTTCAGCGACGCGCTCTATCAAATCAGCATCAATGAAAATAATTTTTCCGGAATTTTCAACGAAGTCCGGCCGGCAATCGACGCGGCGAATCTTGAAATTTCAAACAGCAAGCTCTTTTTCATAAACAGATATGACAATATGATTTATGGTTTAGAGATATAGAGACAATATAAATGAATTTTATTCAAAATTTTTTTAAATCTTCAAATGTTGAATCTTCGGACATCGGCGGCAGAGGAAATAATTTCGCGCTTGACGAATTAAGCAAATCCGTCATTGAAACTCTGCGCGACGGAGCCATTGTTTACGACCGCGATTCTAAAATATTAGCTTTTAACAAGGCGGCGGAAAAGATTTTTAATTTGAATTCTGAAGAAGTTATCGGCCGTTCTTTTTCCCCGAACGACATCAAAGAGCCGAAACTGAAAATTTTAATCCAGACGCTTTTCCCCTCTTTGGCGCCGGTTATCGTGAAACATTCGGAGTCTAATGTTTATCCGCAAGTGGTTGATATTTCTTTTGAAGAGCCGAAGATTGAAATTAGAGTCGCCACCAATAAAATCAGCGATTCAAAAGGCGGGATTTCCGGTTTTGTGAAAATAATTTCCGACCGCACGCGCGAATTGAACATTTTTAAAACCAAAAACGAATTTATTTCCACCGCCGCCCACCAATTGCGGACGCCGTTGACGGCCATTAACTGGGCTTTGGAAACTTTAGTCAAAGAATCTTTGTCGGAAAGCCAGAAGCAGGCCGCTGAAACGGGATTGCAGGCCGCCTCTCATCTTTTGAAAATCGTCAATGATTTATTGGATGTTTCCAAAATTGAAGAAGGCCGTTACGGCTACAATTTTGAAAAATCCAATTTAGTTGATTTTGTTGAAAGCGCGATTAAAAAATCGGAGGAAACATCTGTCCCGGCCGGCGTAAAAATTTATCTGAAGAAACCGGTCGAACTAATTGAAGCGGACATAGACGTTCAAAAAATGGAAATCGCTTTGCTTAATCTGCTGGATAACGCCATTCGCTATAACGTGAAAAACGGAGAAATAACAGTCAGCGTTGAAAAATTAAAAGACAAGCCCTATGCTCAAGTAAGCGTTAAAGATACCGGCATCGGCATATCAAAAGAAGACGTTAAAAAAATATTCATTAAATTTTTTCGGGCTGAAAATGCAGTTAAAACCGCGCCCAACGGTTCTGGTTTGGGGCTTTATATAGTTAAAAACATCATTAAGCGCCATGGCGGCGACATTTGGGTTGAATCCGAATTAAACAGAGGCAGTATTTTTTATTTTACTCTGCCGACTGACCCGAAATTGATACCGGCAAAAGAAATATCCGAAGAAGAAGCGTAATCGCAAAAATAATCATGTTCAAAAAAATTTTAAAATTATTTTCTTATCAGCCGCTGGTTGGCGGATTGGAGATCAACGACCTTAATTTAAGGTTTGCTTATATTAAAAAAGAGAAAGTTTTTTCCGCTTCGGTTAAACTTGAACCGGAAACGATAAAAGACGGCAAAATTCAGAACCGCCAGAATTTCATAAAAGCTTTAAGCCAGCTCCATTCGCAAATCGCGAGCTATTCTAGAAAAAAAATTTGCGTTATCGCGACGATTCCCGATAATAATGTTTACGCCCAGATTTTCAATTTGCCGGAATCGGCGGAAACCCAACTTGAAGAAGCGGCTAAATTAAACCTTCAGATGATTTCGCCCATTGATTTTGAGCGCGCTTATTCGGATTGGCAGGCGGTTGGCAAAAGCCGTGAAAACGGATTGGAAATTCTCGGGGCTTTCATTCAATCGGAATTAATTGACGAACTGGACGATTCATTGAGAGAAGCCGGATTTGTGCCGGTGGCGATTGAATTTTCCAGCCTTTCATTGGCAAGATTGGCGTCGGAATTGGGAGAAGCCGTTAATCCGCAAAATCCTTTTATTTTATTCAATGTCGGCGCCAACGGGTTAAGTTTCAGCTTGATAAAAAACAGCAATCTGTATTTCAATCACTTTGTTTCTTGGCAGTCGGTTTACGGCAATGAACGGCGGGTGGCTTTTGAGTCTTTCAAAAAATTGATTGTTGAAGAAATCAAAAAAGTTTTGAATTTTTCAAGCACTCATTGGGGGCATCAGACGAACGCCATTTTTATTTCCAGTCACGGGCTTATTGAAGAAATCGCCGAAATTGTTTCCAAAAATTTTTCTTTTAATTCCCAGATTTTAACATTGAAGAATTTTAAAAATTTTGAAAGGGATTGGTTTTTGGCTTTGGGAGCGGCGCTTAGGGGATTAATGCCTCGTTTTCAGGATTCAATCATCAGTTTGTCCAAAATCGGCACGGAAAAGGAATTTTACAAACAGCAAACAGCGGTTTTTTTGAAAATTTGGCGGAACATCGCTTTGGCTTTTTTAATGACGGTTTTAATTATTTTTATTTCAGCCGACGGTTTTTTGGCAAAAATAATCGGCAACCTGAATAATCAGTTTTCTGTTTTAACGGCCAGTCAAAACCAGCCGGATTCGTCAATGGCGGAATTCAACAGGCTTCAAAAAGAGGTTGCGGATGTCAATAAAGAGATAAATTTGGCGGTCTTGGCTTATGAGAGCAGGCTGCAGCGGTCGGAATTGCTGGAAAATATCAAAAATAAAGCCGGCGATGATATTGTTTTTAAACGAATTTCCATTCAATCGCCAGATTCGCCGATTTTTATCAACGGTTTGGCTCAAAGCGAGCAGAAAGCTCTGGAATTTAAGGGCAGGTTGGTTTCGGACAGCCGCTTCAGCGAAATTGAATTGCCGATTTCTAAAATTATTCCGTCTAGCGCCGGCGTTGAATTCGCGATTAGTTTTAAGTTTCGCTAAGGGGCTTGATATAACCATGCAGTTTCTCAAAATCGCCATTCTTTTTATTATTGTCGCGGGTGTTATTGTTTACGCCGTCAGCCAGGCGCCGTTCTTAAAAGATAAAATTGATTTATTTTCTTTTAAGCCGATAAGATTTTCGCCAAAAGCGCCGGCTTATAAAGCGCCGGAAACAGAGCCGTCGGTTCCGTCCGTTCAAGAACAGATTGAAGAAATTCCGGATTATAAAATTCCGGCCGGTTTTACCCGCGAAAAACTTTCTTCTTATTTTGAAAAAATTCAAATTTCTTCGGTTTCCGTTTATTCTTACGGAAATAATCCAAAAAGCATCCAGCTTTATTCTTATCCGAAAAAAGACGAATCAATCAACATCAGCGGCTGGAAAATAAAAGGCAATCGTTATGAATTTATTATTCCCCAAGCGATTAAAATTTATAATCCTGAAAGCGGCAACAAGGAAGAAGACATTGTTTTGTCCGGCAGCAATTATTTAATTTTTTACAGCAGCAAAAGTCCGTTCAGCAGAAATTTGCGGCTTAATAAATGCAGCGGTTATTTGAATAATTTTTACGATTTTAATCCGGATTTGCCGAATAATTGTCCGGGGATTGAACGTTCGGAATACTCCGGCTTTTCCGGCCAATGCCAGTCCTATTTGATGTCTTTGGGAAGATGCAAAATGCCGGACGTGAATTTTTACAATTCTTTGCCCGGCACTGACCAGGGCAACGCCTGCCGGGCGTTTTTAAACACCATCAGCCACGCGGCTTGTTTTAAGAAATATAGTCAGGACAATGATTTTTTGTCCAATGAATGGCGGATTTGGATTAACGAAGATTTTCGTTTTGATTCTTCTCACGACCGATTGTTTCTTTTCGACAAAGAGGAGCTACTGGTTGATGAATATATTTATTAATTTATTTTCTTTCGGCTAATACCGCCTTTGTTTCAAATTCTTTTTTGCCTCGCAATACTTTAAGCGTAAGCGCGTCGCCGGCAGAATATTTTTCCAGAAAATCGGCGATGATTTTTTCCGGAGTGATTTTTTCTGCGTTGATTGATAAAATCACGTCTCCTTCTTTAAGCCCGGCCAAATCAGCCGGCGAATTCGGAACAACGCCGGGACGATTTGGGCCTTCGTTTATGATTAAAGCGCCATAATCGCAGAGAAGATTGAATTTATTTCTTATATTTTCATTGATTGAAGCATAGCGGACGCCAAGAAGCGGCTGTTTGATTCGGCCGAATTCTTTTAAATCAGCCAAATCTTTTTTAACAACATTGATGGGGATGGCCAAGCCAATGTTTTCCGCGCCGAAAACCGCCACCGTGTTAATGCCGATTATCCGTCCTTTTTCGTTAACCAAAGGCCCGCCGGAATTTCCCGGATTAATGGCGGCGTCGGTTTGAATCAGCCCTCGCATTTCCTGGCTTAAAGAATTGAAATCAACGCGGGCGGAAATTGAACGCAAAAGGCCGGAAATAATGCCGGAAGAAACCGTATTTCTGAAAATTCCAAGAACATTGCCGAAAGCCGCCACCGGTTCTCCCAGTTCCAATTCGTCCGAATCTCCCAGTTCCGCGATTGGAAATTTTTCATTTGAATTTAAGCCGGCGATTTTGAGAATGGCGATGTCATTGATGGGGTCTCTGGCTAAAATTTCGGCTTTGTATTTTTGGCCGCCATCAACGATGATTTCGTATTTCGCTTTTGAATCAATGACAATATGTTTGTTTGTCAGAACAATGCCGGATTCGTCAACAATAAATCCCGAGCCCCCGCCCACTTCAATATCGCCGAAGGTGTCGGTGTACCTTTTCAATTTTTTCTTTAGCCGCAGATTGATTAACTGCTTCGGAATGCTTTCAATATTTTCCGAAATAACGATTGAAACCACCGCGGGCATAACTTTTTTGACAATTTTTACGATTGAAGAATTTAAGGACATATATTTTTTTGAAATTTGCTTTCCTTTGCGATTTACTTGCGGACTGCGTCCGCCGTAGCTCGCTTCGGCGAGTGAAGGCGGAGGGTACAGGATTTGAACCTGTGAGGGGATTTCTCCCCAACCGCATTTCGAGTGCGGCGCGTTAGGCCACTCTGCCAACCCTCCATGCCCTCGGGAAGAATCGAACTCCCATTTCCGCCTTAGGACGGCATTGTTCTGTCCATTGAACTACGAGGGCTATTTATGATTTTAGCTTATAGCTTTTAGCTTATAGTTGCAAGATTGCGCGTTTTTATTATAAAATTGTTGTAAATTGTAGGTTGTTAGATGTCAGATGTTAAATGTCAAGCAATGGGCCTATAGTATAGTGGTAGAACGTCTCCATGGCATGGAGAAGGTAGGAGTTCGATTCTCCTTAGGTCCACCA
>JBBTZV010000016.1:0-6110 GCA_038061215.1 Patescibacteria group bacterium
AAAAACTTTCCAAATTTTTTCATAAACTCGTTATAAAACGTAAATTGTAAATAGCGCTTGAGATAAATAGCGCTTGAGATTCTTATAATTATTATATCAAAAATACGGCGTTTTTCACATTATTAACCTTGTGGATAACTTTAATTTATGACATGCGTCAAATTATCGCTCCAGCGATAATTTGACGCATATCATCATTCCATTAAAAATCAATCAAACATCTCTTTTAATTCTTTATTATCTGAAAAATCCTTTGTTTTTATTAAATATATAAAATCAACGATATTTAATATCTCCACAAGTAGACTTACTTCTTTTTCGCAAGGATAGGGCAAAATAAAAACACTCTCCTGCAATTGATAAAATCCCATTATTCTTAATTTTTGCCGAAAAATATCGCGCGTCCATTTATGCTTATCTGGAATATCAAACATTACCATCCGCCAATATCCGTCTCTCTGAGGTTTTTGAATTTTAAAATTTTTAAAAGCGTCTTCCATCGCTAGACGCTCCCCTTTTTCTGTCAGATATATTTTAAAAGTATTATTGTCAATCTTTTTAATCTCAATCAATCCGTGCCTTTTAAAATAACGTTTTTCTTTGTTGAACTGTTTTTTGTCAAAACAACGGCGGCTTTTTATAGAACGGCCGATTGCGGAAAAAATATTTGGCGCTATTGCGGCAACGGTCATAACGCCGCCAACCAACAACAATGTTAATAATCCCTTGCCCGCGGCAACACCAGCGCTTTTAGCTAATTCAATTAATTGTTCTTTTCTTTTTTGCCGCGCTAAAATTTCTTCTGCCTCTTTCCATTCCTCTTTTAAACGTTCAATAATTAAATCCTTATTTTTATATACGGCAAATTTTAATTTATTTTCACGGTTCTTTTTAATTTTTCCCATATTTTTTTTAAAAAATAATACTCTTTCCTCTTTCCTCACATAATACTCTTTTCTCCCATATGCGTCAAATTATCGCTCCAGCGATAATTTGACGCATATCATCATTCCATTAAAAATCAATATTTTTACGCATTATATCTTATTATATCTGCATTATATCTTATTATATCTTCTGTTTTTACTGCTGTTTGATTCTTAAGCAAGTGGATACTCCGGAACAATTAGTATTCGCGTCAATCTTGCCGTCATTGCTGCAGTAAACCGTTGGC
Source organism: Patescibacteria group bacterium (assembly GCA_038061215.1). Classification (GTDB taxonomy): domain Bacteria; phylum Patescibacteriota; class Minisyncoccia; order UBA6257; family UBA9933; genus JBBTZV01. Next base: position 1,175 of record JBBTZV010000016.1, read on the forward strand.
GAAGAAGTTGAGTTGACAACGCTGCAGGTTTGCGTTTGCCAGCTGTTTTGCGGTGATGATTCGTTCAAATACCTCGTAAAATATTCGGAAAATTCAAAATCTGGAGCGTTAGTTTTGGAAACCGTTACCGTCACTTTTTGACCGCCCGGGTCTTCATAGGTTCCGCCAAGACAAGTGGTAATCGTGGTTGTAGAAATGCTATGACTAGTATTATCACGGCAGATATTTTCAACGAAAAACCGGCGGGTAAAAGTTTTTTCTTCCAAAATAACATCTTCTGTTCCGGAAGCGATTTGCCATTGATTAGCGACAATTGTCACGTAATAAGAATTACTTGCTCCCTTGGAACTGGTGGCGTTACCCGTTCCTTCTGGAGGCAAATATAATCGGTTCCAGCCCTGCGTAGAAGTTGTATTGCTGAAAGTAATCGCGCGCAAAGCCTCAAAAATTTCTTCAGCCAAACGAGAAGCCGCTTGCCGGTCTTCGGAAACGCCGGCTGAATACAAACTGACATTCAATAATTGCGCGCCGATAGCGGCCAAAACCGCGGTAATGGCAATGGCGATGATAAGCTCGGTGAGAATTTGACCCCTATTGTTTTTCATTGTATCAGTCCTCTTGCGGTTGTTGTAACGCTTTTGATTATATCCGAAGTTTCGGTCTTAATCGTAATTGTGATATCCGACGAAGAAGAATTAATTCCTGTTCTTTTATTGAAAATTACATCCAAAGTGGAACTTGAAGAAGGCGAAGTAAAATCAATTCCCGTTGCCAAATAATAACGGTCGGTGGAAGTGCCGGCTGAATAACTGTTGCCGTAAAAAACATCGTAATACTGGTCGCTTGATGTCGCGTTGACGAACCTCGCTCCCCATTTGGCGTTTTGCTCTCCGGAAATTGCTTTCTGCTGGACTTGCCTTAAAATTTGTTTTATGCGATTGGCTTCTTCATCAACTTTCACTTCAAGTTGAAAATTGTAATACGCGTTAAAGGCAACGGTTCCCAAAATAATCAAAATCGCCATCACTAAAAGAAGTTCTAAAAGAGTAAACCCCTTATTGAGCTTAAAAGCTGAAAAGCTGATAAGCTGATAAGTGTTTTTTTCTTCATAATTTTCCATAAAAAGAAGCTGTCATAATCTTATCAGCTTATCAGCTTTTACCTGAAACTGCTCACGAGTTGATAAATCGGCAAAAGAATTGACAGCGCGATGCCGGCGATGACAAAACCCATGATAACCAGCATCAATGGCTCCAAAAGCGAAACCAAATTTTTCAAAATGCGGTCAACTTCCTCTTCGTAATAATCGGAAATGGTTTTCAAGGCGCGTTCCAAAGTGCCGGTGCGCTCGCCGATGCCGATGATACTGACCACAAGCTGGGGAAAAAGATAAATTCTTTTTTTGAACGATTGGTTCAAGGGACTGCCTTTTTTAATGTCTTCGGCAATGCTCAAAAGCGCGTCCTCGTAATTTTTATTGCCGACTGTCTGGGCGGTGATTTTTATCGCTTCCAAAGCCGGCATTCCGCTTTTCAAAAGATTGAGAAAAGTCCGGCTAAATCTCGCCAAGGCGAGCCGTTTTATCAATTCGCGGCTAATGGGAATTTTTTGCAATAATTTTAAAAAAATTTGTTTTCCTTTTTGATGCCGGAAAAACAAAACCAGAAAAATAATCGCGCCGATAAAAACCGCAATTGTCAAAATCGGCTGAACCGACAGAATATCGCTGACGCCGATAAAAAATCTGGTAATCGCCGGCAATTTCACTTTTGTCTGAAGCAGGGCCTTGGTCAAGCGCGGCATCACGAAAGTCAAAAGCAAAACAATAATCAAAGAGCTGGCGAACATAAGAATCGCCGGATAAATCATCGCTGACTGGACTTTTTTTCTCAATTCGTAATCGCGCTGAAGCTGTTCTCCCAAGTTTTCCAAAGTATCTTCCAAAGTTCCGCTGGATTCGCCGGCGCGAATCAATCCGATAAAAACCGGCGAAAAGTATTTGTCGTAAGCCGCAAAAGTCATTGAAAGCGGCTGGCCTTTTTCCAGATTTTTTTTGGCGTCAACCAAAATTTTTTTGAGTATCGGCTTTTGCACGTCTTCCTGCAAAACTTCAAGGGCTTCGCGCAAATTAATTCCGGATTTCAAAATCGCGGCGAGATGCCGCGTCAAAAAAATACGATCCGTCGCGTTAATCCCCCGTTCAAAAATCGTAAAATTGGAAAATATGGAAAATTGGCTTTTTTCAAATTTTCCTTTTTCTTCAATATAAAGCGGGGTGAGTTTGTCGCGCTTCAAATAATCAATGGCTGTTTTCTTATTATCCGCCTGAATTTCCCCTTGGGTTTCCCCGCCGGCGCTGTTTAAAGCTTTGTAGATAAAAAAAGGCATTTATTTAAATTTTAAAATTAGGGGACTTCGTAAGTCCTAAGGACTTACGAAGTCCTTATTTTATTTATATTTTCAATAGTCTCCACCATTCCAAACCGACTAGCCATTCACTTATTAGTATAACAGAAATGGCGATTGGCAGCCACAAATAATATGTGGACAAACGTTCGCCGAAATTTTTGCTCGCGCCGGCAAGAACAAAATGCGCCAGCAAATAAATTGAAATCACGCCGATTAAATAAAAAATCGCCAGCGGATAGCCGATTAAAAAAATCGCCAAAGCGCCGATAAAAAATTCTTCCTCGTAAAAAAATCGCTCTTGATATTTTTTATTGAGATATTTGGCGACGAAAAAAAATAAAAACGCGAAAACCAGAGAAATTAAATAAGGGCCGAAAAATTTCATCCCGACATAAAACAAAAAATAATTTATCGGTTGATGAGGGGGCAAAAATAATTTTGTAACTTCATTTTGAGACCAAACGGAATACTGCAAATAAGAATCGTAAAAAAGAAAAGAGAAAACAGCAAAAATAGAAAAATAAAAAATGTACTTAAAAATTTTCTTTTCGTGTATTCGTAAAAATTTGTAATTTCGCAGCTTAATGCCAAAAGAGCGCAGAATAATCTGCGCTCCCAAGGCTAAAATCAAGATAATTAAAGAAAGATAAAATATCATCTCGTCAAACTATAAAGTCAAACTCGTACCTATTTCATACCAATTATCATTGGAACCGCCGTCGTTTGTGTTTGACATTTTATTTGCGGTGCCGCTTCCGTATTTAGCGCTTTCCATTCTCGTATTGATTTCAAAAACATTGGTGCTGTCATTAGCGGCGTAAGCATACAGATAATCACCTGCATTCGTTGGATCCATTGGAAGCACGCCCAATGGAGCAACGCCTCCGGGAACATCGGTTAAATTAACGGCAACCCAACCGCCGCCGGTAACTATACGAGAGCTGGTTGCTAGTCCAGAACCACAACCATTTCCAGTCGCTGTAAAAGGCGAAGTGGTGGCAACCGTGCATTTAGCAATCGTACCAGTAGCTCCAAAATACACGTCCGGAATATTGCCAGTGGCTAAATGCAGAGCAATCGCAGTTTTTATGGCGTCCAAATCGGACAATCTTTGCGAGTCTCTCGCTTGTTTTAATAATTCCGCCGGATTCAACACAATGGTCGCGGCAGTGACCAAAATAGCCATAATGCCGATAACGATTAAAAGCTCCAATAAAGTAAATCCCTTATGCATAAAAATTTGTATATTCGTATTTTATTCGCTATTCGTTGATTTTCGACCTTTTTGTATATTTAATTATTATAACTCATTATATTCATTATCAAAACAATCATGTGGATAACTTCCGTGAATAATCTACTTAACCAAAAATTCCTTGATTTTTTGAATCAGTTCGTCAATGGAAATTTTCGCTTTGACATAATAATCAATGGCTCCCAATTGCCGGCTTTTCGCGATGTCTTCCCGCTGACCCAAATTGGAAATCACGACTATCGGAACGTTCTTGCCGTAAAACTGCGGGTCAAGACGGATTTCCTCCATCACTTCAAAGCCGGTTTTTTTCGGCAAAATCAAATCCAAAAGCATCAAATCAGGCTGAAGATTTTTCAACTGGTCAATGCACTCTTGTCCGTCCTTCGCCAAAGTAATGTCAAAGCCCTCTTTTTGCAAGCGGTTTTTCAATAATGAAGACAAAAAAGGGTCGTCTTCAACCAAAAGAATTTTTCGCGGCGCGATAACCATATCCATAAGTATAAAGTATCGTTGAAAAAATAAAAAGCCGGCTCGCGCCGGCATTTCATAATTCAATATAAATTAAGAACTTTTTTAGTTGTCCCACAGTCGCGACTTGAGGCTCCGCGACCAACACCTTTTTTAATCGACACAATTTGTATAAATTAATTGTTCCACGAGCAGCTTCCGCTACCCGTGCCTTGTTATGACTTCGTCCATGTCACCGAGCTGAAGTTGACCCGACCGAAATCGGACTTCACCTCTTCCCGGCTCCCCTGACGTGACAGGCGGTGAGTACAGGACCCGAGAACGTATTCACCGCGCCGTAGCTGATGCGCGATTACTAGCGATTCCAACTTCATGAAGGCGAGTTTCAGCCTTCAATCCGAACTGGGGTCGGCTTTTTGGGATTGGCTCCATCTTGCGATTTGGCAACCCTTTGTACCAACCATTGTAGCATGAGTGTTGCCCAGGACATCAGAGGGCCACGCTGATTTGACGTCATCCCCACCCTCCTTCGGTTAAAAACCGTCAGTCTCCCGTGACACATATAACACGGGATAGGGGTTGCGCTCGTTACCCCACTTAAGGGAACAATTCAAATCACGAGCTGACGACAACCGTGCAGCACCTGTTCTAATGTCTTTACTAAAAGCAAAGACGACCATCCTTTCGGATAATCTTCATTAGAATTTCAAGCCCTGGTAAGGTTCCTCGCGTACCATCGAATTAAACCTCATGCTCCACCGCTTGTGCGGGTCCCCGTCTATTCCTTTGAGTTTTAGTCTTGCG
>JBBTZV010000017.1:0-4402 GCA_038061215.1 Patescibacteria group bacterium
TCGGGCCCGGGAAAACAAAAACTTCCCGTCCTTGCTCCGCGGCCAAGCGGGCGGTGACTAAAGAGCCTGACCTTTCAGGCGCTTCAATGACTATTGTGGCGACGCTTAACCCGCTGACAATTCTGTTTCTTTCTAAAAATTGGTGCTCTAACGCCGGTTTTCCCGGTTCGTATTCCGAAATTATCGCGCCGTTTAATTCCAGAATTTTTTTGGCTAAATTTTCATTTTGAGCCGGATAGATTTTATCCAAGCCATTGGCCAAAACCGCGATGGTTTTTCCGTTGGCAACAACCGCGCCTTCATGGGCCGCGGTGTCAATGCCCATGGCCAATCCGCTAACAATAACTATTCCCAAATTCGTTAGCTTTTCCGCTAATTTTTTGGCGATTATTCTTCCTTGGTCAGTGGCTTTTCTGGTGCCGACTATCGCGATTTTTAACGATTCTTCCGGCGGCAATTTTCCAAGAATATAAATTTTTTCCGGAGCATTTGGAATTTCCCTAAGAAGAGCAGGGTATCGCAAATTCCTTCCGTCAATAATATTGATTGAATGGTCCATATCTAATATAATTATATACGAAATCAATCATGAATCATCAACCGGCAATTAAAATTGTATTTTGGTTAATATTGTTTTTGGCGATGGCGGGCGGCCTAATTTATTTGCGGTTTGATATTTTGGATAAAATAAATTCGGCTGAAAACATAAAAAAAGATATAAATTCTTATTCTCAAATTTACGAAGGGTCAAATCTGCTGCGTTCCGATATTAATAAAATTAAACCGTATCTTTTAGAGTTAAATAATTTTGTTCAAACCAAAGATCAATTGGTTAATTTTAATAAAGACATAAAAATAATCGCCAATCAAAATCAAGTAAGCGTTGTTTCAAATTTTTCCGATGAAAAAGAATCGGCTCAATCCGGATTAAAAGAAATCGGCGTTGCCATTAATGCCAACGGCAATTTGGAAAATTTAATCAATTTTTTGAAGACCATTGAAAAAAGCAATTATTCTGTTAAATTGAATACTTTGGATTTCAGCCAGACGGACAAGGAATATAAAGCGACTCTTAATGGCATAATGTTTTACGCGGAGGCAAATCAATAATATATGAAAAACAAGGAATCAATATTCATAATCGTCAGCGGGCTGTTGTTTGTTTTTTTATCGTTATTTATTGTCTATTCAATCAAGTTTTTATTCGCTAATGTCGGCAAGGCGCTGGAAGTTTCAACGAATGACAGCCGGCAGGCAGTCAGGATTAATTTTGACGGATTGAAAAAAATCGGGATAATGAAGGACTGACGAATGCATGTGTGATTTGCGAGTGTGGCTCAGTGGGTTGACCGAATAAATTTTGCTCCGCAAAATTTATAATCGGTCAACGGGCGATTTATAGAAAATTGAAATCGCCCGGGGAGAACGCTGTTATGTTCCGTAGTAAAAATTTAAATTATAAATATGCGAGTGTAGTTCAGTGGTAGAACGCCATACTGATAATATGGAGGTCGAAGGTTCGATTCCTTCCACTCGCACAAAATTGCGCGATTAGTTCAGTGGGTTGAAAGCAAAGCTTTCAACGGGCGACATTTTAAAAAAAATAAAATCGCCCAGGAAGAGCGTTTATTCGCCGAAGGCGAATGAAAATATTTAAAAAAAGAATAATATTGAGCGTGAAATAAAATTGCGCGATTAGCTCAGTGGTAGAGCGTTTCATTGACATTGAAAAGGTCGCAGGTTCAATCCCTGCATCGCGCACAAAACAAAAAACATCCTTGACATATCAAGGATGTTTTTGTGATAAATGCCCGGGGTGGGACTCGAACCCACATGGATTGCTCCACACAATTTTAAGTCGTGCGCGTATACCATTCCGCCACCCGGGCCTACCTGCCAGCAGGCAGGCAATGAGGCCTGGGGGAGAATTGAACTCCCGTATAGTTCTTTTGCAGAGAACCGCCTTGCCACTTGGCTACCAGGCCTTAATTTATTTTACATATTATCGCAAATATAGGAGATTTTCAATTATTTCATTATTATTTCAACTGCCAGATTAAGCGGTCGCCTTCGTTGATTTGAACATCGGATTCAAACATTATTCCGCATTCTTCGTTTTCTTTAGTTTCGTTGATTTCTTGTTTTTGACGCTTTAAATTTAAAACTTTTCCCATGCCGATTTCTTCGTTGTTTCTTAAAATTTTCAAGCGGCTGTTTTTTTTAATTGAGCCGAAAAGGACTTTCCCGCCAATCAGCTGTTTTTTTCCCTTTTGGCTGAAAATTTTCAATATTTCCGCTTCGGCGAGCGGTTGCGGTTTTTCAATCAGTTTGGCTTCATTGTTAATCGCTTCAATCAGCTCGTAAATAATTTCGGAAACGATAATTTTAATATTTTGATCCTTGGCTAATCTTTCGGCTATTTTTGTCGATTTTGTTTTGAAGCCGAGAATTATCGCTCTGCCGGGCAGAGCTGATTTTACGTCGCCGTCGGTGATTTTACCGATTGATTCGTTTATGACATTAATGCCGACATTTTCATATTTAATATTCCTGATGATTTCCGAAAGGGTTTCCAAGGAACCGGAAACATCGGCTTTAATAATCAGATTCAATGTAGGCAGATGCGCCGCGATTTTATTTTTTGCGATTTCCGGAACGATTTTCCGTTCCGTTTCAACGTCAATATCATGGCCGGCGATAAATTCTTCGCCGATTTGCGGCAGATTGTTGAATGCGGAAATCAAAGCCGGCGCCGATGGTTCAAGTTTTTTAACTTTCTTGCTTAAGAAATTTTCCAGAATTTTTATTTTTCCGATGACGGTCGGCGTGGCAATTAGATCGCCGACTTTCAGAACGCCGTTTTTAACAATGGCAATCGCGATATTCCCTAAGCTGGAATCGGTTTTTGCTTCAATAATAAATCCTTGGGCTTTTTCTTTCGGGTCATAGGTCAGATTTTCCATTTCAGCGGAGAGTAAAATCAAATCCAAAAGTTCATTAACGCCTTCGCCGGTTTTAGCGGAAATCGCCTGCCAGGAAACATTGCCGCCGTAGCCCTCCAAAAGAACGCCGTTTGCGGTCAAGTCGTTTTTTATTTTTTCAATATCTGCGTTGGGTTTGTCTATTTTGTTGATTGCCACTATAAAAGGAGTGTTGGCTAAATTCAAAATTTTAATTGATTCCAAAGTTTGGGGTTTGACGCCGTCGTCAGCCGCCACTACCAGAATCGCCAAGTCCGCGGCTTTGGCGCCTCGGCTGCGCATCTTGAAAAACGCTTCGTGTCCCGGAGTGTCTATAAAAGTTATGAGTTTTGCTTGTCCCGAGCTTGTCGAATGATGTTCAACCTCATAAGCGCCGATTGATTGAGTGATGCCGCCGGCTTCTTTGGCGACAATGTTGGTTTTGCGGATAAAATCAAGCAAACTTGATTTGCCGTGGTCAACATGGCCCATAACAACTACAATAGGAGGCCTCGGCAGCAAATTTTCAATTTTCAATTTTGAATTTTCAATTTTCGGCATCTTGTAAAATTAGCAGGAATTTGCGATAATTACAAGGATTTTAGGAGAGGTGGCTGAGCGGTCGAAAGCAGCTTCCTGCTAAGAAGTTGTTCGGGAAACCGGACCGTGGGTTCGAATCCCACCCTCTCCGCCGATGCTTAAAAAAACAAATGAAAATGAAATAATCTGGCAGACTCCGGAATACGAATATCAGCCCAAAGATATTTCCTGGCGCTGGCTGAGTTTGATTGCGGCGATTATTTTGTTCGCTTTCGCGGTTTGGCAGAAAAATTTTTTGTTCGCGATTTTTATCGTTATCGCTTTTTTGCTGATTAATTATTTGGCCGGAAAATTTCCGGCGATTTGGGAGATTAAAATCGACGAAAAAGGGATTGAAATTAAATTGGCGAACAGCGGCGAGGGAAAAAAATTTTATCCGATGGAAAATATTGAAAGCTTCGGCGTTAATTCTTCGGCAAACGAAGAATATAAAGAATTGGCCGTAAAATTCAAATCAAAATTAGCGCCGTATTTCAAAATAAATTTTTATTCAAAAGACGAAGAAAAAATAAAAAATTTTTTGCTGAAATTCGCGCCGGAAGAAGAAATTTCCCAATCAGCGATTGATTCGTTTTTGAAATTAATTGGATTCTAATTAAACGCCCTCGTCGTTCAAAGCCGACGCTTCGCTTTGCGAAGGTCGGAGTGGACAAGGAAAATTTTTATATTGAAATAGCAAGAAAAATTGAAAGAAAAATTAAAAATTTAAAAAGAAAAGTTTATATTGAAAAAATGATAAAGGATGGATATATTAAACTATGAGCATAAATGCGCCCATAGCTCAATGGATAGAGTGTATCCCTGCGAAGGATGAGATTGTGGTTCGATTCCACATGGGCGCA
>JBBTZV010000018.1:0-1220 GCA_038061215.1 Patescibacteria group bacterium
TGCGGCGAAGTTTTGCTTTATCCGTACGAAAGCTGCAATCTGGGTTCAATCAATGTTTGGAATTATATCAAAAGAAACGGCGACAAGAAGCCGAAATTTGATTGGCAGCAATTGGCCATTGACGCGAAAATCGCCACTAAGTTTCTGGACAACGTCGTTGATATCAATAAATATCCGTTAAAAGAAATTGAGGAAATGACATTGAGCACCAGAAAGCTCGGACTGGGAATAATGGGCTTGGGCGATTTGCTTTACGAATTGGAAATTCCTTACGCTTCAAAAAAATGCTTGGAATTTATGGAAGAGCTGATGGAATTCATCGGTTATTATTCCAAAATCGCCAGCTTGGAGCTGTCCAAAGAGCGCGGAAGAATGCCTTATTTTGACAAGTCATTTTACAAAGAAGGAAAAATGCCGTTTAGCGGATTTAAGGATAAAAAATCATGGCATTTTGATTGGGCGGCTTTGGCGAATAAAATTAAGAAATACGGCATTCGCAACGCTTTTAACACTGTTATCGCGCCAACCGGTTCAATCAGCATGCTTGCCGGTTGTTCTTCCGGCATTGAACCGGTTTACAGTTTGGTTTTTGAAAAAAATGTGGCAATAGGCAGTTTTTACTACATTGACCCGGTTTTTGAAGAAAAAATGAGGCGCGAAGGGCTGATGGATGAAGATTTAATTAAAGACACGGCGTCTTTGAACGGCAGCGTGCAGGGGATTCCTTATGTTCCGGAAGCCGTTAAAAAAGTGTTTGTTACGGCAATGGACATCGCGCCGGCCGATCATGTCAGGGTTTTGGCGGCTTTTCAAAAATGGGTTGATTCTTCAATCTCTAAAACCAATAATTTTCCGGCTGAAGCCACGGTTGACGACATAAAAAAAGCGTATTTGATGGCTTATGAATTGGGATGCAAAGGAGTGACGGTTTATCGCGATAAATCTCTTCATACGCAAGTTTTAGTTGGCGGCAGCACCAAGAAGAAACCGAAAGAAATTACCAGATTGGCGGTTATCACGGACGAAAAAGCCAAAGGGCCGGCTGTTTACGCCGAAGCTGGAGTAAAAACGGATATTGGCAGCTTGGGGCTCTCGCCGGCGCCGAATAATAATAATTTTGTAAATCCCAAAACATTAAAAAATTGCCCTTCTTGCAGCGCTGAATTGGTTAAACAGGAGGGTTGCAATAAATGTCCGGCTTGCGGCTGGGGATTATGTTC
>JBBTZV010000018.1:1320-10775 GCA_038061215.1 Patescibacteria group bacterium
TATGCATTTACTTCAAGAAGACATAAAAAAAATAATCAAGAAATCGGAATTGGTTGAGGAAAAAGATTTTACCGTTGCTTTGGCTGAAGCCGAACGCAGCGGCCGGAATGTCCTTGATGTTTTAATCGGCAAGGGATTGATTAACGAAAAATACTTAATAGACAGCATCGCCGAATTTTTCGGCGTAAAAGTAATTAATTTAAAATCCGTAACTATTCCGCAGGAAATTTTGGAACTGATTCCAGAAGCGTATGCCAAAAGCCGCGGCGTGATTTTATTTGAATTTGAAAAAGAGAAAAGAAGAGGCAAATTGGCGATGATCGACCCGGAAGATTTTCAGACGCTTCAATATTTAAGGACAAAACTCAACGCCTGGTTTGATGTTTATTTGATTTCTTCCACTGACTTAAAATACGGGCTCAAGCAATATAAAAGAAAAATCAGCGAAGATTTCAATAAAATTATTGAAGAAAATCTTAGCGAATCAATGGGCATGGCCGGAATGATAGACGCGATAAAAATGATCGAATCCGTGCCGATTATCAGTATCGTCAACACAATCATTGAGCACGCGGCGACTATGGGTTCTTCGGACATTCATTTTGAGCCGTTTGAAAATAAATTGACGGTTAGGTACAGGATAGACGGCATTTTAAATGAAATTTTGACTTTGCCGAAAATAATCGCCGATGTTCTGGTGGCGCGGGTAAAAGTTCTGGCTAATTTGCAAATTGACATTCATAACGCGCCGCAGGACGGCAGATTTCGTTTTCCATTGGAAGATCAATTTATAGATGTCCGGGTTTCGGTTATACCGACTTTTCACGGCGAAAAAGCGGAAATGCGGCTTTTGAAAGGGTCATTGCGGCCGCTGACTCTCTATGAATTGGGAATTTCTAACGATGATTTGACGAAACTGGAATCAGCTATTAAAAAACCGCGCGGCATGATTTTGGTCACCGGTCCTACCGGCTCCGGAAAAACAACCACTCTTTATTCTGTTTTAGGGATTTTAAATACTCCGCAGGTCAATATTACGACCGTTGAGGACCCGATTGAATACGATATTTCCGGCGTTAACCAAACGCAGGTAAATGTCAAAGCCGGTTTGACTTTTGCTTCTGGTTTGCGGTCGTTGGTTCGTCAAAATCCGGATATCATCATGGTTGGCGAAATCCGCGACCAGGAAACCGCCGATATCGCGGTTAACGCCGCTTTAACCGGCCACCGTTTGCTTTCAACGCTTCATACCAATGACGCTCCAACCACAATTCCCCGGCTGATTGATTTGGGAGTGCAGGCGTTTTTAATCGCTTCAACTCTTAATGTTATTGTCGCTCAAAGATTGGCCAGAAGAATTTGCGGCGCTTGCGTGCGTTCAATTAAGCCGAGCAAGGAAGTAGTCAGCGCTTTTAAAGAAAGCGCCAAATCAGCCGGATTGAAAATTGAAGTGCCCGATACGGTTTATAAAGGAAACGGTTGCGGTGTTTGCGGATTTTCCGGTTATCACGGGCAAATTGGAATTTTTGAAATTCTTTATATTTCCGACGCGGTTCGCGAATTGATTACCAATCAAGCGTCAGTTGATGAAATAAGAAAAAAAGCCAGAGAAGAAGGAATGAAAATTATGCTTGAAGACGGATTGGCAAAAATTGAATCAGGCCAGACAACTTTAGAAGAAGTATTGAGAGTTGCGGGTGAATAAGAAGGAAGTGGATAATTTGTGGACAAGTTTTGATTTAAATTAAAAAAACCCTGACAAAATCAGGGTTTTTTTTATTGTTTAAATTTTAATAAAAATCATTGACTCAACCCTTATTAATAGGCAAAATGAAATAGAAGTGGGGAATTGTGGATAAGTATGGGGACAAGTAGGCAAAATGGGGGATAAATAATATATGTTTATTGGAGAATTTACTCACAATTTAGATTCCAAGGGAAGAATCGCCATGCCGGCGAAATTCAGAAATAAATTAACCGAGGGCGCGATTATCACCCGCGGCTTAGACCATTGCTTATTCGTTTTCAGCGATAAAGAATGGGAAGTTTTGGCGCAGAAATTAATCGCCCTGCCTTTGGTTCAAGCGAATTCCCGGGCGTTTGTCAGGTTGATGCTGGCAGGAGCCGTGGATGTTGAATTGGACAAGCAGGGGAGAATTTTAATACCGGATTATTTAAGGGAATACGCAGGGTTAAAAAAACAAGCGGTTATTGCCGGACTTTATAACCGAATGGAAATTTGGGACAGCGAAGCATGGAAGCAATACAAAGCAAAAACAGAAAGCGCGTCCGATGAAATAGCGGAAAAATTAAGTGAGTTGGGAATATGACGCACATTCCGGTTCTTTTAAAAGAAGTTGTTGAAATTTTAAATTCAAAACCCGGAGATTTCATTATTGACGGAACAATCGGCGGAGGCGGCCACGCGGAGGAAATTATAAAAAAAATCGGGAAAGGCGGAATGTTTCTGGGAATGGATTTGGACAAAGAGGCAATCGAGTTAGCGGAATTAAAATTAAATGTCAGATGTCAGATGTCCGATGTCAGATGTTATTTTGTCCATGGCAATTACGCCGATTTGCCGGAAATTTTGTCCGCCCAAGGCGGATCCGTCTCTGGCGGAAAAGAAGAAAAATTGCCGAGAGCCGACGGACTGCTTCTTGATTTGGGATTTTCTTCGGAGCAGTTGGAATCCGCCGGCCGGCGGATCGGCAGGGGGTTCAGTTTTTTAAGAGACGAGCCGCTGGATATGAGATACAACGCAAAATCTCAAAATATTTTGACGGCGGCGGAAGTGGTGAATGGTTTTACCGAAAAAGAATTGGCTGACATTATTTTTAAATACGGGGAAGAAAGATACAGCCGAAGAATCGCCAAGGCAATCATTGAAGAAAGAAAGAAAAAAAGAATTTTAACAACTTTTGATCTGGTTGAAATCATTAAAAAAGCAGTGCCCGGGGTTTATCAGAGAGGCAGGAGGCATTCGGCAATGAGAACTTTCCAGGCGCTTCGAATTTATGTCAATCGAGAATTGGATAATGTGGAAACAATTTTAAAAAATATCAATAAAATTTTGAAACCTAAAGGTCGAGTTTTAATAATTTCTTTCCACTCTCTGGAAGATCGGCTGGCTAAAAATTATTTTCGCCAAATGGCAAAAAATGAGGAAGCGGAAATTTTGACGAAAAAGCCGATAAGGCCCACGGAAGAGGAAATAGAAAAAAACACAAGAAGCAAATCCGCTAAATTAAGAGCAATACAAATAATATGACAATCATTAAATCCAATAAAACCAATCACAAGATAAATTTTTTAATTTCATTTTTAATGCTGACGCTTGTTGTTTCAACGGCGTTTGGAGTGTTTTTATACAACCAATTGGTTGATTTTCGCCATGAAATTTCAGGTTACGAAAAAATCATCAAGACCGCGGAGGTTGAAAACGCGGAATTAAAAAACGCGCTTTATCAGTTGCTTGACGCCGGATTGCCGGACAATCAATCTTTTGTTTTGGATAAAAATCCGGAATACATAAAACAGCAAGTAGTGGCTATTCACTAAATACTAAATACTAAATACTAAATCCTAGATACTAGATACTAGATACTAAATACTATATTTATGCGGTGGCGTTATTTTTTAATAACATTAGGTTTTTTCGCGGCTTTCGCGGCTTTAGCCGTTAATTTATACAATCTTCAGTTTAAAAAAACAGATTATTTTTTTGCCAAAGTTAAATCCCAATATTTGGCAAGCGGCACATTAGAAGCTTCCAGAGGCAATATTTATTTTGTTGATAAGAATGATAATTTGATTCTCGCGGCTTTGAATAAAGATTATGACGCGATTTTTGCCGTTCCCAAAGAGATTCAACAAATAAAGCAGGCCGATATAAAAATTTATTCCGAAAAATTAAGCTCAATCGTTAATATGCCAGTTGAAGATTTGGAAAAAAAATTATCAAAAAAAAATGACCAATACGAATTGTTAGTTTTCAAAGCCACCAAGGACCAATTGCAAAAAATCAAGGATTTAAATTTTAGGGGCATTTATATTGACAAGCAAAAAGCGCGATTTTATTCTTTCGGGAAACTGGCGTCTCATTTGCTGGGTTTTGTTTCTCCGGCAAACGAATTTGAATCGTTGAAATACGGCAACGCGCAAATCGGCCGTTACGGAATAGAACTTCATTTTAACGATTATTTGGCCGGCGAGCCGGGAAATTTTGAAGGCGATAAAATTGTTGAGTCGAAAAACGGCCAAGATTTGATTTTGACGATTGAGCGCAATCTTCAGGCGCGAGCCGAAGAAATTTTGAAAAAACTTGTCAATGATTGGCAAGCCGAAGCCGGAACGATTGTCGTTCAGGAGCCGGCAACCGGAAAAATTCTGGCAATGGCGAATTTTCCGGATTTCGACCCCAATGATTATTCAAAAAGCGATTTAAAAAATTTTCCCAATCAAGCGATTCAGGGTGTTTACGAATTCGGGTCGGTTTTAAAAATTATGACGATGGCCGCCGGTTTGGATAGCGGTAAAATTACGCCTGAAACAACTTATATTGATAAAGGTTCGGCAACTTTTAACGGCCGGACGATTAAAAATTGGGACGATAAAATTTATGGGAAGATAAATATGGCGGATGTCCTCGAATATTCTGTCAATACTGGTTCTGTTTTTGCCGAAAGGGAAACCGGCCATAAAATTTTTCTTGATTATTTGAATAAATTCGGCTTAAACGAATTAACGAACATTAATTTGCCCGGAGAGGTAAGAGGAAATATGAAAAATTTAAAAAACGGCAAGGACATTCATTTTGCCACCGCTTCTTTCGGGCAGGGGATTTCAATAACTTCCATCGCTTTAATCAACGCTTTTTCCGCGATTGCCAATAACGGCGTTTTGATGAAGCCGTTGATTTCAGCCGATGAAAAGCCGGAAGCGATTAGAAGGGTTATTTCTCCGAAAACGGCGGAAACTTTGACGAAAATGATGGTCTCGGTCGTTGAAAAAAATAAAATCACGAAGATTTTTAATTATTCAATTGCCGGCAAAAGCGGCACCGCTTATATTCCTGATTTTAAAAACGGCGGGTATACTGATGAAGTTATCAATGCTTATGTCGGTTTTTTGCCGGTTAAAAATCAGCAAAAATTCACTATTTTGATAAAACTCGATAAGCCAGCAGGCATTCCATTTGCCAATTCAACCGTGGCTCCGGCTTTCAAAGAATTGGCGGAGTTTATCATAAATTATTATAATTTATCTCCGGATAATATATAAAATAAAAATGCGTCAAACTTCAATCAACATTCTTAAATATGTCATTAGACAATTGGCTCGTCTTACGATTTGGAGGTTTCAGCCGGAAGTCATCGCCATTACCGGCAGTGTCGGCAAAACTTCTACGAAAGAAGCGATATTCGCGATTTTGGCGCATTGCGGCGATTTCAAAAAAAAGAAATGGCGAGCGAGAAAAGCCAGCGAGAATTTTAATAACGAACTGGGCGCGCCGCTTACTGTTTTGGGAAATTGGAAAAAAATAGGGCGTCCGCTTTTTTTATTTTGGTTCAGAGTGATTATCGCGTCGTTGGCGCGCTTGATTTTAATGCCGTCATCTTGGTATCCGAAGATATTGATTTTGGAATACGGAGCCGCCAAGCCGGGGGATATTAAATATCTTTTGAATATCGCCAAGCCGAAAATCGGCGTCATTACCGCTGTCGGCGAAATTCCGGTTCACATTGAATTTTATGAAAATCAAGAAGCAGTGGCTCGGGAAAAATCAAAACTTATTGAAAATATGTTCATTAATAATTTCGCGGTTTTGAATTTTGACGATAAAGCGGTGATGTCGGCAAAAGAAAAGACTAGAGCGAACGCGATAACTTTCGGATTTAACGAAGGAGCGGATATCAGAATTTCCAATTTTGAAAATCGTTCCGATAAAAACAAGCCCTTGGGAATTTCTTTCAAAATTGAGCATAAAGAAAATTTTGTGCCGATTTTTTTGAATAATGTTTTCGGCGCGCCGCAAGCTTACGTTATCGGCGCGGCGGCCGTTGTCGGATTGATTTACGGATTAAATTTAGTTGAAATTTCAGAATTGGTTTCCGCTCATTATAAACCGGCCAAAGGACGGTTAAACTTGATTTCCGGCGTTAAAAACACTTATATTATTGATGACAGCTATAACGCTTCTCCGGCTTCAATGAAAATGGCGCTGGAAACGATTAAAAATTTGGAAGCCAAAAGAAAAATCGCGGTTCTCGGCGACATGCTGGAATTGGGCAAATACGCCATTGAGGCCCATCAAATTATCGGCAAATTAGCCAAAGAAGCGGTTGATGTTTTAATCACTGTTGGGCCAAGAGGAAAATTTATCGCTGAAGCGGCTTTGGCGGAAGGAATGCCGAAAAACCATGTTTTAAGTTTTGACACCAATGAAGAAGCCGGTCCGGAAGTCCAAAAAATAATTAAAAAAGGAGATTTAATTTTAATAAAAGCTTCCAGAGCAATGGGTTTGGAGAAAATCGTGGATGAAATATCGGCGGCTCCCATCGTCTAGTGGCCCAGGACGTAGCGTTCTCAACGCTGAAACCGGGGTTCGATTCCCCGTGGGAGCGCGTAAATAAACGAGCGCATGAGATTAATCGTTAAAGATAAATACTTGCGGGCGGTTTTCGGGATTAGTTTTACTATCCTGATTTTTATTTTTTTATTGACTTTATTGAAATTGAAGAACATCGCCTTTCCTTTAATCATTCATTTTGACGCTTATAAAGGCATTGATTTTTTGGGAGGCAAAATGGAAGTTTTCGGAATTTTAATCTCGGCTTTTTCAATGCTTTTAATCAACGCGCTCTTGGCGAATTTTCTTTACAATCGCGAAAGGTTTCTTTCCTATATTTTAGGATTCGCCGGTTTGGGGTTGATGATCTTGATTTTAATAGCGGCGTCGGTTATTATTTCGATTAATTAAATATGTTCACGATTATTGAGACAGGAGGAAAGCAATACAAAGTGTCTCCCGGGCAAAAAATAAAAATAGAAAAATTAAGCGCCAAAGAAGGCGATAATTTTATTTTTGACAAAGTATTGCTTTCAGTTGACGGCGAAAATGTAAAAATCGGCGCTCCTTACGTGGAAGGCGCCAAAGTGGAAGGAAAAATTTTAAGGCAAGCAAGAGACAAAAAGAAAATAGTTTTTAAGTACCATTCAAAAACGAGATACAGAAAAAAGAAAGGGCATAGGCAGCATTTTACGGAAGTTTTAATTTCTTCTCTGTAGCGCTTGTTCTAACGTTTCTTCGTCCGCGAATTCAATTTCTCCGCCAGTCGGTATCCCGCGTCCCAAGCGGGATATTTTTTTGGCGAAACCTTCAAATTCTTTGGCGATTATCATCGCCTGCAAATCTCCGTAAGCAGTCGGGTTAACGGCAATAATAATTTCTTCGGCTTGTCCGTTAAGCTCTTTTTGAATAAACGATTTTAAATTATTAAGGCGCAGTTTTTGAGCGCTGTCCAAAACCCCTGTTTTTGACAATTCTCCCAAAACCAGATAGCGCCCTTTGAATACGCCGGGTTTTTCCAAAGAAATCAAATCAGTTTCTTTTTCAACAAGCATGATGATATTTTTTTGGCGATGAGCGGAACCGCAAATGCCGCAAAGATTATTATTGTTGGAATGGACGAAAAAACATTGGGAGCAAATCTTTAAATTTTTCAAATCTGACACCGCTTTTGACATTTCTTCTATTTTGTTTTTTCCGCCGGCTATTAACTTAAAAGCCAGCCGCGTTGCCTGGCGCGGCCCGATTGAAGGAAGGCCGGAGAATATTTCTATGAATTTTTTAATCGGTTCAGGCAGCATGGATTTTATCAACCTGCCGGAAACTGACTTTCTCATGGTCAAATTTCAACTGCACCGTGCCCAACGGGCCGTTGCGATGTTTGGCAATGATGATTTCCGCGGCATTTTGTTCTTCCGGTTCAACGGATATTTTGTCGCGGTCTTTCCGGTAAATAAACATTACCACGTCGGAATCTTGTTCCAACGCGCCTGTTTCGCGCAAGTCAGAAAGCCGCGGCACTTTTGAGTCCCTTTGGTCAACCGCTCTGGAAAGCTGGGAAACAGCCAGAACCGGTAAATTTAATTCTCTTGCCAAAGATTTTAATCCGTGGCTGATTTCCGTATATTGCTGGACGCTGTTTTGGTTGGCGTTTCTCGGCATAATCAATTGAACATAATCAATGATAATCAAGCTGAGATTATGGCATTCGGCTTGCAGCCGCCGCGCCATTGCGCGGATTTGAAGAATTGTCGGAGACGGCGTGTCGTCAATATAAATTTGGTATTTTGAAAGCTTGTCCAATGATTCCTGAATCATTGAAAATTCCATTTCATCGGTCAGGCGTCCGGTTCTTAACCGCCAAAGCGGCACCTGGGCTTCGGCGGCAATCAAGCGGTCAATAATCTGGTCGCGCGACATTTCCAAAGAAAAAATCGCCACCGCGTTGTCTCTGGCGGCCGCGTTTTTGGCGATGTCCAAAGTAAAAGTGGTTTTGCCGAGCGAAGGCCTGGCTCCTAAAATTATCAAATCGGATTTTTGGAGTCCCGAAAGATAATGGTCTATTTCATCAAATCCGGTCGGCACTCCGCGCAACCTTCCTCCACCTTGATGGAGTTTTTCAATTCTTTCATAAGCGCCTTTCAGTTCGTCTTTTATAAGTACGAAATTTTTTATTTGCGTTCTTTGGGCGATGGAAAAAATTTTCTGTTCAATGTCGTCAAGCAGATTTTCGCTGTCATCCGTATTTTCAAAAACTTTTTCTGTTATTTCCGCCGAGGCCTTAATCAATTCCCTTAAAACTTTTTTATCGCGGATAAGTTTGGCGTAATGGGCGATATGGGCGGCGGTCGGCACCGAATTAATCAATTCGGTCAGATAACTTGAGCCGCCGATTTCGTTAAGCTGTCCTTTGTCTTTCAGCTTGTTGGTGACGCTTAAAATGTCAATCGGCTCGTTTTTTTCAAAAAGGCCGAGAATCGCTTCATAAATTTTTGAATGGACCGGCTGGTAAAAATCTCCGGCAACAATCAAGTCCGCCACTTTAATAACGGCGTTTTTATCCAGCATCAGCGCTCCCAAAACAGAGCGCTCGGCTTCAATGTCTTGAGGGGGTAATTTTAGGTTCATAATTTGTGTCTTCTATTTTGTATCCTAATTCTTCTATTTTTTTCCGCAAGCCGTCGGACTGAATAAATTGTTTATTAACTCTGAATTTCTCCCTTTCTATGGCCAAATCCTTTATTTTTTGAGGTATTTTGAGGGGTTTGATTTGAGCCAATCCAAGGCCAAAAACTTCATCAAAACTTAAAATCAGCTTTTTTTTGGCTGAATCGGAAAGCCGGCTGTCTTTGATAATCTGCCAGACAATAGCAATTGCTTTGGG
>JBBTZV010000018.1:10875-17633 GCA_038061215.1 Patescibacteria group bacterium
AAATTTAATTTTGAGCGGTAATGGGAAGTTAAAGCCAAATAGCGAAAGGCAAGTGGATTGAATCTCCGAAGCAAATGTTTCGCATCGCTACGGGGTAAATTTTTATTTTCTAAATCTCTTAATGTGTAAAAATTATTCAGCGATTTCGCCATTTTTTGGCCGTTAACCAATAAATGTTCAGCGTGAAGCCAAAAATTGGCGAATTTTTTTCCGAAAGCGGCTTCGGATTGGGCGATTTCGTTTTCATGATGAGGAAAAATCAAATCAACGGCGCCGGCGTGAATGTCCAAAGTTTTACCGAGATATTTTACGCTCATCGCCGAACATTCAATATGCCAGCCCGGCCGGCCTTCGCCAAAAGGCGACGGCCAAAACAGCTCGCCGATTTTTTTCGCTTTCCACAAAACGAAATCTTGCGCTTGTTCTTTATTATATTCATCGGCAAAAATTCTCACGCCGGTTTTTAATTCTCTTTTTTTAAGTTGCGACAGCCGGCCGTAATTTTTAAATTTCGCGATGTTAAAATAAATTGAGCCGTCTTCTCCTTGATAAGCGATTTTTTTCGCCATCAATTTTTTAATCAAGACAATCATTTCTTTAATATGTCCCGTGGCCTTGGGATAAACTTCGGCTTTTTCAATGTTAAGTTTTTTTAGGTCTCCAAAAAATATTTTAGTATAGGGCTCGGTTATTTCCGGCAATTTTTTGTTTTCTTGCCGCATTTTCCCGATAATTTTATCTTCGACATCGGTGATGTTCATTACTTGTTTTATTTTATAACCATTGTATTTTAATGTCCGGCGCAAAATATCCTCAAAAATATAAGTTCTCAAGTTTCCCAGATGGGCGTAGTCGTAAACTGTCGGGCCGCAGGTATATAATCCTACGCGTTTATCATAAAGCGGCTTAAAAATCTGCTTCTTTCGCGTTAAAGTGTTAAAAAATTTAATCATAAGTTTAAAATTATTTTATCATATAAAAATAAAAATCCCCAACCTTAGACGATTGGGGATATAATTCAATATAATATCAGCGGAAGCTTCAAAAAAATTCTAAATACCCGTAGCAGTGACCTCCTTCTCCTGATTTGTATTCCGGAAGGACAACATGGTCGGTTCTTTCTCCTATTTGCTTGGGAATTGTCGGAATTTTAAAAAATTTCCATTTCCTTCCTTTATAGCTGACCGGCCAAGTGGAGATAAAAAAAGCGATTTTACCCGCGTAAATGCCCGCGTGAGTGGCATCTCCGGGAATGAAAAAAACCTTTTCCGTTTTAATTTCTTGAGCGGTTTCACCCCCGTTTTTGATTTTTTTAAACATCGGCACGCCGTTTTCTACCATACTTTTTCCTCCTCTCCGGCAATAATTTCTTTCATAATTCCCTCCTTTCTGATTTATTTTTGATTTAAATTGTATTAAAACAGCTATTTTCAGTTTAATTTTTTAATAAAAAATGTCAATTTTATTGACAAGCTGTTTTTTTACGATTATAATTATTTAATAAAATGACTGCTCAAGATAAAAAAGAAGAATCAATTGAATCATCCGACGAACTTGCGAAATGCCAAAAAGAAAAAGACGAGCATTTGGACGGATGGAAGAGGGCGAAGGCCGATTTAATAAATTATAAAAAAGATGAAGCCAAGCGGTTTGAAACGATGATAAAATTTTCCCAAGAAGCGATGATAAGGGATTTAATCGCGGTTTTGGACAGTTTTGATTTGGCGGTTTTAGCGTTGGAAAAAGAAGGCAAAGCGGAAAAAGGAATTTATTTGATAAAATCGCAATTAGAGGATAATCTAAAAAAATACGGCTTGGAGAAAGTCCTTGTTTCCGTTAATCAACCGTTTGACCCGAATCTTCAAGAAGCGATTGCGGCAGTTGAATCCGATAAGCCGTCCAGTACGGTGATAGAAGAAGTGGAAAGAGGATATTTATTGCACGGCAAATTAATCAGGCCGGCAAGAGTAAAGGTTAGTAAATAGTATTTAGTATCTAGTATTTAGTATTTGGGGATTAAATTTAAACTTTTCCTAAATCCTATATTCTATATTCTAAATTCTCATTAATTAAATGAAGATATTAGGAATAGATTTAGGCACAACAAATTCAGCGATGGCGATTGTTGAAGGCGGCGAGCCGAAAGTTCTGGAAAATCACGAAGGCAACCGCACTACGCCTTCGGTGGCGGCAATCAGCAAAGCCAATGAAAAGCTTGTTGGCATTTTAGCCAAACGCCAGACCGTGGTTAATCCGAAAAACACGATTTTTTCGGTTAAGCGTTTAATCGGCCGTAAATTCAGCGATTCGGAAGTGGCGCGCGACAAACAATGGCTGTCTTTTGACTTGAAAGAATCTTCAACCGGCGGCGTTGAAATTAAAATGGCTGACCGCTGGTATAAACCGGAAGAAATTTCCGCTATGATTTTAGCGAAATTAAAAGCCGATGCCGAAGCTAAATTGGGAGAAAAAATAGAAGAAGCGGTAATCACCGTGCCGGCTTATTTCGACGATTCTCAAAGGCAAGCGACTAAAAACGCCGGTGAAATTGCCGGATTAAAAGTTCGCCGGATTATCAACGAACCCACTGCCGCGGCTTTGGCTTATGGCCTAAACCGCAAAAAAGAAGAAAAAATCGTTGTTTATGATTTTGGCGGCGGCACTTTTGACGTATCGGTTTTGGAAATCGGCGACGACGTGGTGGAAGTCAAAGCCACCGGCGGAGACACGCATTTGGGCGGCGATGATTTTGACAAAAGAATAATTGAATATCTGGTCGCGGAATACAAAAAATCAGAAGGCGTTGATGTCTCCAAAGACCCGTTGGCTTTGCAACGGCTTAAAGAAGCGGCTGAAAAAGCCAAACACGAACTTTCAACCGCTTTTGAAACGGAAATTAATCTTCCATACATCACTTCTGACGCTTCCGGTCCCAAGCATTTCTTGCTGAAAATGAGCCGTTCAAAATTGGAAGAATTGGTCGCGGATTATATTGACAAGTCAATTGAAATCGTCAAAAAAATTCTCCAAGACGCAAAACTAAAAACTTCTGACATTAATGAAGTCATCTTAGTCGGAGGCCAGACTCGGATGCCGAAAATGCAGGAAGCCGTAAAAAAATTATTTGATAAAGAGCCGCACCGAGGCATCAATCCGGATGAGGTGGTGGCTGTCGGCGCGGCGGTTCAAGCCGGAATTTTTCAAGGCGATGTCAAGGATATTCTGCTTTTGGACGTGACTCCGATTTCTCTTGGCATTGAAACTTTGGGCGGAGTTTTTACGCCTTTGATAGAAAAAAACACCACTATTCCGGCATCCAAGTCGCAAGTTTTTTCCACGGCGGCTGAAAATCAGACAACCGTTGAGATTCATATTTTGCAGGGCGAAAGGCCGATGGCCGGCGACAATAAAACTCTTGGCAGGTTTATTTTAGACGGCGTTCCGCCGGCTCCCAGAGGCATTCCGCAAATTGAAGTGGTTTTTGACATTGACGCCAACGGCATTTTGAACGTTTCCGCCAAAGATAAAACCAGCAATAAAACCCAGTCAATTCGCATTGAGGCGTCAACTCAATTGTCCAAAGAAGAAATTGAGAAACTTAAAAACGAGGCCTTGGTTCACGCCGAAGAGGACAAAAAGAAAAAAGAATTGGCCGAAGTCAAAAATTTGGCGGAGCAAGCAGTTTATCTGGCGGAAAAATCATTGCGGGACGCCGGCGACAAAATTTCAGCAGAAATAAAAGAAGCAATCAATCAAAAAATAGAAGCTTTGAAATCCGTTAAAGACGGCAATGATATTGAAGCGATTAAATCCAAAACTTCCGAACTCTCGCTTGAAATCCAAAAAATCGGCCAATCAATGCATGGTAATGGGGGCGGCGAAAAACAAGAAAAAACCGAATAAGTTAAATGTCAACTTTTATTTTTAATAATAAACCGGCGGCAAACGACACGGCCGAAATTGACCAGTCAATCTCTAAAATCGCGATTTTTGCGATTTTTGGAACAATTACCTTTTTTTCTTTCGGTTTGTTTTTGAAATTGTTTTTTTCCGGCGGTAATTTTAATTTTCTTTTAATTTCAATTTCTTCCGCTTCAATATTTTTAATTGTTTTTCTTTTGCAGTCGCTTTTTATCAAGAATTTTTTAAACGCGGCGTTTGTTGTTTTTTTTGAATGTCTCGGGCTTTTTGTCGGTTTTTACGACAGGATTTCCAATCCAATGATAATCGGAAGCGCGTTTTTTGTTTTTCTTATTTTATTTTTGGCGAATCAAAGCGGACGGCAGGAAATCAGGAACGCGGTTAAAATAAGCTTTAGAAAAATCGGCAAAGCAACTTTACCGAAAGCAATCGCGATTATCGTTTTATTCAGCAGCATTGTTTATGTAAGCGCCAATGAAAAAGGATTTTTCATTTCCCAGTCAAATTTTGAAAAGATTTTGCTTCCGGCCGCGGCCATAATTAAAAGAATTTATCCCGCGATTGATTTTTCTCTTCCGATAAAAGAATTGTCGGTGGATTTGGCAAGCGAAGAAGCCGGTAAATTGCCGAATTTCGAGCTTTTGCCTAAATCAGAACGGGCTAAAATCGTCAATCAATCGGCCAAAGAAATGGAGGATGCCATAAGTTCGTTTTTCGGAGGAGAAATCAATTCAACGCTGAATATTTATCAGATTTCTTACGGATTTGCGGCGAAAAAATTCAATGAATTTTCAAAAGAAATTCAATCAATGATTTTAATCGGCGTCGCTTTTATGATTTTTTTGACGCTGGAAGGATTGGCTTGGCCGTTTCGCTTGATTATCACTTTTTTGGCTTATATAATATATGAAATCCTTCTGGCATTAGAATTCGCGACCGTATCGCTGGAGGGAATAAGCAAGGAAACTGTCGTGTTAAAATAAATGGATTACTATAAAATTCTCGGCATCAATAATGGCGCTTCAGAGGATGAAATAAAAAAAGCGTTTCGGAAATTGGCGCATAAATACCATCCGGACAAGAAAGGCGGAGATGAAAAGAAATTTAAAGAAATCAGCGAGGCCTATTCGGTTTTGTCGGACAAAAAAAAGAAAGAGCAATATGACAAATACGGCCGGGTTTTTGAAGGCGGCCAAGGAACAACTGGCGGCCCATTTAGCGGCGGCCCGTTCGGAGGCTTTGGTTTTTCTGCCGATGGCGGACCAGCCTCGGGCTGGGAATTTGACCCTTCCAATTTTTCCGAATTCACCGATTTAGGCGATATTTTTGACGCTTTTTTTGAAGGAATGGGAGTGAGACAGAAACGGCGCACTTATTATCGCGGCGCGGACCTTGAAATAAACGCGGAAATCGCTTTGGAAGAAGCTTTTTACGGCGCTGAAAAAGAAATTAAATATTCTTCCAAAATTAAATGCGCCAAATGCCAGGGCAACGGATATGACGCGGCGGCTGGTTTTGAAAAATGCCATGTTTGCGGCGGACAAGGGGAAATTAAAGAATCAAGAAAATCTTTTTTCGGAGATTTTACCCAGGTAAAAACCTGCCAGCAATGTTTCGGCAGCGGCCAGATTCCAAAAAGCGTTTGCCATGATTGTCGCGGCGTTGGAAAAATTTCCGGAGAAAGAAAAGTCAGAGTGGAAATTCATCCGGGCGTTTCCAACGGCCAGCTCATTAAAATAAAGGGAATGGGCGAGGCCGGCGAAAGAGGAGCCGAAGCCGGAGATTTGTACGTCAGGATAAAAATCAAGCCGCACAATATTTTTGAAAGAATCGGCAATGATTTGCTGGTCAGAAAAGAAATCAGTTTGATCGACATTCTTTTGGAAAAGAAAATTGAAATCCCGACTATTGCCGAAGGAAAATTAAAAATTGAAATACCGGAGAATTTTAATTTGCGCGAAAATCTTAGAATTTCCGGCGGGGGAATGCCGATTTTTGGTCATTTTGGAAAAGGCAATTTAATCGTTGAATTGAAAATTAAAACTCCGAAAAAATTAAGCGCCAAGGCGAAAAAGATACTTGAGGATTTTGAAGGGGAAATGTAAAATATTTTCTCATTGGTAAATAACAGAAAATCTTCTCTCGCTCTAAAAAGATTTTCTGTTGACCAAATAAAGATTTTTTGGTTATATAAAAATACGCGCCCATAGCTCAGTCTGGTAGAGGTCGAAGACCGCTTGTCTGTAAATGAGAATCAAATTAAAAATTAAATAAACAATATTACGCGCCCATAGCTCAGTCTGGTAGAGGTCGAAGACCACTTGTCTGTGAATGAGAATCAAATTAAAAATTAAATAAACAATATTACGCGCCCATAGCTCAGTCTGGTAGAGCAGCTCCCTTTTAAGGAGATGGCCCCAGGTTCAAATCCTGGTGGGCGCACTGGCATGGTGGCCATAGCTTAGTGGTAAAGCTCCGCTCTGTGGAAGCGGCTACGAGGGTTCGATTCCCTTTGGCCACCCAAAAAGTCGAAAATAAAATAATTTATTTTTAAAAATATGGTTGAAAATAAAAAATGGCGCTGTAAAATTTGCGAATATATTCATGAAGGCAATGAGCCTCCGGCAATTTGTCCGCGTTGCGGCGCTTCAAGAATGCATTTTGAAAAGGTCGAAGAAGAAAAAATAAATTAAAAATAAAAAATATGACATTTCATAAAAATATCGTTGAGCTTGCGAAACAAAACGAAAATTTCCGCCAAGTCGTGAATACCGGAAAATACTCCCAGTTGGTTTTGATGAATTTATTGCCGGGCGAAGAAATCGGCGAAGAGGTTC
>JBBTZV010000019.1:0-2575 GCA_038061215.1 Patescibacteria group bacterium
ATTGCCTTCAGCCATCATCAGGGTATTAGTTTTTACGTCTTTTTCCGCGACATAATACGGTTTTGTATCGGCATTGTCCTTGATGCTTGTCCGCCGACTGGCGGATTGATACTTGATACCTATATGTCTCTGTCCAATAGTATAAAAATGCGCGCCGTTATGCTCGCCTAATTTCTCGCCGGAAATATTCAAAACAGCCCCTCTTTTTTCGGGAATGTACTGTTTCAAAAATTCATCCAGCGTTACTTTTCCCAAAAAACAAATACCTTGAGAATCTTTTTTCTCGGCTGTCGGCAATTCCGCTTTGCGCGCAATTTCCCGCACTTCGGATTTCAAATAATCGCCAATCGGAAATAAACAATGTTTTAATTGTTTTTGAGTCAAAGTCCAGAGAAAATACGATTGGTCTTTGTTTTTATCTTTGGCTATTTTTAAAGAAAAAATTTTATTCTCCGAAACCCCCGCAGCCGAGCGAGCTTGGTCCGCCGTTATTAGCGAAGCGCCGGCGGTCGCTCGGCGAGGACAAGCGAGGTCGTCGCTGGAACGACCGAAGCGGGTTGAGGGAATAAAATTTTTTCTTTTAGAAAGTCGCGCATAATGTCCACTCGCCACATAATCCGCGCCCATTGCCAGCGCCTTTTCCAAAAAAAGCCCGAACTTAATCTCCTTATTGCACATCACGTCCGGATTCGGCGTAATTCCTTGCTTATAACCCTCAACCATATATTCCACCACTTTCTTTTTATATTCTTTCTCAAAATCCCAAACATAAAAAGGAATATCTAATTTTTCCGCCACCCTTCTGGCGTCTTCGGCATCTCGTTCAGCGCACCCGTCAAGATTAAAACAACGCATAAAAACACCGACAACATCGTATTCTTGCTTCTTCAATAACAAAGCCGCGACGCTGGAATCAACGCCGCCGGACATCATAACGAACACTTTTTTATTGTTTCCATTCATTTTCCTTTTTCTACGCGCTCCACGTATTCTTTCGTCTGCGTATTCACTCTTATAATATCTCCTTCATTGATAAACAACGGAGCGGAAATTTTAGCGCCGCTTTCAATGGTAACGGTTTTGCTGCCGCCTTGAGCCGTGTCTCCTTTAATCGCCGGCGGCGCTTCTATGACCTTATAATCGGCCTTAACAGGCAATTCAACGCTGATTATTTTATCCTGAAAAATAACGGCTGTCAGTTCCATGTTTGATTTCAAAAAATCAACGATATTGTCTATTTCTTCTTTTTTGAAAGAAAAACGATTTTGAGGATTGCCGATTTCATCAAACCAATAAGCGCCTCGGCTTTCATAAATGAACCGCACCGGCATTTTTCCGAGTTCGGCTTCTTCAATGCTGTCATTGGGATGAAAAGTCCGTTCTTGCACCCGGCCGTTAATCAGATTTTTCAATTTTGTTTTTGCCACCGGTTTCCTCTGCTGCATTCTCAAAAATTCAAAAATCTCCACAATCCATGGCTCATTGTCAATAATAATATATTTGCCGGGTTTTAATTCGTTATAGGATAACATTCTTGATTTTGATTTTCTTTTTGATTGTCCAATTCTACTCCAAAGCTTTCTCCCAAAGAATCAATGGCCTCGTTGGCGCTTTCTTTAATGCCCAAAAAAATTCTTTCTTTCACGCTTTTGGAGGTTTTATCAATTAAAAATTCGCCTTGAGCGTTTAAATTTTTAACGGATTCTTTTTCTTTGGCGCTGATAAAATCTTTGACCGAAGCTATTTTATCGGCCAAATTCAAATTGGGAATGGTAAAAGTATACGCCTTAACCATGTCAAAAGCGGAATAAATATAATAAATCGCTCCGCCTATAATTAAAATAACGGTTAAAAAAATAAAAAATTTTCTCATTATCGAATTCGGTTTCAGTGGCGGCGGCAGGGATCGAACCTGCGACCTAACGCTTATGAAACGTCCGCTCTGCCACTGAGCTACGCCGCCAAAAGATAAATAAATGTTGCAAAATTTTGTTGCGGGGGCGGGAATTTTTCTCCCCCAGCCGCCACGGCGGCTTCCTCCGAAACCCGGGACTTTTGCGTTTTTCTTTTTAAATTATTGTAAAACGCAAAAGTTCCCTTCAATTCCCCTCCTCACAAATTCGCTTCGCTCATTTGTTGCGGGGGCGGGAATTGAACCCGCTTCTGGGGATTATGAGCCCCCCGAGGTAACCGTTCCTCCACCCCGCCGAGATGCTCCGAATTTTCAGAAAATCTCGGCGAAGAAGAAAATGGGGATTATGAGTCTTTTGTCTCTTCTGCGAGATAACCGTTTCTCCACCCCGCCGAGATACTCCGATTTCATCAGAAGATCTCGGCGAAATAAGAAATTATAAGTTTTGCAATATAATCGTTCCTCTGCCCCGCGATAACAGTATATATTGATTTATCATAAAAAATCAATATTAAAAAATTGATTTATTTAAAAAGAAAGTATAGAATTTATCTAAAAT
This sequence comes from Patescibacteria group bacterium, assembly GCA_038061215.1. Lineage (GTDB taxonomy): Bacteria > Patescibacteriota > Minisyncoccia > UBA6257 > UBA9933 > JBBTZV01. The sequence goes on from JBBTZV010000019.1 coordinate 2,472, forward strand.
CATTTAGGTATTTGGGACGGTGGTGTAGCCTGGTAGCATAACTCCCTGTCACGGAGTAGGTCGCGGGTTCAAATCCCGTCCGTCCCGCAATAACAATAATAAGA
>JBBTZV010000020.1:0-1978 GCA_038061215.1 Patescibacteria group bacterium
ATGAAATTAACTTTTTACGGCGGGGCGCGGGTGGTTACCGGCGCCAATTATCTCTTAGAAACAAGCGACAAGGGACAAACGACGAGAATTTTAATTGATTGCGGGTTATTTCAGGGCTCAAGTTTTTGCGAACGCCATAATTTTGAGCCGTTTCCTTATGACCCGAAAACCATTGACGCGGTTTTAATCACCCACGCCCATATCGACCATACCGGCCGCTTGCCGAAGCTTTATAAAAACGGTTTTCGCGGAAAAACTTTTTCCACTCCGCCGACCAGAGATTTTGCCGAACATCTTTTGATTGATTCCGAAGGGCTTTTGGCCAGGGAGGCCGAAGAAAAAAAACAGCCGCTGCTTTATTCAATCAGCGACGTTAATAAGACGATGGAAAAATGGGAAGCAGTTCCGTACCATAAAAAATTCAAAGTTAAAAATTTTGAAATAGAATTTTTTGACGCCGGCCACATTTTGGGCTCAAGCTTTATCGCTGTTTCTTCGCTGACCAGCGGCAAAAAAATCGTTTTTTCCGGCGACTTGGGCAATGTGGCGGCGCCTTTGGTTAAAGACACTGAACTTCTCCCAAAAACGGATTACGCGGTTATGGAATCAACTTACGGCAATCGGATTCACGAAGATTTGGAAACCAGAAAAGACATTCTGGAAGATTTAATTGAAGAAACCGTGAAGGCGAGAGGCGTGGTTTTAATACCGGCTTTTGCCATGGAGCGGACACAGGAGCTTTTATATGAACTTAATGAATTGGTGGAAAACGGCCGCGTTCCCAAGGCGCCGATTTTCATTGACAGCCCCCTGGCCATTAAATTAACAGATGTTTATCAAAAATATTCGCAAAATTCCGATTATTTTGACAAAGAATCGCTGGCTTTAATAAAAAGAGGCGATGAGATTTTTAATTTTCCCGGCCTTCATTTTTCTTTGACCACCGAACAGTCAAAGGAAATCAACGATATTAAGCCGCCCAAGGTGATTATCGCCGGTTCTGGGATGTCGCAAGGCGGAAGAATTCTGCACCACGAAGTCCGTTATTTGTCCGACCCCAAAAGCGCGATTTTATTCATCGGCTATCAAGCCAAAAGTTCTTTGGGCCGGCAGATTTTGGACGGCGTCAAAAAAGTTAAAATTTTAGGCCAAGAAACCGCGGTTAATTGCCGGGTTAAAAATATCAGCGGTTATTCGGCCCATGCCGACAAGATAAAACTTTTAAACTGGCTAAAGCCGCAAAGAGATTCAATTAAAAAAGTTTTTGTCGTTCAGGGAGACGAAGACCAGTCATTGCCGTTAGTCAACGATATCCAAGACAATTTGGCGATAGAAGCAATAGCGCCTTTAATGGGAGAGGAATTTGTGCTATAAATTAAGCAATTATGAACAATAACATTTGCCATACGACTTATAAATATAAAATTTGCGTTTCCGGAGCCGCTGAAACCAAGCATTGCGGGCCGGAAGCGTTTAATATTGCCGAAGAATTAGGAAGAGAAATCGTCCGGCACGACGCTGTTTTGGTTGACGGCGCGACAACCGGTTTTCCTTATTGGGCGGCCAAAGGCGCCAAAGAAGAAGGCGGCATTGTTGTCGGGCTTTCGCCGGCAGCCACGGAAAAAGAGCATATTAATGCTTTCGGCTTGCCAACAGACCATCATGATTTGATTATTTACACCGGCTTTAATTATTCAGGGAGGAATCTTCTTTTAGTCAGGGCAGCTGATGCGGTGATTTTCGGCTGCGGCCGCATGGGAACTTTAAACGAATTCACGATTACCTTTGAAGACAAGAAGCCAATCGGCATTTTACAGGGAGAATGGGAAACCGACGAAATTTTCAAAACATTGGTTGAAAAATCGCATCGCGCCGAGGAAATGAAAGGCAAAATCGTTTACTCTTCAAATCCAAAAGAGCTTTTAGACAAACTTGTGGATGTAATAAAAAAAGAAAAAGAAAAAAATCACAATCATTA
>JBBTZV010000020.1:2078-3460 GCA_038061215.1 Patescibacteria group bacterium
TATGGCAAAACAAAAACCGATCGGCGTTGTCACTCATTATTACGACCATCTCGGCGTGGCGATTGTGAAATTTAATCGCGGCGTTAAAGTCAACGAAACGATTCATTTCAAGGGCAGCCATACTGATTTTATTCAGGCGATTGAATCAATGCAGTATGACCATAAACCAGTTGAATCGGCCAAAAAAGGGCAGGAAGTCGGGATTAAGACAAACGAAAAAGTCAGGGAAGGCGACGAAGTTTACAGCGAATAAATGATATATAGAAATTTAATTCTTCCGGCAAGTTTGCTTTCCGGCACGATTGTCGGCGCCGGAATGTTCGCTTTGCCTTTTATTTTTAATAAGGCCGGCCTCGGGCTGGGCTTTTTTTATTTGATTTTTTTCGGAATCGTTTCAATGCTGGTTCATTTGATGTATGCCGATATTATTCTGCGTACGCAAGAAAATCACCGCTTTGCCGGCTATGCTAAAATTTATTTCGGCGAATTGGGATTTTGGTCCGGTTTTTTGATGACTGTTGTCGGAGCGATTTTTTCTTTGCTTGTTTATTTGGTTCTTTCCGTCAGTTTCATCAATTTAGTCGCGCCTATTTTCCCCGACAATTACGAAGTGCTGATTTTTTGGTTTTTTGGGTCAATGGCTTTTTTTCTAAACATTAATAAAATAACTTATTTTGAATTTTTAACGGATATTGGAATGTGGCTGATTATTTTAGCCATCATAATTTACGGATTTTTTGATTTTAAATTATCAGGTCCGCTTTTAATGGACGCGAATTATTTTTTCTTTCCCTACGGAGCTATTTTGTTTTCTTTGGCCGGCCGCGTCGCCATTCCGGCGGTTCTCGGTTATTTCCGGAATAACAATAAATCGCCGGCGCTGGCCAAAAAGCCGATTATTTTAGGAAGTTTAACGCCGATAATCGTTTATGCCGTGTTTGTTTTGGGAGTTTTGGGATTGTCAACGGAGCGCGGCCCCTCTGAAGATTCAATTTCCGGCTTGGCGAGCAAGTTGCCTCCGGAAATTTTATACGCTTTAATAATTTTAGGGGCTATTTCTTTGTGGAGCACTTATATCGTTATTGGCCGGGACGTTAAAAAAAGCTTGGAGCATGATTTGAATCTCAACGGTTTGTTTTCCGCTTTGGCGGTTTCAATTATTCCTCTTTTGCTTTATTTCGCCGGCTTTGACAATTTTATAAAATTGATAAGTCTTGTCGGCGGCATCTTCATCGGATTAGAGGCGATTTTTATTGTTTTAATGTGGCAAAGAGCTTCCAAAACAGCGGCCAAGGAAATGATTTTCAAAAAAATCAATCCTTTAATAATTTATTCTTTAATATTTGTGTTTGTCGGAGGAATTATTTATGCTTTGATATATT
>JBBTZV010000020.1:3560-7516 GCA_038061215.1 Patescibacteria group bacterium
ACATGGAACATCGCAAACAATACGACACAAAAATCATTTTAAGGCGCAGGGAAGAGCGCGAGATTCCCAAAGGCAAAGCAGGCGTTGTTTTTTGCAAGGATTGCGGCGCGGTTTATTATAAAAAATCCTGGCATCACAATCTGCGTGATTACAAGAATTTTAGCAAGGATTTGCCTGTTAGTTTTGTTCTTTGTCCGGCTTGCGAAATGATTAAAAACAATCAATTTGAAGGCCGAATTATCATTGAAAACATTCCCGCGAAAAATTCGGAGGATTTAAGGCATTTAATTGAGGGTTTTTGCCATCGGGCTTATTTGCGCGACCCATTAGACAGGCTTATTAAAATTAAAAAACCGAAAGTTGGAGTTTTGGAGATTATCACCACCGAGAATCAGCTGGCCGCTAAATTGGCTAAAAAAATCAAAGAAGTTTTCAAAAAGATAACGGAGAAAATTTCTTATTCCGCTTCGCCGAGCGATGTGGTTTACATTCAGATGAAATTTAAATAGACAGTACAATACTTGCGATCGCAGGCATTGTACTATAATAAGGCGCAGCGGCAAAACATTTGAGCAATAAACAAAAATCCCCGTTAAACGGGGATTTTTGTTGCAATTCAAATAATTAATTACTCCGTATGCTCTCTTAATTTGTTGATTAAGTGGCCGGCGTAATCCTTTCCGCCCAAACCAATGGCAATTCCGCCTCCTAAGGCGATCATCGCCACTATTCCGGTGATAATCGTATTAAGCAATGCCGGAGCAATGCCCAATTGGATTAAGGCGGAGATAAGGCCGAATAAAATCGTTACCCACCAAGTCATCGTGCTCAAGAATTTTGAAGCATGAAGCCGGGCGCTGGTTACCGATGCCTTAACGATTGATTTCAGCAGATTGGCGACAACAACCGTAGCCACAAGAATCAGGACCGCAATAATGATGTTCGGGATATAATAAAGAACATCGCGCAAGAATTGCGACAATCCCTCAAGTTTTAAGATATCGGTTGCCGCTAAAATGAAAACAATCACAAAAAACCAATAAACCAAAGCGCCGATAAATTTTCCCGAGCGGAGTTGGATTCCAGCCCGGTCAAAATATTGGTCCAAACCGGCTCGGCGGAGCAAGTTGTCCAATTTTACGGCATTAACGATTCTTTCAACTAATGATTCCAAGCCAGCCGCCACAATCAAGCCGATTATTAAGACAATCAAGGCGCCGATAAGCGATGGGATGAAATCAATGACGCCGACCCAGGTATTAAACAGCGATACGCTGGTAGCCTCAATTAATTGTTGTGTCATTTTAAATTAAATATGATATATGATATGATTACTATCGACCTTTAATTGTATATTGCTTAACTGATATTATTATATATCAAAAACTAATTACAAGCCAATATTGAATTGTGGATAACAAATGAAGCTTTTTTCGCGCCTTATTTTTTACTTTTTTTCCAATGCCTTGGCCTTGCTGGCCGCGGTTTATTTTGTCAGGGGTTTTGGGATAACGCCGGATTACGTTGATTTTTTGACGGCGACTGCGGTTTTTACGCTGTTAAATGTTTTCATTAAGCCGGTTCTCAAGCTTATTTTAAGCCCGATTATCATTATTACCCTGGGGTTGGGGATTATTTTAGTTAATGCTTTGACGTTGTATCTTCTTGACTTTTTGTCGGAGGGCGTTAATATAGAAGGATTAACGGCTCTTTTTTACGCGACTCTGATTATAAGCTTGGTAAATATCGCCATAAGTTTTTCCGCGAAAAGATTATATAATAGACCTACTGCCTAATAACTTTTCTACTACAATTTCCATATTTTGGCTGCGGCTTTGTAAAAATTTTTCAACATATGCGATTGTATATGCTTCAAAATTTTTACTTCGCCTCGCCCAAAATCTGAAAATTTCGCTACGAAAGTTATTAGGCAGTAGGTCTAAAGAATAAAATGTTTATCTCCATCGTTCAAATCATCATTTCCGTTATAGTGATTGTTTTAATTTTGCTGCAAGAAAGGTCATCCGGCCTTTCCGGAATTTTGGGCGGCGGCGATTCGGGAGCCGGGGCTTATCAGACCCGCCGGGGGCTGGAAAAGATTATTTTCGGCGCCACGATTGTTTTTGTCGTTGCTTTGGCGGCTTTGTCGTTGCTGAATCTTTTTATATAAAATCCCCAATAAAATTCTCGGGGCTAACAGGAATTATTTTGAATCCTTCAATTTTTTTAAAAATTCTTAAATCATTTTCACGGCGCGAGCTTTTTGTTTTTGCGGCGTCATTTTTATTATTTTTAATTTCTCTTTCTTTTTTAACAATCGATTTTATTGAAAGCAACACCAAAATCATTCCGATTGACAGCGGCAAATATATTGAAGGCGCTGTCGGACAACCGAGCTTTGTCAATCCGCTGATTGCCGCCAGCGGCGTTGACCTTGATTTAATCGCGCTCACTTTCAGCGATTTGAAAAATTTGGCGGAAAGTTATAAAGTTGATGAAAAAGGGACGATTTGGCGGTATCGGCTCAAAGAAGGAGTTTTTTGGCATGACGGCCAGCCGATTTTCAGCGACGACATTATTTTTTCCGTTGAAGCCGTTCAAAATCCCGACGCTTATTCGCCGCTTTTCCAAAGCTGGCGAGGGGTTAAAGCAAGGAGAATCAGCGAACGCGAGGTTGAATTTGAGCTTGTAAGCCCTTATGTTTTTTTTAAAAATACCATTGAAGAATTCAGGCCTTTGCCAAAGCATATTTTTAAGGACCTTCCAGCGGCCAATATCAGGCTTTCCGAATACAATCTTAAGCCCATTGGCAGCGGGCCTTATAAATTCAGCGCTTTTAAAAAGCAGGACAACGGCTATATTGATTTTTACGCCCTTGAAAGGAATGAAAATTATTTCGGCGCCAAACCGCATATCGCCAAATTTAATTTCGCTTTTTATCAAAACGAAGAATCGGTTATTAATGCTTTCAATAAAGGAGCGATTGACGGTTTTAATTTGACAAATCCCGATAATTTATCAAAAATCAAATTACCTCATCAAATTCTTTCGGCTAAATCATTGAAATATTACGCTATTTTCATCAATCAACATTCACAAGCCGCTTTAAACGATAAAAATGTCAGATTTGCCCTAAATCAAGCAATCAATAAAAAAGAGCTTGTTGAAAAAGTTTTTCAGAACTACGCGCAGGTAGCAGATGGGCCGCTGGTTCCGGGAGCCGAAGGGATTGCGTCCAATTCGTTTGACCCGTCCGAATCGGATAAAATTCTTGAAGCCACCGGCTGGGCTTGGGGAAGCGAAAATATTCGGGAAAAAACAACCGAAAAAGAAACGATTAAATTGGAATTTAATCTGACGATTCCGGAAATTCCGTTTTTGATTGAAACCGCCGATTTCATTAAAAATTCCTGGTCGAAAATAGGCGTTAAAACGAACATTTCAATTCATCCTTTGCCGGCCGTTAACAACGAAATAATCAAAGCGCGCGATTATCAAACGATTATTTTCGGCAACATTATCGGCAAAAATTCCGATTTATTCTCTTTTTGGCATTCTTCGGAAAGATTTTATCCCGGGTTGAATTTGGCGCTTTATGAAAATTCCAGCGCCGATAAATTGATTGAATCAATCAGGCAGAATTTCAACGATGAAAAACGGCAAACGGATTTGGCGAGTTTGCAATCAATAATCGTTCAAGATTATCCGGCGATTTTTCTGTTTTCTCCGGATTATATTTATGTCAGCAAAAAGAATCTTGGCGGCTTTGAGGCGGATTTTGTTTCATTGCCCGGCGAACGTTTTGAAAATATTGAAAAATGGCACGTAAAAACAGCAAGAGTATTCAAATAACCAATAACTAATTTCTTGCCTCCGTGGCGGAATTGGCAGACGCGTGCGCTTCAGGGGCGTATGGCCGCAAGGCCGTAGAGGTTCAAATCCTCTCGGGGGCACCA
>JBBTZV010000021.1:0-29506 GCA_038061215.1 Patescibacteria group bacterium
GCGGCGGGGGTGAGATTCGAACTCACGATACCCTTTCGGGTATAACTGTTTTCAAGACAGTTCGTTTCAGCCGCTCACGCACCCCGCCTTTAAAATTTTTTATAATTATATCCAAAATATTAAATTTTTCAAAAAAACAGCCCAATAACTTAACTAGTTAAGTTATTGGGCTTTGGAGCTTAATGAAAAAGTGTTTTTTTTGGGACGGTGACGGTATCCAAAAAATCCGCTATCTGCTCTATAAAATGCTCTTTAGAAAGCCTTTTGTCCATGACTTTGTGTAAAGCATTATGCAGATCATCTACCGCAACGGGAAACACTTTCTCATTTATATTCATTTTCATTGTTGCTTCCATTTTTATAACCCCCTTTCTTAAATAACTAATGGAAGTTTAACACAATAATTTTAAAAAATCAAGCCCCTTTATTTTTCATCTTTTATTTTTTGGACCCAGCGGGAATCGAACTCGCATCTTCCGGATGCAAACCGGATGCTCTGCCACTAAGCTATGGGCCCTTATTTTTGGACCCAGCGGGAATCGAACTCGCGCCTCGGCAATGCGAATGCCGCGTAATGCCACTTTACTATGGGCCCAAACCAACTCCTGTTTCCTTAAAACATAAATACTATATAATAAAATAAGAATCTTATCAAATAAAAAAGGAGGCAGTAAAATGCAAACATTAAATGAAAAGGAACTTCTCAAAAAAGCGCTTTCTTATGTGCTTTTAATTCGTTATTTAAAAGACTATATCGGCTTTCACGTTCTGGCTGACGGCGAACCGTTCACCGAAGAAGTCATAAAATCGCTTCAAAAAGCCGCTGACGAATTTAATAACGAACAAGCCAAAAAATCGCTTTTTCTCTTGAATAAACACTCCGACAGCTATCTTAATTTGCATCTTTATCTTGACAGCGACGAATGCGCCGAAGCATTAATCCAACCGCTCAAACAATTTATCGGCTGGAACGACGAAAAAGACGAAAAAATAATTTCTGAATTGGCGAATAAATTCAAAGAAAGAATTTCAAAACGCCATGCCCCTCAACAATCGGTTAAAACTCTAAAAAATGAATGGAAACGCGCTAAAAAAATTATTAAAGTCGCCAGTTTCGCGGCCGCGGGCGCGGGAGTTGTCGTTGGATTGATTTATTTATTCCGCAAAAAAAATAATACTCCGAAATAATATTTCGGAGTATTTTTATTTTCGGACTGCTGGGAATCGAACCCAGGCCTCACACTCCCGAAGCGTGTATACTACCACTATACTACAGTCCGTGAAATTCTTGTCTATATTTTTTATAAGAATATCCGCTATCACAAGGCGGACATTGTCCTACCACTATACTACAGTCCGCTTTAATCACTTTACATAAAATTTCTTTTTTATCTCCTCCTCTGCCCCGCTCTCAAATTCATCTTTTTTTTCTTTCGCGTTCTTAGATAATTTTTCCAGCTTATCATCGGATAAATTACCAAACTCCTTGATTCTCAATGCTAAATACTTGCTGCTATTCTTGTCCGGCTCTTCAACCACTTCGTCAAGCAGAATTGACAGAATCCAACCGACTTTTGGGCCCGGCTCAATTTCTAAAATTTCCATTACGTCATTGCCGCTGACTTTCAACATTTTCGGAGAAAGCGGGTCGCGCTTCACTTTTTCAATCATAAAAAGCAAATGCCTCAATTTGTAAGGCACGGCTTTCGGCACGCCGGAGCCGATTCTATCCGCTTCCCTTAATTTTATGAAATCTTCAACATTTTCCGGTCCAACGCGGCGCAGAAAACGCCGAACACCGGCTTCTGTCACTTCGCCCACATTGTAATAAAAAAGATGATAGCGGACAAGATGGACGACTTTTTCAATAAAAACTTTTGAAAAATGCAATCTATCCAAAGCTCGCGCCGCGATTTTCGCGCCAATTACTTCGTGATTGTAAAAAGTCGAATCCGGACCGTCTCCCGCCTTGGTTTCGGGCTTGCCGACATCATGAAGCAAAGCCGCCATTCTGATTTCCAAAGAATAATCTTTTTTTACGGCGTAATCCAAAGCGCGCAAATTATGTTCCCAAACCGTATAAATGTGGTGCTTGTTTTGGCCGACATTAATTCCCTCGCGCAACTCCGGCACAACATGACGAAGCAATCCCAAGTCCTCCAATGTTTGAACGCCTTTAACCGCGTTTTTTGTTGCCAAAATTTTTTTAAACTCTTCGCAAATTCTTTCCTTAGCAATCATTTCCAGCAAATTGGCTTGTTTTCTAACGGCTTCGCTTGTTTTTTTCTCAATTTCAAAATTTAATTCCGTCGCAAACCGCACAGCCCGCATCAATCGCAAAGCATCTTCGTTAAAACGTTCTTCGGGATTGCCGACAGTTTTAATAATTTTATTTTTAATATCTTTCTGACCGTTAAACGGGTCAATAATTTTTGAAAATTGAAAATTAGAAATTGAAAATTCCGCCGCGATGGCGTTTATTGTGAAGTCGCGGCGGGCAAGGTCTTCCTCAACCGTTTTGGCGAATTTAATTTCATCCGGATGCCGCTTATCGGTGTATTTTCCTTCCAGCCGAAAAGTGGTTATTTCAACGATTTTTAATTTTGGGTTTTCGGAATCAGTTTTTACGGCAACAGTGCCAAATTTATTTTCATAAACGCTGTCCGGAAAAATTTTCTGAATTTCTTTTGGCTTAGCATTGGTTGTTATATCCCAATCTTTCGGTTCGCGCTCCATCAATAAATCGCGAACGCAACCGCCAACAAGATACGCCTGAAAATTTCCGCCAGTCGGCGGATTTTGAAGTTTTTTGGCAATCTCAATAATTTCTTCGGGAATATTGAATTTCATTGAATTTAATTATAGACTAAATAACTAATAACTAAAAACTATTTTTGCTCTCGTAGTGAAATGGATATCACGACAGGCTTCGAACCTGTTATTGGGGGTTCGAATCCCTCCGAGAGCGCCAACCGAAAGCGCCGAAACTAAGCGCCCATAGCTCAGTTGGCAGAGCAGTCGCCTCTTAAGCGAACGGTCCCAGGTTCGACCCCTGGTGGGCGCATAAAAATTATTTTTCATAAGGTCTACAGTCCTCGTGGTTCAATGGATAGAACACCGGCCTCCGAAGCTGAAGATAGAGGTTCAATTCCTCTCGAGGACACAAAAATTGATTATTTTTGATAACTAATTAAAATTAAAAAATGCGGGGTTAGTATAGTGGTAATACACCTCCTTGCCAAGGAGGAGCCGCGAGTTCGATTCCCGTACCCCGCTTGTTTATTGAAACTAAACTCCTTTTTATTCGTTTCTTATGATAGAAGAACAGCAAAAATTAATTAAGGAAGCGATTGCCGGAAAATCCGCGCCTTTTGGCTTGCTTTACGACCATTATCAGCCGATTGTCTACCGATTTATCTACTTAAAAGTCAGCCATCGCGAAGAGGCCGAAGACCTAACCCATCAAGTTTTTTTGAGCGCCTGGCAGAATATTTCTGGATTTAAAATCAAGAAAGAAGCGTCTTTTATAGGATGGCTTTATCAAATCGCCAGAAACAAAGTCATTGACCATTACCGGACAAAAAAACCGACCGTTGATATTGACAATATCGCCGACCCGCCGGAAATTGGAAAATCCAACGAGGAAACGGCTGATTTCAGAATTGAAATTAAAATGGTTAAAAAGGCCATTCCCCTATTAAACGAAATAGAACAAGACGTGGTGATTATGAGATTCGTTGAAGATTTGACTTCAAAAGAAGTGGCGGAAATTTTAGAAAAATCAGAAGGAGCAATCAGATTAATTCAACACAGAGCGATAAAGAAATTACAAAATATATTAAAACAATGAATATTTTTGAAATCCTAAAAGAATTAAAAAATATCAAGCCCGACCAAGAATACGCGAAACAATCGCGGTATTTGATTTTGTCCCAGACGCCGGTGAACAAAAAAATCACCGTTGCGGAAATTTTTGATTGGATTTCAATTCATCGTTTGGCAACCGCCGCCAGCTTAATCGGCGTATTTATTCTTCTTGTGGTTTTAAGCGTTTCCTATCTGCCGGGCAATAAAAACAGCTTGGTGGCCGAAGCCGATGAAATCAATGCTTCAATAAAGATAAAATTAAACGACATGGGTTATCAGCTGCAAAATCCGGCGGAAATCAATATTAATGAAATACCGAATATCCAAAAAAATTTGGAGGAAGTAACCAAATTAATGAAAGAAGCGCAAATTTTAAGTGAAAATAATAAAGATAAAAATATGGGAGAGTATTTGGAAAAAATTAAAGCCGCTCAAGCTCTGCTTACGGAAATAGAATCGCTGCTCGTCAAATAAAATATCCCGCCGACTGGCGGGATATTTTATTTTTTATAATAAATTATTATTTAACGGCTTCTTTTAATACCTTTCCTGCTTTGAATTTCGGTTTGGTTGAAGCCGCGATTTGAATTTTTTCTCCGGTTTTCGGATTAATGCCCATGCGAGCATCTCTTTTAACTGTTTTAAAAGTGCCAAATCCGACAATCGCCACTTCTTCTCCTTTGCTTAAAGTTTTTGTAATTATGTCAAAAACCGCTTCAACGGCGGCAACGCCATCTTTCTTGGCCTCAATGCCAGCCGCCTGCATTACCGCTTCAACTAATTCTGGCTTATTCATATTTAAAATTTATCGCATTATTAGAAATTATTCTCTCCGACCTTTTAAGCTTTGTATTTAATTGTCAGATGTTAAACAATAAGTGTCAAGTGTCAGGTATCAGGTGTCAATAACTATCTGGCGTACTCCACTGACCTTGTTTCCCTAATCACATTGACCTTAATCTCTCCGGGATATTTTAACTCGGATTCAATCTTGGCGGCAACATCCCGCGCTAATTGCATGGCGCCAAAATCATCAATTTTTTCCGGCACCACGAAAATCCTGATTTCCCGTCCGGCGGAAACCGCGTAAGCGTTTTTAATGCCGCTGAAACCTTTAGCTATTTTTTCCAGATTTTCCAATCTTTTGAGATAATTTTCAATGGTGTCGCGCCTGGCGCCGGGCCTTGCTCCTGACAAAGCGTCGGCAGCGGCCACAATGTAGGACTCCGGGCTGCTGAACGGATATTCTTCATGATGAGCCGCCATAGCGGAAATAATTTCTTCGCTTACGCCGAATTTTTTCAAAATCCTGACGCCCAATTCAACATGGCTGCCTCCGCCGACTTCCTGGTCAATGGCTTTGCCGATGTCGTGAAGCAAAGCTCCGATTTTGGCGATTTCCACGTTCAATCCCAATTCTGAAGCCATCATAGACGCCAAATGCGCCGCTTCAATTGAATGATTCAAAACATTCTGGCCATAGCTGGTCCTGCAATAAAGCCGACCTAAAAGCTGGATGATTTCCTTCGGAAGATTGTAAACGCCGACTTCGTAAGCCGCTTCTTCGCCTTTTTCGGTAATTTTTTTGTTAATTTCATTTCTCGCTTCTTCAACTTTTTCTTCGATTTTCACCGGCTGAATCCGACCGTCTTTAATCAATTTCTCCAAAGCCAATTTGGCGATTTCCCGGCGCACCGGATCAAAAGATGAAATAATTATGGCGCCCGGAGTTTCGTCAATTATGAATTCGGCGCCGGTTTCCTTTTCCAAGGTTTTGATGTTTCTTCCTTCGCGGCCGATAATTTTTCCCTTCAAATCTTCGTCAGCCAAATTAAAAGAAGTCGTCGTCACTTCCGCCACATGGGAACGCGCCATCCTTTGAATGGCAGTAGTCATAATCTGCGTTGCTTGCCGCTCAAGTTCATCCCTTCTTTCTTTCAATAATTTTTGAACGGCGATAACCAAATCTTCGTTGTATTTTTCTTTGGTAATGGCGAAAATTTTTTCTTTCGCTTCGGCTTCGGTAAATTTGGCGATATTTTCCAATTCAGCGCCCAATCGCTGTTTCACTTCTTCAACCTGAATTTTGGCTGATTTTATTTTTTCAACATCGTCCTTGATTTTATTTTCCTGAAAGCGCAAATCATTGCGCTCTTGCTCAAGCGACTCTTCTTTTTTCAACAATCGCTCTTCCAAACGGCCCAGTTGCGACTTCTGCTCTCTTTCTTCTTTTTTAATTTCCTCAAGAATGCCGGTGGCTTTATTCTGGGCGTCAAGGACTATCTCTTTAGCCTTGCTTTTAGCGCCTTCCAACTGCTCGCGAATTCTCTTTTCAACGGAACTGGTTTTTCTAACGGCAATCAGCTGCCGAATAAAATAGCCGGCCGCCAATCCAACCAACATTAAAGCTCCCCAAAAAATAGGATTTTGATAAATCATAATGGAATTTAATTAAAATAATCATTTGCGACAAATTAAGTATAAGGTTAAAATAAGAAAATGTCAAAACGAACGGTAATCTTAATTGTTTTGGACGGCTGGGGCATCGGGCCAAAAGACGCGTCAAACGCGATTTACGCGGCAGACCCAAAAAACATCAACCAGCTTAAAACCAATTTTCCTTCAGGCGCTTTGCAGGCCTCGGGAATCGCCGTCGGCCTTCCTTGGGGCGAAGAAGGCAACAGCGAAGTCGGGCATTTGAATATGGGCGCAGGTAAAGTAATTTACCAAAATTATCCGAAAATCACTTTGGCGATTCGCGACGGCAGTTTTTTTGAAAATAAAATCTTGAAAGAAACTTTTGAGCACGCCAAAAAAAACGATTCAGCGGTTAATTTAATAGGATTGCTGACCGAAGCCAATGTCCACGCGTCCCTTGAACATCTGGAGGCCTTAATTAAATTCAGCCAAGACGAAAACGCGCCTAAAATCAATCTTCATTTGATTACCGACGGCCGCGACAGTCCGCCGCAAAGCGCTTTGAATTTATTAAAACGCATTCCTTTTTCCGAAAAAGTAAAATTAGCCAGTATTGCCGGCCGATATTACGCCATGGACCGCGACAAACTCTGGGACAGGACGCAAAAATATTATTCAACAATCACAGGCGAAGGAATTTTAATTGACAATCTTGAAAACCATTTCAATCAAACTTATCAAAAAGGATTAAATGACGAATATATTTTACCGATTTTATTCGGAACTGAAAAAAATTTCATTAAAGACAATGACGCGATTTTATTTTTCAATTTTCGCGAAGACCGGATGCGCCAGCTGGTTGAAACTTTTATCAATAAAAAATTCGCTCAATTCCCTGTTAAAAATTTTTCCAATCTCCATATAACCGCGCTTATCGAATACGACAAGAATTTCAAGATGCCGGTTGCTTTTCCACCGGAAACTATTGACAATCCAATTGGCAAAATTCTGGCTGATAGCGGCAAAAATCAATTAAGAATCGCAGAAACTGAAAAATACGCCCACATTACTTACTTTTTTAACGGCGAAAGAGAATCGCCTTTTGAAAACGAATATCGGGTGCTGATTCCCTCAATAGCCGAAGTGCGCCATGACGCCCATCCGGAAATGAGAGCCAAAGAAATCGCCGACCGCGTCATAACGGCAATGGAAGAAGAAAGTTATGATTTTATATTGGTGAATTTAGCCAATGCCGATATGGTGGCGCATACCGGAAATTACGAAGCCACGATTTCCGCGATTAAAGCCGTTGACGAACAAATCAACAGAATTTCAAAAACTGCTTTGGAACAAAACGATATTTTAATCATCACTTCCGACCACGGCAACGCGGAGAGATTGTTTAACCCAAAAACCGGCGAACCGGAAACGAAACACGACCCGAATCCGGTGCCGGTTTATCTGGTGGCGAATGAATTCAAGCGCGAAAGAAGTTTAAGGGAAATTGAGGATGCGGAATCCGCTCCCATCGGCCTTTTATCAGACATCGCTCCGACAATTCTGGAATTGATGAAAATCTCAAAACCGAAAGAAATGACCGGCCAAAGCCTCGTCAAATTTTTAATTTCAAATTATTGATTTTCAATAACCGTTCGTACTTCGCCAATCTTTCCGGATTTGCCGGAGCGCCGGCTTTTATCCCCCAAGCGCCGACTCCGACAGCCAAATCAGCAATAAAATCATCAAGTGTTTCCACGCTTCGATGAGAAACAATAGTTTGCCAATTATTTTCATAGGCCAGTTTTACGACTTTTAAAGTTTCGGTTAGAGTGCCAATTTGATTCGGTTTTATCAAAATCGCGTTGCCGGATTTTTGAGCAATGGCGGTTTTCAATCTTTCGGAGTTGGTAGTTGTCAAATCATCAGCGATAATTAAAATTTCTTTTTTATTCGCCGCTATCCTATTGGATAGCGCGGAAAAATCATCAAACGCCTCTTCGCAAAACGGATCTTCTATTGAAATAATATTGTGAGTCTCTATTAATCTTAAATAATATTCCCTTAATTCATCGCTTGAATATTTTTTCCCGCCAATTAAATAATGGTCCTCTTTAAAAAACTGGGAAGCGGCGACATCCAAGCCGATTCTTAATGGATGTTTATATTTTTCTATAACTTCGGCAATACATTCAATGGCTTCTTCGTTGTTTTTGAAAGGCGCGCTATAACCCGCTTCATCGCCCAAAACCACATTTTCTTTGCCGAATTTTTCCCTTAAATAATCGCCTAATTTCCGATAAAAAATCTTCCCCAAACTGAATCCCAAATTAAAATCATCGGCTTCCGGAATAACCTGAAATTCCTGAAAACTTAATTTACTTTCCTGATGAGCGGCATGCGCGCCGCCGTTGATGACATTGAAAATTGGCCGCGGCCAATTTAACATTTGACCATTGACCTTTGACATTTGACTAATATATTCAAACAATTCTAATCCTTCAAATCTTGCTCTTAATCTCGCCCAAGCCAAAGACAAGGCCAAAATCAAATTTCCGCCCAAATTGCTTTTAGCTTGCCCTGAGCTTGTCGAAGAGGTTCCGTCCAGCGCGATTAAAAAATTGTCTAAATCTTCTTGCGTTTCAATCCGCCCGCTGGCGGACGCAGCCAAAATCTGCGACTTTATTTCTTCAAATTTTTTAAGCGCTAATTTCGGCTCCAAAACAAACGCCTCGTGCGTTCCAACGCTTTTGCCGGCCGGCACGCTGGCTTTGGCTGAAAAATCTTCGCTTATTAATTCCGCTTCCAAAGTATCTTTGCCGCGGGAATCTTTAATTATTTTCAGGTTAGCATCAATAATTTTCATTGATAATGATTATTAATGTCGATAATTTCAATAGCGTCTTTTTCGCGAAAAATAAAAATTGCCCGATATTTTCGGTCAATTCTAAAACTCCAAATTCGCATTTTTCTCGGTTCAAGAAGTTCTGTTTCCAAGCCAGGATGAAATGGATTTTTCTCGAAAAGATTTTTCTGTTTTACAAATTTCTTCTCTAATTTTCTCTTTTTAAGATAATCTTCAATTTCATTATGAATAGGAAGAATTTTCATTTTTTGAAATAAGAAGAGCGCCTTAACCCATTTTTTACTCCTTCAATAAATTGGCGATTATATTTTTTAGTCGCCCTAAAAGCGCTGATAATTTCGCTGATATTTTTGGTTGGCGGCGGAGAAAAAATATCGCCCTCCAAGAGCTGACTCAAATATTCATATCGAAGCGCCTTATCAAGCACTTTTTGATATTCTTTTTTAGAAATTGTTATGGTGGTCATATTGATATTTCATGTTTTTAATTATATTTTACTAAATTTCTTTGTCAACTTAAAAAATCAAAAGCAGTTAAGGCGCGTATTTAATTAATTCAGATAACTTTATTCGCAATCAAAAACTCTTTCACAATCTCAAAAATTTTCTGGTGGCCGGCGGAATTGGGATGTTGTCCGTCTTCTAATAGATTTTTATAATCAGAATTTATAAATTCTTCAAAAACATCAATAAAAGGAATCTCATTCCCCCGGCAGATGGATTTTATAATTTTGTCATATTGAACAATATGTTCATTTTTATAAGATTTGTCAGGCGCCCATGGAATTGGAATTGTTTTTGATTCATCTGCCGGCAACAAACCGACGAATAAAATTTTCGAAGCGTATTTCTCGGCTAATTTTATTAATTTTTGAATATTTTCCTTAAATCTGTCTTGCGAAATCTGGTATTGATTTCTATTGTCAATAAAAGTGGCATCATTTCCTCCGATTGAAAAAATAATAACAGTGTCTTCTTTTTCCTTTATTCTTTGCTTTGTTTCAAATTCAAATCTTTCCAATAAATCCTCGCTTGTGTCTCCAGAAATTCCCAAATTATAAACCAAACAATAAAAATCCTGCTCTATTAGAGTTTTCTCATCTAAAAATTTCCTCAATCTTTGTGCCCATCCGCCTTCTCTATCCCATACCCCATAAGTTATGCTATCGCCGAAAACTAAAATTCTCATTTTATCTTTTTTTCTTTTTCGTAAACCGCCAAAGTGGTTTTAATAACCGTATCCGGATTTAAAGAAATGCTTTCGATTCCTTGTTCCACTAAAAATTCGGCAAAATCTTCGTAATCTGACGGCGCTTGGCCGCAAATGCCGATATATTTGTTTTTTTCTTTGCATTTTTTAATGACTTCGCTAATCAATTTTTTGACTGATTCGTCTTTCTCATTGGTGATACTTCTAATCATTTCATTGCCGTCTCTGTCAATGCCAACGGTTAATTGCGTCAAATCATTTGAACCAATGCTCATCCCGTCAAAAATATCCAAAAATTCATCGGCTAAGATAACATTTGACGGTATCTCGCACATTACATAAACTTTAAGCCCTTGTTCGCGGCTTAAGCCATTTTTCCTCATAATTTCCAAAACTTTTTTTCCTTCTTCTGGAGTGCGGCAAAAAGGAATCATTGCTTCCACATTATTCAAGCCCATTTCTTCGCGGACTTTTTTGACGGCTTTGACTTCCAATTCAAAGGCCGGCGCGAAATTCGGATGATAATATCTTGAAGCGCCGCGCCAACCAAGCATCGGATTTTCTTCTTGCGGTTCGTATAATTCGCCACCGATAAGCGAGCGATATTCATTAGTCTTAAAATCGGAAAACCTGACAATCACCGGATTGGGATAAAAAGCCGCGGCGATTTTAGCGATGCCATAGGCAAGTTTATCCACATAAAATTGAGTTTTATTTTTATAACCGATTATTTTTTTATTTATTTGAGTTTTTAATTTTTTATTTTTTATTTTAAGTTTATCGTAATTAATCAGCGCCATCGGATGTATTCCAATGTCCGAAGCGATAATAAATTCTTCCCTCGCCAATCCCACGCCATCATTAGGCAAAAACGACTTTTCAAAAGCGGTTTCCGGAGTGGCGATATTGAGCATTATTTTTGTTTTTGTCCGCCAGCTGGCGGATTGGAATTTTTTAACATTGTGTTCTATTATTTTAAATTCCAAATCGCCGTCATAAACAAATCCCTCGTTGCCGGTCGTGTCAACGGTTATTGTCCGACCGGTTTTAATTTTTTTGGTGGCGTTTCCGCTGCCGACAATGCAAGGTATGCCCAATTCGCGGCTCACTATCGCGGCGTGGCTTGTTCTTCCTCCTTTGTCCGTAATAATCGCCGAAGCCATTTTCATAATCGGCTCCCAATCGGGGTCGGTCATATCGGTAACTAAAATTTCTCCAGCCTTGAATTTGTTGATGTTTTTCGCGTCTAAAATCATCCGCGCCCTGCCAGAAGCAATTTTACTTCCCACCGAAGCGCCTTTGACTAAAACATTTGACCTTTGCCCTTTGACATCTGACAAAATATATTCTTTTATTTTTGAAAAATCGCGGCCCGCGTGAATTGTTTCCGGCCTTGCTTGAACAATGAACAGTTCGCCTGTTCGACCGTCTTTTGCCCATTCCAAATCCATTGGCGTCCATTTGCCGTTTTTGTTTGAATAATGCTCTTCAACCAAAACCCCCCATTTCGCCAACCGCAAAATTTCTTCATCTGATAAGGCAAAATTTTCCTTTTCTTTTTGCGAAGTTTTTATAATTTTCGTGTTTTTTACCGAAATCCCCCGGCCTTCCGAATAAACCATTTTTCTGTTTTTGACACCGAGTTTTTTATCAATAATCGGTTTATATTCCAATTCGCCCAATTTTTTTTTAAATATTAAAAATTCGTCCGGCGTCACTTCGCCTTGCACAATCATTTCGCCCAATCCCCAAGAGCCGTTTATCAAAACCGCGTCTCTAAAACCGGATTCGGTATCCAGAGTAAACATCACGCCGGAACATCCGAGATCTGAACGCACCATTTTTTGAACTCCGACTGAAAGCGCGACTTTAAAATGGTTAAAACCCTTGTCAACTCTGTAAGAAATCGCCCTGTCGGTGAAAAGCGAAGCCATTGCCGATTTCACAGATTTTAAAATTTCGCCGTCTCCGCGGATATTCAAATAAGTTTCATGTTCGCCGGCAAATGACGCGCCCGGCAAATCTTCGGCAGTCGCGCTGGAACGCACCGCCACATCGGCATTTTTGCCGTATTCGTCTTCCATATTCCGATAAGCCGTCACTATTTCCTGCCTTAAATCGCTTGGAAATTCTGATTTTTTTATCGCTTCCCTGATGACCTTGCCGCGCTTCGCCAAATCTTTTAAATTTTTCGTATTTAATTCTTTTAAAATTTCTTTAATAAATTTTTTTAAAGAAAATTGCTTGTTGTTTATTGTAAGTTGCGAATTTTTTAAAAAATATTTATACGCGCTGGCCGTCACTATAAATCCGCCGGGAATTTTCACTCCTTTCGGCGTCAAATTTTGAATCATCTCGCCGAGAGAGGCGTTTTTCCCGCCCGCCTCGGAAACGTCTTTAATACCGACATCTTTAAGTTGTTTGATAAATGGCTTCATTTTTTAATATTACTCATTTAACGAACTCAGAACAAGCATGAGGTCCGCCACATTAAAACATTTTTTTTCGGCGAAAATCAAATCGCCGGTTTTTTTGAAGAAATTGAAAGAATCGTGATTTTCTAAAAATTCTTTCGGTTTTAATTTTAATTTTTTTGCTTTTTCTAAAGTTAAAAAATCGCCAATCGCTCCGGCGGCTTCGGTATTATCAAAACCATCAGACGCAAAAGACATTATTGCTAAATTTTGACATCTAAAACCTGACATCTGACATTTAACCAATGCGCCCAATACTGCTTCCATATTTCTTCCTCCCCTCTCCGCCTTTATTTCATGTTTTTTCAGAGTAACTGTTGTTTCTCCGGCAGCAATTAAAGCTTCGCCCATCTTAACTTTTGCCGTCATCGATAATAACGCCGCGCTTGCTTCTCCTTCAAGCGCCAAGGAATAAATTTTCGGCTTAAAACCCAATTCTTCGGCCTTACTCACCATTGCCATTACAGCATCTTGATTGCAGGCAAATAAAATATTTTTTACATTTTTAAAATAATTTTCATACCCGGTAGTAGAACTGCGTTCACTACGGGGCTTCGCTTTCGGCGTTTCGTATAATTTAAATTTATCCGGATTAAACCCGTATTTTTTTAAAATTTTTTCCGCGTCTTTTTTCGCCGTTTTATCATAAACCGTCGGACCTGAAGCCACATTGGACAAATCATTGCCGCAAACATCAGAAACTATCAATGAAATAACCGTTGCCGGACAAGCCATTTTCGCCAAACCGCCGCCTTTAAATTCCGACAAATGTTTTCTAACGGTATTCAGCTCATTTATATTCGCGCCTGCTCTCGTTAATTCTTTTATCGCCAGAATGGAATTTTTTAATTCTTCTTTTGAAGCGCAAGCCAAAGCCGAACCGCCGCCGCAAATAAAAGCAATCAATAAATCTTTTCCAGTTAAGCTTTTAACCAATTTAATGATTTCTTGAGTGGCTTTGATGTTTTGTTTTGAAGGCAAGGGATGAGTACCTACAAAAGTTTTGAGCTTATAAGCTTTTAAGCTTTTAAGCTTATTAACATCTAAAGCGATTCCACCGGTTAATTTTTTGCCTAAAATTTTTGCCGAAGCTGTAATTGCCAAAGCCGAACCCTTGCCTATTCCAACAATATAAATCCTTTCAAAATCATCAAGGTTGGTTTCTATTTCATTTTTCTTTTCGTCAAAAAAAGCCGTATGACCAATTTTTAATAAATTATCTTTTATCTTAATTCGTTCTGAAACAATTTTTTCTATATTAATGCCTTCATAACCAGCTTCGGCAATTTTAAGCGCTTTTTTGCGAAATGAGTTTACGGCGAGATTTTTAAAATTAATTATATTTTTCATTTTTCAAACTAATAAAGCCGCGCCGATAGCGACGGAATCGGCCGATGTCGCTTTTTTAAATTTTATTTTTTCACTTTTTTCTTTCATTTTCTTGCTCAATTTTTCTTTTAATAGCCCGAAGAAATTTTTTCTTTTTAGGATTCCTCCGCCGATTACCACTATTTCAGGGCTGTATTTTTTTGCGATTAACGCAAGCCGATTGCCCAAAAACTCGGCCAACGCAACGTCAGTTTTGAAATCACGAATACGCTGATATTTTTTTTCCCATTTTTCCGGATATTCAAATTTTTTTATTTTTTTTACTTTGCCGTTTTCGGCAAAAGCGCGGCCAATGCCGGTGCCAACGGTAAAACCCATTACTTTTTTCGCTTTAATGCCGTTTCCGAACTTCAATTCTCCGCTCAAAAAAACGCGGGCATCATTGTCAATTTTCAGCGGCAAACGCGGGAAAATATCGCGAAAATTAAAATTTCTAAGATAAGAAATATTGGGGCTGAAAATAATTTTATTTTTTCCTATTACTCCGGCCACGCCGATACCGACGCTTTTTATTTCACCGTTATTTCCAATTAATTTTTTTATTTTCGTTTTTAATATCTCAATAAATTCTTTTTTTATCTTTGGAGTTTTCGCGCTGAAAGCGCTGGTGATTTTTTTGCCGTTCCAAATAACCGCCCTGATTTTCGTCCCGCCGATGTCTATGCCGAGTTTATAATCCATAAATATATTATATCAAAATAATTTTTTCGCTTCATCCCAAAATTCCGGATGATTCTGTTTTTCTTTCATCCAATACATCCACTCTATGCCCCATAGGTAATTTTTTTCAAAACCAACGCTTTTCGCATATTCAATATTTTCTTTAAACTGATTAAGGTCAAAAACTTTCAGTTGTTCTTCAAGAGGAATTTCCGGCGGCCGTTTTTTAAGCCACGGTTCTGCTTGAAGTTCAATTCCAATTATCGGCTTTTTGCCGAAAAACATTTCCATAATCCGGGTTTTAATTTTGAAAAATTCCGGCTCTAATGGATATTTAAGATAGCCGTCGCCGGGCATAATCCTTGTCCAAACTACCCGATACATCGTGGTGCCGAAAATATCCGCTCTTTTATACGCCTTGAACCACAATCCAAATTCGCCGCTGTCGGTTAAAATTATCGGTCTTGAAGAATCAAGTTTTTTGACCAAAACTATTTCTTGGCCTAAAAATTCATCATCAACTTTCGGACATTCGCCAAAACCCCACAAAAACGGTTCGTTTTCAATTTGCCACGCCCAAATCGCCGGATTATTTTTATAACGACTCACAACCGCTTCAATATATTTTAGCAATGCGTTATTCTTCATTTCTATTTCATAATCATTAATCCATTCCGGCTCGTGGCATTCCGGCCATCGCGGCAATCTTTTGCCGATTGCCAAAATTATTTTTCCGCCGGATTTTTCAATTTCATTTATCTGAAAATCAAGCTCGGAAAAATCATAAACCCCTTCTGTTTTCTCAATTTCCGACCAATGGGCGTTAAGCCGGAAATTTTTCACTTTCAAATCATTGATAACGGCTATCAAAACATTTCGACTATCAAGACCCAACTCCTTGCTGTATAAAGAAGAAAAATCAACGCCCCAGATTTTTGCGCCCGGAGTTTGCGCCGGCTGAATCAATAAAATCAAAACACCGAAGATTATTAATAAAATGGCGATTGATTTTCGAAAAATCGACCAAAAAGATATCTGTTCGCCCATTAAATTAGGCCATTTTCTGGCCATAAAAGCGGCTAAAATTATCAAAAAGGCGTACCTAATGCCGCCTAAGCCGTTTACTAAAGTTAAATTGCCGATAGAAACTGCGTAAAGCAAAATAATATTGGCGACAAACGCCAAAAATTGCTTTAAAACCACGAGGCCCCCTAAATAATTCCAGATAAGTTTTTTTGCTTTTTCAAAATTTATTGAATTTATTCCCGCTCCGGAAAACTTTTTGAGCTTAAATCCGCGACCGTAAACCGCCAAAAAAACAACCACGGCGGTCATAAATCCGCCTAGTCTTGATAAGATGTAGCCGGAAATGAAATTCGTATTATTGAAAATGATCTTCAAAAAAACATAGCCAAGAGAAATAAAAATAGCGGCTATGACAAGATAAAAAACTGAACTTAGTTTGTATTGGCGGCTGAATGAAATTACAAAACCGCCGACAAGAAGCAGAATAAAAGCAAGCGCCTGGAAAAACGTCAAAGTCTCGCTCAAAAAAAAGTGGCCAAAAACAAAAGTAACAATTGGCGTAAAAACCCCGAAAAGAAGCGGCGCCACCCAGCTGGCTTCGTTTTCCAAAAGCGCCTTAAAATAAAAATAAAGTCCTGCGCCAAGACAAAATCCGCTTAAAAAAGCCAAAAAAATTATTGAATTTTGCGGCAGAACAAAATCAACAAAAGGGATAAGAACGACAGCCAGTCCTTCAAACGCTCCGATAACTAAAGCGTATTTAAGCGGTGAAAAAATTTTCTTGACTAAAATCTTGTCCAGCGCGAAAACAATGGCGAAGAGAAAATTTGAAAAAATTACTAAATAAAGCCAGTTCATTTTTTTATAATTTTAGCGTATTCCAGCGCGCTTTTTCGAATTTTCCGTTTCATTGTTTTTCCGCCAGAGGCGGATCCGCCTTTGGCGGAATAATCAACTTCCACTAGCCCAAATCTCGGCCAAAAACCTTTATCCCATTCAAAATTATCCAAAAGCGACCAGTAAAAATATCCGCGGACGTCAACGCCCCCTTGAATTGCTTTATTAACCCAATATAAATGCTCTTTAATAAATTTCCCCCGTTTTTCATCTTTAGCGTCGGCAAGGCCGTTCTCGGTAATATAAATCGACTTGCCGTATTTTTTCAAATCTTTTAAAACATAATAAATTCCTTCGGGATAAATTTCCCAGCCCAAATCGGAAACTTCGCGGTTTTCATTTTGATTAAATTTAAAATTCTTAATTAGGTTATAAAAATAATGATTCAAACCGATAAAATCATGATATTTTTTTATGCGATTCAAAAAATAAAAATTCCACCACCAATCAATTATTTTTTTAAGCAAGCGGTTTATTAATTTATTTTGATACGCCTCAAAATAAACATTGTTTTTGGCGATGCCGACTTTAACGGCTGGCTGGATTTTTTTGATAATTTTATATGCCTCGCGGTGCGCTTTGATTAAATTTTCAATTACTAATAAATAAGACAGTGGATTTCTTTTCTGCGGCGGCCATTCTCCTTTTAAATAAGATATACTGCTGTAAATTTCCGGCTCATTCAAAGTGATCCAGAATTTAATTTCATAATCAAATTTGGAAACAATTTTTTCAACATATCTTAAAAAATATTCAATTGTTTTTTTGTTTTCCCAACCGCCAATATCGCGAATCCACAAAGGATTGGTCCAATGCCAAAGCGTTACAAACGGCTCAATGCCGCGGCTTTTTAATGCTTTTATAACTTTTCTATAATGCTCAATTTCTTTTTCGTTAAATTTTCCTTCCTCCGGCTCAATCCGGCTCCATTCAATAGAAAAGCGATGCGCGTTATGGCCCAAAGATTTGGCAATGTCAAAATCTTCTTCAAAGCGGTTATAGTAGTCGCACGCTCGGCCGGAAATGTAATTTTGCGGGTTTTGCGCCTGTTCTTTAATTTCCGGCCAATTTTGCAAATACCCGAATTTTTTCTTTGCTTCCTTTGCCAATCTCTCCGCATTTTCTTTTTCCCACTCTGTCCAGTCATTATGATTATTTCCTTCAACCTGATGCGCCGAAGTAGAACTCCCCCAATAAAACCTCGCAGGAAAAATTAATTTTTGATTTTCTAATGGAACAGGATTTTTAAAAAATTGAAATTTATCTAACATAAATAATTAATGAAACTACAGCAATTATGAAAATTAAAAATTCAATAATAAAAATTGGGTGCCACTTTTCATAGATATTTTTTACCCAATCGGCATCCCCGTGTTCTTTAGCGTAAAAACCCAAGTCTTTCTCATTAAAAGAAAAAATAAGCTTTTTTAACCCATTCTTTTCTTTCCCTGAATAAAGATATAAAAAAGCGAAATTGTTGGTAGAAAATGGGTAAAGCCACTTTATTCCCCAGCCAATTCCAATACTGTCATGAACAAAATGAAGAAACGACGATACGCTAAACAAAAGACTCCATTCTTTACCAAAAAATAATAGAGCAATCATTCCTATTGGTATAAAAATAAGAGGATAATGTGAAATATCGCGGTGACGATAATCTTCTTCCCCCGATTTATTTTTTATTAGATAAAATAAGAAATCTATATCCGGCAATAGAGCGAAAATGACAGCAATAATAAAAACCAAAAAATTAAGTTCAATCTTAAAAATCGAACTTATAAAAATTGCTGAAAAAATCCCGAAGCCAATATCAGCAATACAAACTTTTAAATTACTCCAATAAAAATTTTTCGGAAATTGAAATTTCATTTTTTATGAATCTTGATTCCGTCTTCTCCAATGGTGATAAAAATTGAAGGAATGTCTGTCCAACAGCCGACATTAAAATAATTAACGCCGCTGATAATCTCTGCCGCTTCCCGATGAATATGTCCGCAAAAAACATAACGAACGCCCATTTTAAAAGCATGGCGCGCCGCGCCCTGCGCGATTTTTTCAGAAAGCCGAAGCCATTTCTTAGAAGCTCTTTTTACAAAACGGCTTAATCTCAAACTAGACCTTTGCAAAATTATGTAAATAAATGAAGCGATGTCGCTGACAAATTTATTGTTTGCCAAAAATCTGTCAAACTGATGGCCGTGAATTGCCAGATATTTTTCGTTTTTATATTTCCAAATATATTCTTGTGTCACTGTAATTCCGATAAAATGAGATATCACTTTGAATATAAGCTCATCGTGATTCCCTAAAACCCAAACTATTTCAATATTGCGTTTTGGATTGGAAAGTTCCTGAATATAAGAGAGAAGCTCCCAATGATCTTTTTCTAAATTGCTGAAATTTAAATCGTCAAAAATATCTCCCAAAAGAATAAGGCGATCAAAGTTGTGAGCTTTAAGAACGCTTAGCAGCTCTTTCGCCCGGCTTACTGCCGAACCAAGATGAATATCCGAAACGATGAATGTGTCAATTTTAGCCATAAATTTAACTTTTTTTAATCCTTAACCAGATTTTTGAACCGTCAATTTTGATTTCCGCTTCCGCGTCAAATTTGTCGGTTTTTGCAAGCTCAATAGTTTTAACTCCAATGTCTTTTTTAAGATTTTCCGTATTATTGCTTATCAGCCGCTTGAAATAATCATCAGCTTCAATATGCAAAACCCCCTTGTCTTTTGGAGTATAACCGGCTTCTTTTCTTAAATCCTGGATAACGCGCGTCAATTCGCGCAATTGCCCTTCGGCTTTTAATTCCGGCGTGATATTTATGTCTAATTCAACATCGCTCGCGATATTTTTATCAAAAATAATTTCTTTAACGTTAATTTCGTCTTTAATCAAATCTAATAATTCTTTATTGCTCTTGATGCCTGATACTTGATGCTTGATACTTATTTTTGCGAGCGGCTGACGCACTCTTATCCCCGCTTTTTGCCGCGCTTCAAGCCCCAAAGAAACAATGCGCCTGATTTCTCTCATTTGCTCCAGGATTTTTTCTTCTTTCCTTAAAAATACTTTTTTAATTTTCTGCCAAAAAAGCGTAGCCGGCCAATTTTCCAAATGAACAGAATCTTGGCATTTGACATCTGACATTTGACATCTGACATTTTGATAAATTTTTTCCGCAATAAACGGCATAAACGGCGCGATTATTTTGGAAAATTCCAACAGAACATATCGCGTTGTCGCAATGGCGCTTTGCTTATCCTCGCTTTCTTCTTTAAATCTGCCTCTTGAACGCCGAATGTACCAAGTTGACAAATCGTCAATAAAATCAAAAACCGGCTGGCTGGCTTTATCAAGTTCATAATTTTCCATTGCCTCTGATATTTCTTGAATCAACTGGTTAAGCCGCGCCGAAATCCATAAATCTAAAACATTTCTTGATGCTTGATCCGCCAACTGGCGGATGATACTTGATACTTTTTCATCCGCGTAAAGCTCATAAAACTTATAAACATTCCACAGCCGCAAAATCACTTTTTTATAAACCTCGTCAACGCCTTTTTCGGAAAAATTAAAGTCTTCAGCGCGAACAACATGTGAAGATAAAAGATAAAGCCGCAAAGCGTCGGCGCCGTATTTATTGACTACTTCAACCGGATCGGGATAATTTTTCAATCTTTTGCTCATTTTCTGGCCGTCTTCAGCCAAAATAATGCCGTTGACAATCACGTTTTTGTAAGCCGGTTTATTGAATAAAGCGGTTGATAAAACAAGCAAAGTATAAAACCAGCCGCGGGTCTGATCCAATCCTTCGGCGATAAATTCCGCCGGAAAATTTTTTTCAAATTCTTTTTTATTTTCAAAAGGATAATGCGCTTGGCCGTAGGGCATGGCGCCGGATTCAAACCAGCAATCAAAAACATCGGCAACCCGCTTTAATTCATTGCCGCAATCGCATTGAAGATTGATTTCATCAATGTATGGTTTATGCAAATCAAGTTCGTAATTTTTATTGTGAGGAATCGGAATAAAATCAAGTTCCAGAAGCTCGGCGGTTTTAATGAAGTCATTTCCTTTTTCTTGTTTCATTCTTGCCGATTTTTTAGCGTCAGCGCCGATTGCCGCGCCAAACATCAGCCAAATCGAATATTCATGAGATATAATTAAAATATTTTTTTCGGAATATTTATTTTCAATATCATATAAAAATTCTGCCATTCGATTTTTCAACTCGGTTAAATTTTCTCCTTCGGGCGGAATTTTGTAAAATTTTTCTTCCAGCGAAGAAAAATAATTGTGGTATTCTTCATGAGTTTTGTTGTCAAAAACGCCGGTGTTCACCTCTCTTATTCTTTCGTCAAATATTATTTTGTCTTGGGCATAGCCAAGCGTTTTAGCGACAATTTCCGCCGTTTGTTTGGTTCTTAAAAAATCGGAAGCAAAAATAATATCGATGTTTTTTAATTTTTCAGCGGCTTTTTCGGCTTCTTTCTTTCCTTTTTCAGTTAATGAATGATTGCGGCTGGTTTCTAATTTTGAACTGACTTTATTTTCGGCATTATGAATCGCTTCAGCATGCCGCATCGCAAAATAATGATTTCCTGATTTTTTAGCGTATTTTTTCAACTCTTCAAGCGAACCAATTACTTTAATTTTTTCGCATTTATCGCAACGCCAAACCGGCAATGGCGCTCCCCAAAATCTGCTTCTTGAAATTGCCCAATCGCGAATGCCTTCAAGCCATTTGCCGAAACGCCCTTCTTTGAGATGCTCCGGAATCCATTTAATTTTCTTATTGTTTCCGATAAGTTTATCTTTAATCGCCAGGACTTTCACGAACCAAGAAGCGCTGGCGTAATTCAAAAGCGGCGTATCGCACCGCCAGCAATGAGGATATGGATGAATAATTTTCTGCTTGCTGAAAAGATTATTTTGATTGGCAAGAAATTTGATTATTTCAATATCTGCTTTTTGATGTTCTGCTTTCGGCTTTACCAGCATGCCGGCAAAATCTTTAACTTCCGGTTTGAATCTGCCGTCAATTGAAACATGCTGAATAAAAGGCAAATTATGCTTCTGCGCCAAATTCATGTCGTCTTCACCGAACGCCGGCGCAATATGAACAACACCCGTGCCTTCTTCGGTTAAAACAAAATCTCCAGCGTAAATTTTCCATCCGTTATCGCGGTTTTTTAAATTTTTATCCGTTGAATAATAATTGAATAACGGCTTGTATTTTTTGCCAATTAAATCTTTGCCCTCAATTTCTTTTTTTACTTCATGCTCCTTATCTTTAAATACATCTCTAACTCTATCTTTGGCAACAATATATTTATTATCGTCTCCTTTAATACTTACTATTTGATACTTAATGTTCTGATTGACCGCCAATGCCGCGTTTCCCGGCAAAGTCCACGGCGTTGTCGTCCATGCCAAAACATAAGTATTCGGTTCATCAACAAGTTCAAATTTCGCCATCACGGAAATATCCGTAATGTTTTTGTACCCTTGCGCCACTTCAAAATTCGCCAAAGTTGTTTCACAACGCGGGCAAAGATGCATTGGTTTGTATCCAAGATAAATCAGCCCCTTATCGTAAAGCGTTTTGAAAATCCACCAGATGGATTCGGTATAATACCAATCCATTGTTTTATAAGCGTTCTCCATATCCACCCAGCGGCCGATTCTGGGAATTATTTTTTTCCATTCATCGGCGTAGCGTAGCACGCTTTTTCTGGCTTTTTCGTTAAAATTTTCAACGCCGAATTTTTCAACGGCTTTTTTGTCTTTAAGATCCAGTTCTTTTTCAATTTCATATTCCACCGGCAAGCCGTGACAGTCCCATCCCCATTTGCGCGGCGCGCGATAGCCATTCATCGTTTTGTAACGGGGAACGGCATCTTTAATGATGCTCGCCAAAATATGGCCGTAGTGCGGCAAGCCATTGGCAAACGGCGGGCCGTCATAGAAAACAAAATCGCCTTTTGACGATTTTTTATCAAGCGATTTTTCAAAAATTTTATTTTCCTGCCAGAATTTTAAAACTTTTTCCTCTAATTCGCTGATATTGAAATTTTGTTGATTTTCAGACATATATCTATATTATAAAAAATTTCACAAAATAAAAAGGAGCAAGAATAATCTTGCTCCCAATGAACTAAAAGAACTAAAATTCGAACTTAATGCCTATGCTGGCGTTATGGGCAACCGCTCCTCCTTCTATGCCAATTCCGACATACTGCCAAACCCAGCGGTATTTTGGCGGGAGAATATAACTAATCGCCGCGTGAGCGACTAATCCTCCAAAAAAATATGTATCCACTTTTCCTACGCTCGGATGTTTTCCGAGTAATGGATTTCTTTCGTAAAACTTCTGCGGATTTTTCGCGATATATCGCGTTTGTCCCCAATCCGCGATATGTAGCGCGGAATAAACAACTTCCCGCGCCGTATCTTTATTTGTCCAATCCTTCCCCCACCATTCATCTTCGGCCAAAGCCAAAGATGGGGAAATTATTAAAAAAAAGAAAAACAATATAATTTTTCTTTTCATTTCATCCTCCTTTGTTTTCTTATTTATTTTTTAATTTATAATTAAACTCTTGATGTATTATACACTATAATTACTTATTTGTCAAATGCTTCACATTTTATCAGGCAAACCAATTCCTAAAAGCCCAAAAAGGTTTTTGAAGATTATTAAAGTCGCCCGAATCAAAACCAAACGAGCCAGCATCAAGTTTTTTTCTTCACCCCCGCCTTCGCCAAGGCTTCGGCGAGCAGGAATTATTCTTTCTTTTTCGTAAAAATTATGAAACTCCCGCGCCAAATCTAAAGCATAACGCGCCAAAATTTGAGGATTGTAATTTTTCGCCGCCTCTTCAACGGCTTCCGGAAACCGCGCCATTTGCCGCATTAAATTTATGTCTTCTGCTGTATTTAATTTTTGGACATCCGATGTCCTAAGGACATCGGATGTCCTTATATTGACTTTTTTGATGATGCCTTGGCATCTGACTGCCGCATACTGCGCGTAATAAACCGGATTTTTCATTGAACGTTCTTTCGCCAAATCCAAATCAAAATCCATATGCGTTTCCGGAGAATGCGTCAAAAAGAAAAATCTGGCGGCATCAGGTTTAACTTCTTTAATCAAATCTTCAAAAGTTACGAATTCGCCGGTTCTTTTAGACATTTTTACTTCTTTGCCGGCACTCATCAATCTTACAGCTTGAGTAACAATAACTTTTAATTCTTTAAGGCCTATGATTTTCGCCGCCGCCTGAATTCTTTTGACATAACCATGATGGTCCGGACCCAAAATCATTATTTTAGAATTAAAGCCGCGCGATTTTGTTTCCAAAAAATGGCCGGCGTCAGCCAAAAAATAAGTCGGAAATTTGTCTTGGGTTATCAAAACTCTGTCTTTTTCATCATTGAAATCGGTTGTCTTAAGCCATAAAGCCCCGTCTTTTTCATAAATCAATTTTTTCGCTTTGAAAATTTTTAAAACTTTATCAATGTAGCTTTTTTTATGAATATGTTTATCCTCCGATGTCCAGCGGTCAAATTTTATCTTCGCTTCTTTTTCAACGGCTTTCTTAATTTCTTTCAAAAAATCAGCGGCGGCCAATTGACCGAGTTTTAACGGATTATTTTGATATTTTTTGGAAATCGCTTTGTGTTTTTTCGCCCATTCTTTCACATATCCGCCTTTATAAAAATTTTCCTCGTTTTTGATGAAACCGTTAGTAGCTAAAATTGACTTGCCGAGCGTTAAAATCTGATTGCCGGTGTCATTGACATAATATTCCCGCTCCACTTTATAACCGCAAAATTCCAAGATATTGCTTAAAACGTCGCCCATAAAACCGCCCCGGCCATTGGCAAGAGTCAAAGGCCCTGTGGGATTGGCGGAGATAAACTCTATCTGAACTTTTGACATCTGACCTTTGACAGCTGACTTGCCGTAATTTTGTTTTTTTTTCAAAATTTCTCTTAATTCGTCTTGTAAAACTTTTTCCGAAATCCAAAAATTAATAAACCCCGGCGGCGCGACTTCTATCTTAGTAAAAAGTGAATAGTGATTAGTGATTAGTTTTGTTTTAATTTCTTCCGCAATTTCTAACGGACTCTTCTTCAATTTTTTCGCCAACTTCAAAGCAACATTCGTTGAATAATGCCCGAATTGCTCGTTTTCCGGAACAAAAATTTCAATTTCAATCGGTTCTTTAATAACGGCTTTTTTAAGATAATTTAAAATTTTTGTCTTAATCATGTATATTCATTATACTAAAATTAATGATTATCACCACCAACAAACGCGCGTATTTTGACTATCAAATCCTTGAAACCATTGAGGCCGGCATTGAACTGAAAGGATTTGAAGTTAAAGCCATTAAAACCGGAAGAATAAACCTTGCGGGAGCTTACGCTATTATCCGCGACAATCAAGCTTGGCTGATTAATGCCGACATACCGGCTTATCAGCCGAAAAACGCGCCGGTTGATTATGATTCAAAACGCACCCGGCGTCTGCTTTTGAAAAAATCGGAGATAAAAAATTTAATCGGCGGTGTCGCGGAAAAAGGGTTGACTTTGACGCCCCTAAAGGTTTATACTAAAAATCGGAAAATCAAGATAGAAATCGGCTTGGGAAAAAGCCGAAAAAAGAAAGACAAGAGAGAATTGCTTAAAAAAAGAGACATTGAGAGAGAGATTAGCAGAAAATTATAAAAATTCGGGCGTGTCTATTTGTAAGACTTTCGGATACATGGGAATGATTGGATTCGATGGCAGCACTTTTATAAAATGGCAAGTCGAGGATGATTTCTCACCTCGTAAATCATGAAATCAAAACTATATCTGCCAAAAACAGATTAGCCAATTATTTGGCTCCCGCGTTCGCTTTAGCGTAAACGCGGCATCGCTTGGCTGAAACTTGATAGGCCATAAGCGGTGTAATACATCAAGATATATTTAATCTGCCGGCGCGATTAAACGAAACTAAGCCGGAAAAGAATTATGAGCTTTTGTTTGGTTTCAATTCATAATTCTTCAAAATAAATCAAACTAAACTTGTAGAAGTTTTATAAAATTATTGTCAGACGCGGGTTCAATTCCCGCCATTTCCACAATATTAAATATTAATATTAACTACCGCATCAACAATCAAATAAAAGCTCCTGAATTGAGAGTAATTGACGAAGCTGAGGGCAATCTCGGAATTATGCCGCTTGAGGCGGCATTAAAATTGGCGCAAGAAAAAGGATTGGATTTGATAGAAATAGCGCCGACCGCCAAACCGCCGGTTGCCAGAATAATCGGCTTTGATAAATTCCGCTATCAAAAAGAGAAGGAGTTAAAAAAACAAAAAGCGACCCAGAAAACGAGCGGATTAAAACAGATAAAAATCAGCGTAAGAGAAGCTCGCCACGATTTGGAAAACAAAGCAAAGAAAATAGAAGAGTTTTTAAATGAAGGCAATAAAGTTGAAATTATGCTGACGCTCAAAGGCAGGGAAAAATACATGAGAGACTGGGCGCGCCAGAAAATGAACGAATTTATGGCCATTATCGGCGCCGAATACAAAATCACGATGGAGCCGAAATTTGGCGGAAAAGGAATAGCGATGCAAATAACCAAAAAATAATATGAATAAATCAATCACCGACAGAATAAAAATCACGGGAACCGGAAAAATTTTAAGGCGGGCAATGGGCCAGTGCCATTTTCGCGCCAAAAAAAAGACCAATCAGATTAAAAGAAGAAAGAGAATGCGAGAAATTAAGTTTGGTAAAATATGACAAGAGTTAAAAGAGGGAAAATAGCAACCAAAAAACGAAAGAAGATTCTTAAATATACGAAGGGTTTCCGCTGGGGAAGAAAATCCAAAGAACGGGCCGCCAAAGAAGCGCTTCTTCATGCCTGGACGCACGCTTTCCAGGGCCGCAAAGAAAAAAAGCGGAATTACCGGCAATTATGGAATGTTCAAATTAACGCCGGAACGCGCGCCGCAGGCCTGACTTACAGCAAATTAATCAGCGGCCTTAAAAAGAAAAATATAATTTTAGACAGAAAAATTCTGGCTGATTTAGCTGGAAACGAACCGAAAGTTTTTGAGAAAATTGTGGAGAGAATAAAATAAAAAGAACCGCGAATGCAATGCGGTTCTTTATTTAATAAGAAGCCCGTGGACTTGCGCCAAAACCCTTTGACTGTCTTTATATTTTAAAAGAATTTTCATCGCTTCTTTATAGGTGAACCAGCCGTATCCATCATGTTCGTAAGAAATCCTGATTTGCGGTTTTTTTGTTTCCGCCAAATAAAAAATAACAACTTTGAAAACTTTTTGTTTTTTAATTCCATGGCCGCGCCAAAAAACGAATTTTTCGTAGGCCTTAAAACGCTGGTCTATTTTAAGTTCGTTGCCGCTAAGGCCGGTTTCCTCTCTTGTCTCGCGCAAAGCGGCTTGAAAACTTTTTTCTTCCGCTTCAATTTTGCCTTTCGGAAAATTCCAATATCCGCCGCCGTGATAAAGCAAAAGGAATTTTAAGCCTTCTTTGGTTTTACGATAAATAATGATGCCGGCGGATATTTCTCTCATTAAGTTTATTTTAACATTTTTAACATTTTTTCCACTGGCCAACAATTGATAATGTCCTCTTTTTCCGCCCAGCCGCGGCGAGCTTGAAAAACGCCGTATTCCATAAAACTCATTTGCTCTTTTTGATGGGCATCTGCATTGATAACCATTTTCACGCCTATTTCTTTGGCTTTTTTGATGTTTTCGTCGTTCAAATCAAGCCTGTAAGGATTGGCGTTGATTTCCAAAATCGTTCCGGTCTCTTTGGCGACTTTCAGAATTTTAGCGAAATCAATTTCATATTCGTCCCTTTGCTTCAAAATCCGGCCGGTTGGATGGGAAATAATGTCAACATTCGGATTTTCCATCGCCTTAATGATTCTTTCGGTCATTTTTTCTTTTGTCATTTTCATCTGCGAATGAACGCCGGCGATCACGTAATCAAGTTTCGCCAGCGCTTCGTCCTTTATGTCAATGGAGCCGTCCGCCATTATATTCGCCTCGCAACCGTGTAATACACGACATCTGACATCTGACATCTGACATTTGACATTAATTTTATCAATTTCTTTTCTTTGCTCTGCCAATTGTTTTTCGTTTATGCCGTGTTCAATCGCCAAAAATTTCGTATGGTCGGAAATACCGATATATTCATAACCGAGCGCGAGCGCCTCTTCCGCCATTTGCTCAATCAATCTTTTCCCTGCTCCCCAATGCGAATGGCAATGCAAATCTCCTTTAATATCTTTTAATTCAATAAGTTCCGGCAGTCCCTTCGACGAGCTCATGGCAAGTTCTATTTCGCCGGTATTTTCCCGAAGCTCCGGCGGAATCCATTCCAGCCCCAATTTTTCATAAATTTCTTCTTCGTTTTCACCGGCAATCATTTTCGCTCCGCGAAACAAACCGTATTCCGAAAGTTTCAATCCTTTTTCAATCGCTATTTTCCGTAAAACTATATTGTGCTCTTTGGAGCCGGTAAAGTATTGAAGCGCCGCGCCGTAAGATTTCCGCGGCACCACGCGGATATCCATATCATATCCGTCTTCAAAACGGACCGATGTTTTGGTTTTGCCCTTGCCCCAAATTTTGACGACTCCCGGAAGCGAAACGAAAAAATCCATCACTTTTTCCGGCTCGTCGGAAATTGCCAAAAAATCAACGTCGCCGAGCATTTCTTTACGTCGGCGGACCGAACCGCAGGCGACCACTTTTTCCACGCCTTTGATTCTTCTTAATCTTTCTTCAATTTCGCCAACAAACGGCAGAATTTCACCGAGCAAAAATTTGCCCTTGTCTCTTTTTAAAAATTTAATGCCTTCCAGAATGTTTTTTTCCGTTTTTTCGCCGAAGCCGAATAAAGGCGCGATTTTGTGAGCCCTGGCCGCGGCCTCCAAATCATCAAGGTTTTTAATTTTTAATTTTTGGTAAAGAATTTTTATTTTTCTCGGGCCAATGCCTTCCACCGCCGCCAATTCCTCTATATTCACTGGAATTTTTTTCTTTAATTGCCGGTGTTCTTTAATTTTTCCAGTTTTTATATATTCAATTATTTTCTCGGCAATGCCTTGGCCAACGCCCGGAATGTTTTTCAAACCGCCAATGTCTTGTTTTTTATAAATTTCATCAGCGCCTTCCTGTAAGGTTTCCAAACTCAAAGCCGCTTTTTCATACGCCTGCGACTTAAAAGAACCCGGGGTTTCGCCCCCTTCCATTTCAAAATAAAGAGCAATTTCATGAAAGATTTTAGATAGTCCTTGATTGAACATGATTTATTAAATTGTATCATTTTTAAATAAAAACGGCTTCCTTTTGTTTTAACGGAAGCCGTTTAATTTTTTATCCTTAATTTCAAATTCTTGCATATCTTTCTGCCGCCCAAATTCAAACAGAATTTTTTCATTTCCCCCGCAGAAACAAATTTTTTCCTTTTTCTGCAAAATCCCCTGTAATTTCTGTCATTAACGCGGTCTCTCAAATTCTTAAAATAATCTTCCATATCTGCCTCCTTTATATTTTAAGTATTTTTAAAAGAGCGGATATTTATTCCTCCGCAAACACCGGTTTATCTTTCAAGGTTATTATTATTTTACCGCCTTGAACTGATTTTGTCTC
>JBBTZV010000022.1:0-5089 GCA_038061215.1 Patescibacteria group bacterium
TGATTTTAACGGATTTCGGAGAAATTTTAACGCTTCCTGAAATTTTTTCCGAAGTTTTCGGCAAAAACGGCGCGAGCAATTTAGAAACATTTTGTAAAATGACAATCAAATTAAAAATAACTTTTCCTTTCTTCTTTTTGTCTTTTATTTTCCACGGCTCGTTCTTATTGATATAATTGTCGCCAAAACTGATCAAATCCCAAATCGCCGCCAATGCCTCGTTAAATTTCAAATCTTTCATTTTTTCGCCAACTGATTTCGCGGTTTGCTTTATTTTTTTGCTTATCGTTGAATCAATTTTTAATTTGGCGCTGATTTCCGCTTTTGAAGCCAAAGCCAGAACCCGAGCACAAAAATTACCCAATCCGTTGGCCAAATCGCCGTTATAGCGGGCGTTAAATTTTTCCTCGGTAAAATCTCCGTCTTCAAACGCCGGTATTTCCCGCAAAAGATAATAACGCAGCGCTTCGCTCCCGTATTTTCCCGCCATTAAAAACGGGTCAACGACATTGCCCAAGCTTTTTGACATTTTCTGGCCGCCGGAAAGGACAAACCCATGGACATAAATTTTTTTCGGCAAAGCCAGTTTCGCCGACAAAAGCATTGCCGGCCAATACAAAGCGTGAAATTTCAAATTATCTTTGCCGATTATATGGATATCCGTCGGCCAATATCTTTTAAATTTTTTCTGATTCCCGCTCCCGTACCCAAGAGCGGAAATATAATTAACCAAAGCGTCTGCCCAAACATAAATCACTTGAGAATCGTCGTTTGGAACCGGAATTCCCCACGGCAGATTTTCAACTGAACGGGAGAAACTGACGTCTTTTAATCCCGATTTAATTTGATTCAAAACTTCGTTCTTGCGCGATTCCGGCAAGATTTTTATTTTATTTTTTCCGATGATTTCCAGAAGTTTTTCCTGATATTTAGAAAATCTGAAAAAATAATTTTCTTCTTCAATCAATTCTGGCTCCGTATTGTGATAAATACATTTTCCGCCGACCAATTCTCTTTCAGCCAAAAAATCTTCGCAACCGCTGCAATAATATCCTTTATATTTTGACTTATAAATATCGCCCGCTTTTGCGAGTTTTTCCCAAAGAGAATGGACTCCGGGCCAATGCCTTTTTTTATCCGTTGTTCTGATAAAATCGTCGTATGAAACGCTTAATTTTTCATCCAAACTTTTGAATATCTCCGCGTTTTTATCAACTAATTTTTCCGGTGAAATTTCCGCTTTTTTCGCGGTTTTATAAAGCTTTGAACCGTATTCATCCGTGCCCGTTAAAAAAAAGACATCGCTTTTTTTTAAACGATGGTAGCGGGCTAAAGCGTCAGCCCTGACAAATTGCATCGCGTGTCCCATATGCGGCGGCGCATTAAGATAAGCGATAGCGGTGGCAATGTAAAATTTTTTCATTCAAAATTGAATCTTCCCACCTGATTTTTTCGCGCCGCCCGGCTTTCAATAATTTCCTGAATAACCACCGCTGTCGGCACCGCCAAGATAATGCCGACAAAACCGGCAATTTGCGCTCCGGCAAGAAGAGCTATAACCGCCACCACCGGATGGAGGCCGACGGTCTTTCTCATCACTATTGGAATCAATAAATGATTTTCAATTTGCTGAATAATGACGAAAAGAACGATGACCATTATTCCCAACGCCAAAGATTCGGAAACTCCCAAAAGAAAAGCGGTCGCGCCGGTAAAAATCGGGCCGACAAAAGGCACCATTTCAAAAATAGCGGCCAAAATTCCCAAAGTCAAACTGTATTTAACGCCTAAAATCCATAATCCCAAAAAAGCCAAAATACCGACGGTAAAACTTAAAATTAATTGCCCCTTCAACCAAAGGCCCAATTTTTGCTTGGCTGACAAATAAACTTTTACCGCGAGCTCTTCGGAATCAACCGGCAAAACCGCCCTTAAAAATCTTTCCACTCCTTCGCGGCTGGCAGCCAGATAAAAAGAAAGAACAAAAACCGCTCCCACAAAAGCAATGCCGCCGAAAATGCCGGCTATCACTTCAACAAAAGAAGCGCCTCCGGAAAACAACATATCAGTCAAATTTCCAAGATTGGTTTTTATCCCTTCGGTAAGTTTCGGCGTAATAAAAGCGCCAACAGCCGGAATTTCCAATTCTTCAAATTTTTCAAAAAGATTTTTCATTTCAAAAATAGCCACCGGCACGATGGTGTACAAAAGCAAAGCTAAAATAGACAAAGACGCCAGAAAAACAAAAATTGTCGCCAGAATTCTCGGAATTTTTTTGGACTCCAAATAACTGATAGGCGCGTCCAAAGCCGAAGAAATCACTAAAGCCATAAAAAGCACCAACAAAACGTCTTTTATCAAATACAGCGCTATGGCAAAGGCGATTATAAACAAAACGCGCCATAAAGATGCCCAAGAAATTTCAAAAACTTTTTTGTCCATATTATTCGTAAATTCGTAATTATTCGTTATTCGATAATTTTATAATACTACAATTTCAAAATAGATTCAAATTTTGCTTTATCCTCAAACGGCCCGATTAAAGCCAGATTGAGCTTGCTGTTTTTGAATATATCATTGGCTATTTCAGCGACTTCTCCGGCTTTGACTGATTGAATTTTTTTTGCTATTTCTTCGGGCGAAAGAATTTCCTTGGTCAAAATCTCCTGACCGCCGTAAAAACTGGCTAATTCGTCGGAAGTTTCAAGAGAAATGAACAGATTGCCTGTGATGTGGTCTTTGGACTTCTGAAGCTCTTTTTCATCAACGCTTTTTTCAGAAATTTTTCTGAACTCTCCGAGGCAGACCATAATCACTTCCTCAATTCTTTTATTGTCAGCGCCAACCGAAGCCGCCAGATAGCCATGGTCGGTGTATAAATCAGCGCCTGCTCTGACATAATAGGCCGCGCCCATTTCTTCCCTGATTTTCTGAAACAATCTTGAGCTCATCCCGCCGCCTAAAATATCAGCCAAAACTTCCAAAGCGTATTTCCTTTTATCAAAAAGATTGTAGGCCCTGACGCCAAGAATCATATGGGCCTGATCGGATTCCTTGTATTTTAACAAAATTTTCGGCTCTTTTTGTTGTTCTTTGGTTTTTATTTTTGGAGATTTAGCGCCTAAATTAATTGATGAAAAATAATTTTTAATTTTTTCCATTGTTTCAGATTCGTCAAATTTTCCGGAAACGACGACTATCGTCGATTGAGGCAGATAATGTTCATTTCTATATTTTATAAAGTCGTCTCTGGTTATTTTTTTAATAACTTCTTTGGTGCCGGCAGTATCCCAACCAGCCGGCTGATCGCCATAAAGAAGTTCCAAAAAAATATCCCATACTTTTCTTCTCGGCTCATCTTCAATCATATTAATCTCTTCAATAATTACTCCGCGTTCTTTATTGATTTCTAACTCCGGAAGAGTTTGATTGAGATAAATATCGGAAACCACGTCTAAAATTTTATCAAAATGTTTTGACTGGGCCTTGGCGTAATAGCCGGTATATTCCAAGCTGGTAAAAGCGTTATTTATCGCCCCAATGCCAGCAAATTCCGAAGCAATATCAATTGATTTTGGCCGTTTTTTTGTTCCCTTAAAACACATATGCTCCAAAAAATGGGAAATGCCGTTGATTTCTTTGGTTTCGTATTTTGAACCGGCTTCAACTAAAATTAAAACCGTGGTTGTCAAACTGTCCGGCTTCGGCGCAATGATAATTCTTAAACCATTTTCTAATTCAATTCTATTAATTTTTCCCATAATTTTTCAATTTTTATTCTTTCTTGTTCTCCCGTATCGCGAGCGCGAACGGTAACCGTATCGTTTTCCAATGTCTCAAAATCAATTGTTACGCAAAACGGCGTGCCGATTTCATCCTGCGAATAATAACGCTTGCCGATATTGCCGCGATCGTCCCAATCAACATTAAAACATCTGACATCTGACATTTGACATTTGACGCTTTCATAAATTTCACGGGCTTTTTTAACAAGTTCGGGTTTATTTCTTAATAGAGGAAAAACAGCGGCTTTATATGGAGCAAGTTTTGGAGGAAGTTTCAAAACCACCCTGTCTTTTTCCTCGCAATACGCTTCAAGCAAAACCGCTAAAACCGTTCGGTCAACGCCCCATGTCGGCTCTATCACATGAGGCCAAAATTCTTCGTTGGTTTCAGAATCTTTATACGGCGGTTTTTTAAAATGGTTTTTTAAGTCAAAGTCCGTCCGATAAGCCAAGCCGTACAATTCTTTTCGGCCAAAAGGATATTTATACTCTATGTCAATCGTTCTCTTGCTGTAATGGGCGCGTTCGCCATCCGGAATTTCCGCGTATTCCAAATTTTTATTGATGCCTACTTCTTTAAGCCAATCTTTCATTTGTTCCAGCCAATATTCAAACCATTTCTCCCATTCCTCGCCTCGGATAAAATATTCTATCTCCATCTGTTCAAACTCGCGGGTGCGAAAGATAAAATTTCCCGGAGTGATTTCGTTGCGGAACGCCTTGCCAATTTGCGCGATGCCGAAAGGAAGAGTTTTACGCGTTGTATCCAAAACATTTTTAAAATCCACAAACATCGCCTGGGCGGTTTCGGGGCGGAAATAAGCGATGTTAGCTTGCTCTTCGGCCGGCCCGATAAATGTTTTAAACATTAAATTGAATTGCTTGGCTTCGCTGAATTCTTTCCCGCCGCAATTCGGACAAACTGTTTTGTCTGACATTTCGTCATGCCTAAAACGATAGTGGCATTTCTTGCATTCAATCAACGGGTCGGAAAAATTTTTCAGATGTCCGCTCGCTTCCCAAACTTTCGGATTCATTATTAAAGCGGCGTCTATGCCGACAATATCGTCGCGGCTTTGAACGAACTTTTTCCACCACAACTGTTTAATATTATTTTTTAACTCAACGCCTAATGGCCCGTAATCCCAGCTGTTCGCCAATCCGCCGTAAATTTCCGAACCCGGATAAATAAAACCCCGGCGCTTGCACAAACTCACGATTTTATCCATTTTATTTTCCATTTTATAATACTAGATACTAGATACTAAATACTAGATACTAGATACTAGATACTAGATACTAGA
>JBBTZV010000022.1:5189-7091 GCA_038061215.1 Patescibacteria group bacterium
ATACTAGATACTAGATACTAGATACTAGATACTAGACTACGGTATCACTTCTCCATTTTTAACGTCAAATCCGCTGTCTTTCAACGTTCTTGTTGTAAGCGCCGGACTAACGGACATCAGTTCCGCTCCGGTAAATTCATCAATGGCGGAAATTGTCGTTTCACTTAAAAGCGGCGCTTCCCCGCCAATCTGGGTGACATTCGGCAAAACTTCAATCTGAAAAATCGCTTCTATCGGCTTGCCGACGATTCCTTTGGTTGCCACAATTTTTGGAATTGACCAAACGATTTCCTGAGTTCTTTCGTTGTAAACCGGAGTTTCAAGAATGTTGTTCTTCACTATTTTTACGAATTTAACGCCCGGAGCGAGATAGGTTTTCAAAATCGCGTCTTTAACGTCTGTGGCGTAATTTTGCGCTATTAAATGAATCGTGAAATTAATCGGATAATTGACTTTCGGCGGCAAACTGCCTTTGTTGACGATGCCTGCTTCGGAATCGTAAAAATAAACTTGCGATTCGGCGCTGATTCGCCCCGCCACTTTTGTTTCCAAATTCGCCAGCCCGATTGTTTTGTCAGCCGCCACGTAATAAGGCACGGTCGGCGAAGAAATTTCTGCGCTGATTTTTAAAACAAAATTTTTATCGGACATTTTTTTAATCGGATAATTGTCTTTAATTCTGATTTCAAATTCAACTCCGCCGAATACGTTGGCGGGCAAAAGCTTCAATTCATTGATACTGCCGGCGTTCCAGGTCAAAGTGTTGTTTTTGGAATTAAAAGCGCCTGTAGTTTTCAAACTTGTGAAATCAAACATTTCACCGTTGAGAGTCGCCTTGATTATCGCGTCCTGAAGCCCGACATCGGTGTTATTTTGATAAAAAAGCCGATACCTCAAAACATCTCCGGCGAAAACAAAACTTTGGCCGCCGCCGCTTTCCAAGCCGATTTTCAAAGAAAGAGGCGAACCGGCGATATTAACGCTGGCGGTTTTTTCATTGATTAAATGCGGCTGGCCGGAATAAAAAATTTCTATTTGCGATTTAACGTCAAAAAACGACTGTTCCGGACCGATTATGAAACCGGAAATTGAAACGCTGCCATTTTGGCCCTTGCTTAATTTGCCGATATTTAAAACTCCGTTGAAAATTTCCGAATTTGATTTTTTTAATTTAAAATCAGCCGGATAAATTAAATTCAGCCGGACATCGGAAAAATCAATCTGACTGATATTGGAATAATTGGCGATAAGTTCAAATTCCTCGCCGTTCAAAACTTTTTCCGGAGAAACCAAATCAAGCTTGATTGCCGATTCATAAACCGAAATTTCAACGGAGCCGTTTTTTTCAAAGCGCGCGCTTAAAGCCGAAGCATAGCTGACTGAAGCGTCGAATTTTTTTGAAGTTTGCGACGTCTGGCTTGGCGTTCCAAAAATTATTATCGGAATTTTTTCGTTAAAACCGGCATTTGCTTCAAGCTCGCCGATTTCTTTCGTAATCACGCGCTTATTGGAATCGCTTCCCAAAACCATAGCCCCTTCGGGCAAAAAAACCGAAACAGCCACGCCGCTTAAAACATTTTTTGAATTATTGTTGAAATTAACCGTTAAATCAAAAGGAACGCCGAGCATCGCGTTTTCCGGCATTGATAAAGAAAAAGATATTTCGCGGTTAACGGAAAAATATTGATAAATATAAAAACCGCTGACAAGCGTCAAAACCGCCATTATTATGATAAGCAACCAAAAAATTTTAACGCTGAATCCGCTGAATTTTGACAGAAAATTGGACCAAAATCCATTTTTTAAATTAGTTTCATCAACTCCCGTCCAATCGCCTGCCGCCGCTTCAATGGATGATTTTTCAGGCGTTTTTAGCGGCTCTTCGGAAATCTTTTTTTTCTT
>JBBTZV010000022.1:7191-10115 GCA_038061215.1 Patescibacteria group bacterium
ATCAATACTACCTCATCTTCTTTATTTTTCCAACCGCAATCGCCGCAAAAAAATAAATGGTCTTCTTTCAGGAAAAACTTCGCTTCTTTTTTGCGGCATAAAGCGCATTCGGCGAATTGAGGGTCAAATCCAAGAATTTTCAGCAATCCGCGATAAATTATTTTTTCTTCAATATTTTGCCCGCCATCGTGGCTGAACAATTTTTTCATCGCCGTCCAAAGCCGATAATCCGGATGAAGCTCAAAAGTCATTTCTCGAATAAAATCCAGAATTCTCAAAAATTTTGCGAAGGTTGCGATTTCTCTTTTAAATCCTTTTTTGAATCCGCGGCCATTAATTGATAAAGCGTCAACCGCTTGAAAACCGTTTTTTTCAATTAATCTGACTTTAATCAAATTAAGCGGCTGGAGATGCCCGCTTAATTTAGAAGTTATTTTTCTTAAACTTTTCGCTTTGGCGGTTATTTTACCCAAATCTTGAGTGTATAAAATTAAAAGGCCGTCGGCTTCGCCGCTTTCTTTTCTGTCTAAAACTATGGCTTCGGTGAAATATTCGGTCATTGACAAATTTTAATAGCCGACTATAATAAGCAATATACATGATAAACCCCGGAAGGGGTTTTTTGATTGAAAAAATGAATAAATACGCCAATAAATACAAATATTTGCCGATAATGCTCG
This sequence comes from Patescibacteria group bacterium, assembly GCA_038061215.1. Classification (GTDB taxonomy): domain Bacteria; phylum Patescibacteriota; class Minisyncoccia; order UBA6257; family UBA9933; genus JBBTZV01. Next base: position 7,872 of record JBBTZV010000022.1, read on the forward strand.
TATTTATAACTGCTAATTTTCAACCGGTTTCGCCGGCTGACATTGGCGTTAACGCCAATAAACCGGATATTTATTCTTATTCTGACGCTTTAATCGCCCAGAATAATATATTAACGCCAAATGCCGTTAAAACCAAGAAAGATAAACAGAAAGTCATGAATATCTGGATAACCGCTTATTCCAGCACTCCTGAACAAACCGACAGCACTCCGTTTATTACGGCTTCGGGAAATTATGTAAGAATCGGCGTTGCCGCAGCTAATTTTTTGCCGTTCGGCAGCCGTTTCAAATTGCCGGAGCTTTTTGACGACAAGGTTTTCGTCGTTGAAGACAGAATGCATGAACGCTTCAACAACCGCATTGACATCTGGTTTTCAACCAAAGAAGAAGCGAAAAACTTCGGCAAGAGATTGGCAAAAGTGGAAATCTTATAAAACTAAATCCACCAGCGCTTCTTCGTAATCCATTTTTCCGGATTTAATCGCTTCGTCGTAATCGGCGAGTTTTTTAATCGTTGGGCCTCTGGCAACGCTTGCCAAAAAATTAAAAATTTTCGCCGGCTCTTCCTGCTGACTAAATAAAATCTCCAAATTGGCAAGCGATAAATTGTTCAAAGCGTAAAAAAAACGGGTAAATTCCATGGGCTTGTAATAAAAGATTTTTTGCTTTAAATCGGAAAAGTCAAAATCTTTGCGATTAAACAATGAAAGCTTTTCCAATTCATTGATTAAAGCCCAATTGTCGCCCTGAAAAATATTTGCCAAAAAATCAATCGCCGCCGGAGTTAATTTTAAATCTCTGGCCGCGGCTTCTTTTTTTATGAAATAAACGAGTTCATTGCCTTTCAAATCGTTGAATTCCCGAAATAAAACCGGCTCTTTAAGCAGAAAATCAAATTTTTTGAGCGGAGCTTTTTTGGAAGAAATGAGTAAGGTTAAATCTTTATTTTTGAGATTTTTTTTCAAAAGAGCAATGAACGCGTTTTCGTTATTTTCCAGAAAATCGCCTTCAAAAACATTGGATAAAATTCCCAGTTTCGTTTCTTCAAAAATTGAATTATGGGAAACGAATTCTTTGAGCTTCAAAAATTCTTCCGGCGATTTTGAATCAAAATCAAAATACTGGCGGCTTAAATGCTTTTGTTCGTATCGGCCGGTGATTTCTTTCAGTTTTTTTTGCCGGCGATAAGAATCTGAACCGTATAAAAAAATAATCATATTTTCTGGCACTTCGGACAAAAATGCGCGCTTCTGCCTCCTATTTTAACTCTTTTAATCAATGTTCCGCAACGCGGACACGGCTCGCCTTCTTTTTGATACGTTTTGCGAATTTCCGCGTAGTCGCCGGATTTTCCGGCTGTGTCGCGATAATCGCTTCATGTTAATATGCCGTTTCTTCCACTAATTCCGTTTTAATTTCACCGCTGGAATCATTAACGTTAATAATCGCTTTAAGGCGGCGTTTTTTGTTAAAAGCCGAACCGATTGAAGTAATTTCCCTTTTGCCCGCTAAAGTATTGTCAATATCTCCGCAAGGGGTTGAAATAGAACTTGTTTTGCGATTTTCCTGGCAAACAATCACTTGCGCCGAACGGCTACCAACCGCTAAAGAATAAGAAGAATTGGCGGTATTGTAATTTTTATCCCTGACAACTCTCATTACGGCGTCGGAAATTCCGGCTTGCGCCGCCGCCAAGGCCTCATTGGACAATTTTATGCCGAAACTTCCCTGCCCGAAAAAATAAGAAACGAACAACAAAGAAACGCTGATTGACACCAATAATCCGCCGATTAAAAGAATAGTCGGCAAAACGGCTACTCCGCTATTATTTACATTTGACATCTGACATTTAACATCTGGCATGTGTCATTTGGAAGTGCTTGTTGATTGCTGAAATTGAGATTGCGGCTGAACCGGCTGCCCTGCCTTGATAACCTGCAAAAGCTGGCTGTCTTTTTTCAATTTTACTTTCCAGACAATGGCTTCATCGTTCAAATAAATCTTGCCTTTCGGCCCCCAAAAGGCGTTTTCAAATTTGGTGATACTTAAAGGATTTTGTTGATCTTCGGAATTTTGTTGCAGAAAATAAACGTCGTTAAGGGACAATTTCGGAAAATAATCCAATTTACCGAAATATAAATCGCCTGTGTTCAGATAAACCGCGTAATACGGCTCTTCAAAACCGACTTTCTGCCAATAAAAAACCGCAGCCAAAGCAACCAATAAAACAACGACTGTTAAAAT
>JBBTZV010000022.1:10215-11279 GCA_038061215.1 Patescibacteria group bacterium
GTATAATTAAATTTTTAAATTTTGATTTCATATTTAAAATCCTTGAATAATTATCGCTCCGGTTGAAGTGGTGTAATCAATATTGGTTGAAGTGGTGAATTTATTGTTAACGCCGGACGATGGAAAATTTTCCTGATTAAAACCGCCTTGCCAGCCGCTTTGCCGAAAACTTGCGTTTCGCGAACGCGTCAAATACTTTACCAAGCTAATTTTTCTCTGGCCGTTGTCCCATTCAACGGTGGCGGTGATTTTCTGGGTTGACGGGTCTTCGCTGATGTCGGTTGAAATGCCGGGAAAATTAACAGCGCAATTTCCAGAAACAACGCTTTCGGTCGCGCTACCTGTGCCGCAATTTTCCCGATTAGCATTTTCAATGGAAAAATAACGGCTGAAAGAACGATTCTCCACGTCCGTGGAAGTCGCGCCACTGATTATGGAGTAATTAACGCCTGAAACATCCAAATAAAATTGCGAATTAACGCCTTTGGCGGCCGGCGGATTATAAACAGCCAGCCAATTTGATTCGCTCATTGCTGAAACGCCGTCCAAATATTCCTGCGCCAAGGAAGCGGCAATCTGGCTGGTCCGCGCTTCAAGATTGTTTCTCAAAATCAATGTTACGGAACCGGCCGCGATGCCGAGAAAAACCACGCCCAAAGAAATGCTGATAATCATTTCAACCAGCGATTGGCCGCGGTTAGTATTGAGTATTGAGTATTGAGTATTGAGTTTCATTCTATTTGTCCGTTGCTGTTTATCGTAATTGTTTTGAAATTAGCGGGATTGCTTTTTAAGGAAATTTCAATGAAATTCGCAGCGTTCGGCTTGCCTGTAATCGGCTCAAAAATAACATCTTGCGGATTCGGCATTGTTTTAAATTCAATTGTTGGCCTTAATATTGATTTAGAAGCGATTGTTTTCCCGGCATCATTATAATTCATCCCGCGATATAAAATATAATTTCCGCTTTCAAAATAAACCCCCCATTTCTTGTTGGAGCCGGATTCGATTGATTCCTGGGAAATGGAATAATTTCTGGCGACTCTCAATGTTGAAACGATTTC
>JBBTZV010000022.1:11379-14134 GCA_038061215.1 Patescibacteria group bacterium
TAAATCGGGATGATAATCGCCAAAGCGATGGCGCCGACGGTCAAGCCGATGAATAAAAGCAAAACCGGTTCAAGAAAAGACATAAGAGTTTTAATGGAAGAGTCAATTTCCGATTCGTAAAAATCCGCCAAAACTTTCAAAATTTGGTCAACGTGGCCGGCTTTTTCAGAAATCGCCATCAAACTGACTATCACCCGCGGAAAAGCCGACTCGCGCTTAAAAGCGTCTCCGATGGTAAGTCCTTTTGAAATTCCTTCGCGGGAAATTCTGATTAAACTGCTCTTGATTTCTTCAGAACCAACCGCGTCAGCGGTGATTTCCAAAGCGTCCAAAATCGGCATGCCGGCCGACATCAAAGCCGAAAGCGTTGAAGCAAACCGCTGAAACGCCATTTTTTTCAAAACATTGCCCACTGCCGGCAATTTAGTTATGAATCGGTAAAAAATTTTCCGTCCGGTTAAAGTTTGGCTGGAAAAATACCACAAAAATCCTACCGTCAAAAAAATCAACGGAAGAATTATCAAAAAATATTTGCCGAAAAAAATTCCAATGCTGAAAGTTATTCTGGAAAAAGCCGGCGGCTCAAAACCCGATGAATTAAAAACTTCGGCGATTTTCGGCAAAGCAAAACTGACTAAAACAAAAAGAACCGCTAAAGAGGCAACCAATAAAAGAATCGGATAAGTAAGGGCGGCTTTAATTTTATGCCTCAATTCCTGCTCCCTTTGCAAGGAATCGCTCAATTGGTCAAAAATATTGTCCAAATTTCCGGATGTTTCTCCGGCTTTGATTAAATTGATGAAAACCGGTGAAAAAATTTTCGGATACTTGGCGAAAGCCGAATGAAATGGCTGGCCTTTTTCCAAAGTCATTTTAATTTCCAAAAGCAGGGCCTTAACCGCCTGCTTGTCAAAATCCGCTATTAAAATATCAATGGCCTTGAATAAATCAGTGCCGACTTTAAGCATTAAAGACAGATATTTCGTCAAAAAAATCTTGTCCGCAACATTGATGTTTTGTTGAAAAATGCGAAACTGCCCTCTTTTTTCAAATTCTTTCAGGGTTTTGAGCGTAATCGGCTTTAACCCCTGGCTCGCCAGATAAGCCAAAACTTCGGCCGAAGAATCGGCCTCATAATTTCCTTCAATAATTTTTCCGTCTGACCTTGACGCCGTATAATTAAATCTCATTCTCTAATAACCCTTAAAACTTCTTCTATTGTCGTTGTTCCCAACCCGGCTTTTCTTAATCCGTCTTCAAACATCGTAAGCATCCCTTTTTTCTTGGCTATGGCTATCAGATTATCCAATGAAAAATTCGGATTGACGATTTCCTTTCTGACATCTTCGTCAATATTTAAAACTTCATAAATTCCGATTCTGCCTGAATATCCGGTATTGCCGCAATTCAAACAACCCCGGCCGCGGTAAAGAACTTTCGGCGGCTTAAAATCAACGCTCAAATTCAATTCTTCAACCTGCTTTTTTATTGATTCTACCAAATCAGCGGAAGGAGGGAAAGATTCAATGCAATCAAGGCAGATTTTTCTGACAAGACGCTGGGCCAAAATCACGTTCAAAACAGCCGCCGCTAAAAAAGGCGCGATTTTCATGTCAATCAAACGCGGAATCGCGGTCGGCGCGTCATTAGTGTGCAAACTTGATAAAAGCAAATGGCCGGTAAGCGCCGAATGCACGGCGATTTCAGCCGTTTCTTCATCGCGGATTTCGCCGACCATAATCACGTTTGGGTCCTGCCTTAAAATCGCCCGCAAACCATTGGCAAAAGTTACGCCGGCAACCGTGTTAATCTGAGTCTGATTGATGAATTTCATGTCGTATTCAATGGGGTCTTCAATGGTAACAATATTAACTTCCGACCGATTCAAAATATTTAAAATTGAATATAAAGTCGTGGTTTTGCCGGAACCGGTCGGTCCGGTGATTAAAACCATTCCATAGGCCTTCACGATATTTTCTTTGACAACGCGTTCCATATCTTCCAACATTCCCAATTCTCTTAAAGACAGCGGTTTCTGGGCCGAGGTCAATAAACGCATTTCCACTTTTTCGCCGTAAAAAGTCGGGATGGTGGAAGTCCTGATGTCAGCCAAATCTCCGCCGACTTTATGGCGGAAACGGCCGTCTTGCGGCCTTTGATGCTCGTCTATTTTCAAACCGGACAGCAATTTTATTCTGGCGATAATCGACGGATGCACTTCTCCGGGAATCTTCATTACTTCCTGAAGCACGCCGTCAATCCTGAACCTGACTAAAATTCCGTCTTCAAAAATTTCAATGTGAATGTCCGAAGCTCTCAATGACATCGCGTAAAACAAAAGATTGTCAATAATGGCGACTGTCGGCACCGCGGCCGCCGCTTCTTCAATGCTTGCCGATTTTTGCTGGAGCGAAGCGTAAATGTTTTCTTCTATTTTTTTTCTGAAATCTTCGGCAAAATGCCGGCCGTAAAGCGCGAAGCCTTTGTCTAAATCTTCCGGCGTCGCCAAAAACGGCTTGATGTCGGCTTTGAGATATTGCTTCAAAAATTCAATGGTCGTCAGGTCGCTCGGGTCATCCATTGCCGCGTCCAAAACGCCATCCGGCTCTTTATCAAAAATAATCGTCTTTTTCTGGCGGCTGACATTTTCCGGCAAAATTTTCAAAGCATTGTCGTTAATTTTCCGATTCACCAAATTGGCCCTTTCAATGCCGTAATATTTGGAAAGTATGCCGTATAAATAATCGTTGCTGAT
>JBBTZV010000023.1:0-1716 GCA_038061215.1 Patescibacteria group bacterium
ACTTTAATTACGGCAACTCCGCCTGATAATTTTCCCAATCTTTCCTGAAGTTTTTCTCGGTCAAATTCAGAGTCAATTTTTTGAAGTTGGGATTTAATCTGATGGATTCTTTTTTCAATTTCCTCTTTTGAACCTTTGCCTCCGACAATGGTGGTATTATCTTTATTGGCGATTATCCGATGGGCTTGTCCCAAAGAAGCGATATCAACGCTTTCCAATTTTCTGCCGACATCTTCGGAAATAAAATCAGCGCCAACAACAGCAGCAATATCTTGAAGCAATTCTTTCCGCCTATCTCCGAATCCCGGCGCTTTGACCGCCAAAATATTGAAAACACCCCGGATTTTATTGACCACCAATGTCGCCAAAGCTTCGCCTTCAATGTCATCGGCGATAATCATCAGCTCTTTTTTGCCGGCCTGGACCAATTTTTCCAAAAGCGGCAATAAATCGCTGATAGCGGAAATTTTTTTGTCAGTAATCAAAATATGCGGCTCTTCCAAAACCGCTTCCATTCTTTCGGCATTGGTAACCATATAAGGAGAAACATAGCCGCGGTCAAACTGAAGCCCCTCAACGATTTCTTTTGAAAGGCCGATGGATTGCGACTGCTCAACTGTTACCACGCCGTCTTTGCCGACGGTTTCAATGACTTCGGCGATTAAATTGCCGATTTCCTCGTCGCGCGAAGAAATCGTCGCCACTTGGGCGGTTTCTTCTCTGGTGGAAATTTTTTTGGAAAGTTTTTTCAATTCCTCCAAAACCGCTTCATAGGCCTTGGTCATCCCCTGCTTCATTCCGATGACGTCAATGCCGCTCGCGGCGTTTTTCAATCCTTCGCCGATGAGAATCTGCGCCAGCAAAGTGGCGGTAGTGGTGCCGTCGCCGGCCGCGTCATTGGTTTTAGAAGCCACTTCCTTAATCAATTCAGCGCCGATATTTTCAACTTTATCTTCCAACTCTATCTCTTTGGCAATGGTTACGCCGTCAAGAGTGACAATCGGCGCGCCATAACTTTTTTCCAAAATAACGGCCCGGCCGCGAGGACCCAAAGTAATTTTCACCGCGTCCGCCAATTTATCCACTCCCCTTTTCAGCGCTGCCCGCGCTTTTTCGTTAAATAAAAGTTGTTTTGCCATATTTATTCTAAAATCGCGAGTATGTCATCTTCGTCTCCGACCAGATATTTTTTGCCTTCAATTTCAATTTCATCCGGCCCGTATTTTTTGAACAAGACAATATCTCCGATTTTGACGGACATCGGCAGCCGTTCTCCTTTTTCATTTAATTTTCCCAAACCAACGGCAATTACTTTGCCGCGAATGGGCTTTTCTTTTTCCGCTGTCTCCGGAAGCATGATGCCGGATTTGGTGGCTTTTTCTTCTTCAATCGGCTCAATAAAAAGATGATTGGAAAGCGGTTTAAGGTTCATAATCTAAATAGTTTATCCGCAAAGAATCAATTGTCAAGGTCTTCGTCATCTTCTTCTTTGGGTTTGTCAATTGCCATCGGCTCAATGCCCGCGGCTTCGCCGGTAATTCGCAAAACATCTTTGTCAATTTTGCCCAATTCCTTGGAAGCGGAATTATACATATTAACCGTGGTGCCGAGATGAATCCCTATTTTTTTAAAATAAGAATCATAACTTAACAAATGCCGACCCAATTCAATCACTCTTTTGCGGATTTCTTTGGCTGATTCTTCAATTTGAAGCGC
>JBBTZV010000024.1:0-2970 GCA_038061215.1 Patescibacteria group bacterium
ATACTAAATACTAAAATGACCCTAGGCAAAGGTTTAGAATCATTAATACCGCCGCAAAATAATAAAGTAGCGGATAATCAAGCTGGACAACAGCTTCCTCCTTCTGTTGCGCAGGCGAATTTAACCAAATCAGATACGCATAGCAAGAAAGTATCCACCACTGACGCCATTTTCCACATTGAAGTTGATAAAATAAGCCCAAATCCTTATCAGCCTCGCAAAGATTTTAACGAAGAGTCGTTGAAAGAATTAGCGGCTTCAATCAGGGAGCTTGGCATTATCCAGCCCTTGATTGTTTCCAAAATTGAAAAAGAAACCGAAACCGGCACAAACGTTGAATATCAACTAATTGCCGGCGAAAGGCGGTTGAAAGCCGCGAAAATAATCGGTTTGGAGCGCGTGCCGGTTATTGTCAAAAGAATCAATCAAGCAGCCGAGCAGATGGAAATGGCGATTGTGGAAAATATTCAGCGGATGGATTTGAATCCCGTTGAAACCGCCCGGGCTTATGCCCGGCTTTCAGATGAATTCGGATTAACCCAAAGGGAAATCGCCGTTAAGCTTGGCAAGAGCCGGGAAACAGTTGCCAATACTTTGCGGCTTTTGAGTTTGCCCACGGAAATCCAGGACTCCGTGGCTGAAGGGAAAATAAACGAAAGCCAGGCGCGGCTACTTTTGGCGATTGACGATTTATCCCAACAGAGGGCTTTTTTCCACGACATTTTGAAAAATAATTTAAGCGTCAGAGAATTAAAAAACCGCATCAGAAAAACCCAATTACCAATTACTAATTACCAATTACCGAAAGAGATTGACCCCGAGGTTCATCATTTGCAGGAGCGATTGGAGGAACTTTTGGGCGCGCCGGTAAAAATTCATCCGCCAGCCGGCGGAAAAGAAGGAGGGAAAATTATCATTTCTTTTTTTTCTTCCGAAGAGATAAAAGGAATAATAGGTAAAATAAATACAAATTCAAAGCCAGAAGAAGAGCGCGCCCACTAAATCAGCTTATAACTAATTTCTTTTATCTCTTTTATTTTTTTAAGTTTCAAAATCAATCTTTCCATTGTTTCTTTACTGTCCGTTTCGCAGCGGATTTTAATGCGATGATGTTTGGGGCTTTGCGGTTCGGAATGAGTGGAATGAATATTAATATGCTTTTCGGAAATTATAGAAGAAATATCTTTTAACAATCCCATACGGTCATCAACGATTATTTTCAGTTCAGTATATCGCGGCGGTTTTTTGATTATTCCGAAAGATGTTTTTTTAGCGGCGGATTTAATTCTTTTCTTGGCGATTGAAGTTTTAACAAAATCAAGCCAAGAAGCCGACGGTTTCTTATTTTTTTGGAGCAAAATTTCCGCTAAATCTCCAGATTGCAGTTTATAGTCCAATGGGACGATTTTATTGTTGACTTTGGCGCCGACGCAACTGTCGCCGACAGTCGTATGAATGGCGTAAGCGAAATCAACAGGAGTGGCTCCGGCCGGCAAATCAAGGACTTCGCCTCGCGGAGTGATGGCGAAAATCCGGTCTTTCAAAAAATCGATTTTTAGGGATTGCAGGAATTCTTCAGGATTGGGAAAGTTTTTTTGCCAGCTTCGCAATTGCTCTACCCAGACCAATTCTTTTTTATCGGCAAAAGACGGCTTTTTGTTCTTTTTGCCTTTTTGTTCGGCGTAAACCCAATGAGCGGCAATGCCATTTTCCGCTTCGCGGTGCATTTCTTCGGTTCTGATTTGAAATTCCGTGGGTTTGTTGTCCAGGCAGAAAACCGTGGTGTGCAGACTGCGGTAGCCGTTCGGTTTCGGCATGGCAATGTAATCTTTAATTCGGCCCGGCAAAGGCGGCCAGATATTATGAATAACGCCCAAAGCCGCGTAGCAATCTTCAATGGTTTTGACAATAATCCTTAAAGCCACTAAGTCGTAAATTTGCTCTAAGTTCATATCATAATGAAGCAATTTTTTATACAAACTGCTGTATCTTTTGGCGCGAAAATCAATTTTAATCGGTTCAATCTTGTTTTCTTTAAGCGCTTTTTCAGTAATGGTTTTTACTTTTTCCGAATATTTATGCCGCTCTTCGTATTTTTCTTTGATGTTTTCAATCAGCCATTTATATTCGTTTTGATGAAGATAAGGGAAAGCCAAATCTTCCAATTCGCCGGCTAAATTAATCATTCCCAGGCGATACGCCAAAGGAGCGTAGATTTCCGAAGTTTCCAAAGCGATTTCTTTTTGTTTTGCCGCGGCCACATAAGAAAGAGTTTTCATGTTGTGCAGGCGGTCGGCGAGTTTTATCAAAATCACTCTCAAATCTCGGCTTAAAGCCAAAATCATTTTGCGCAAATTTTCCGCCGCCAATTGCTTTTGAATGTCGGCCGTATTTTTTGCGTTGTTTTTTTCGTGATATTTCAAACGGCCCAGCTTAGTGACGCCGTCAACCAAAAAAGCGACTTCTTCGCCGAATTCTTTTTTTATTTCTTCAAGAGTCGCGCCGGTATCTTCAATGACATCGTGCAGCAAAGCCGCGGCAATGGTTTGGCTGTCCAATTGCCAAGAGGCGATTTTCAAAGCGGTTTCATAAGAGTGGCTGAAATACTGCTCGCCGGATTTTCGTTTTTGGCTTTCATGGGCTTTTTTGGCGAAATTATAGGCCTTTTCAATCAGTTCAACGTCGCTTTTTAAAAGAGATTTGTCTTCTTGGGCTTTATTTAACAGAAGCTTGACATCCATAATGTATATATTATACAATATTTTTAGAAAATTACAATAAATAAAAAAAGGGAGGTGTTTATGGCTGTAGTAGGAATTACGATAGTTGATGAAGATGCAAGCGGGGAAGAGACATGCTATTGTCTAAAAGAAGAGAACAAAAGGAATGCAAGCGCATTTTTATACAGAGCAATGAATGGGGATTTCAGCGGATGGGAAAAAATTTGTTCCAGCCATTCGGAAAAGACGG
>JBBTZV010000024.1:3070-4529 GCA_038061215.1 Patescibacteria group bacterium
CGGTTGGTTTGGCTTTCATGGCGAATTTGCATTTGGGATAATTTGAACAGCTGTAAAAAACACCGAATCTTCCGCGGCGTTCCACTATTTCACCCGCCTTCGCTAAGGCTTCGGCGGGCAAAGCCTTCTTGCATTCCGGACAAGCAACGCCGGTTTTTTCTTTGGCTTCCTGCTCCGCGCTTTTTTTGATGAATTTGCATTTGGGGTAATTGGAACAAGCGACAAATTTGCCGAATTTTCCTTCGCGCTCCATTAATTTGCCGCTTAAACACTGCGGGCATTTTTCGCCAGTTTCTTTCGGACCTTCCATTATAGAACCATCTATTTTACGCGCCCCCGAACATTCCGGGAATTTGGCGCAGCTTAAAAATTTGCCATTACGAGAAAGTTTGATGACCATTGGGCCTTTACAAACCGGGCATTTGAATTTTTCATCCGCTTCTCCGAGATTTGTTATTTTTTCCGCTGTTTTTGATTTTGCTTTTACTTCTTTGGAAAACGGTTTATAAAAATCGCCAAGCATTTTTTCATATTTTCTTTTTCCTTCGGCTATTTCGTCCAGTTCATTTTCCATTTCCGCGGTAAAAGAATCGCTGATATATTGGGCGAAATTTTTTTCAAGAAAATCGCTTACCACTTCGCCGGTATCGGTGGGAAGAAGCGCCCTGCCTTCTTTCGCAACATAGCCGCGGTCTTGGATTGTTTTAATAATTGCCGCGTAAGTGCTCGGCCTGCCGATATCGCGTTTTTCCAGTTCCTTGATGAGTCCGGCTTCGGTGTATCTTGTCGGCGGCTGGGTTTGTTTGCCCTGGCTTTCAATGTTTAATAATTTCAGCATTTCATCTTCCGTTATTTTTGGAATTTCCACTTCTTCTCCTTTAGCAGCCGTATCAGCGGCAAGCCATCCCGGAAAAATAGTTATACTGCCGATTGCGGAAAAATCCGGAATAGCGGCCAGTTGTTTGTTGTCAGTTGTTTGTCGGTTGATATTGGCCGACACTTTTGTTTTCATTATTTTCGCGTCAGCCATTTGAGAGGCGATTGTTCTTTCTAAAATTAGACGATAAAGTTTTTTTTGTTCGTCGGTGTGGCCCGCGGGTTTCAAACTGAAATTTGTCGGCCGTATCGCTTCATGCGCTTCCTGGGCGCTTTTGCTTCTGGACGCGTATGTCCGCGGAGATACATATTCTTTGCCGTAATTTTTTTCTATGGCGCTATAAATTCGCGGCAATGCCTCTTTGCTGATATTGACGCTATCAGTCCTCATATAAGTGATAAGGCCCTGTTCATAAAGTTTTTGAGCGATAGACATTGTGCGGGAAGGAGAAAAGCCGAAACGCGAACTGGCTGTTTGTTGCAGTGTGGAAGTGGTGAATGGCGGCCGGGGAGAGCGCTTGGCTTCGCTTTGTTTGATTTCTATAATTTTCCAAGGATTTGATTTCGCAGTTTCTAAAATGCG
>JBBTZV010000025.1:0-3983 GCA_038061215.1 Patescibacteria group bacterium
TGATTTTCCCAAAACAGAATTAATGGCTGAAAATAAAGCGTCAAAGACAAAAGCCTCCCTTTTTAAATTAAAAGAAAAAATCGTTTTAAGTTTTCAGAAAGTTTTAGCGCCTGAAAAAGCCGCTTTTTTGGCAGGCATTACTTTGGGCGAGCGGGCGGAGTTTTCCAAAGAATTCAAGGAAAAGATGAGTAAAAGCGGAACGACTCATTTAGTGGCGCTTTCCGGATATAATATCACCGTTATCGGCATTGCCATCAGCTCTTTTTTCGGCTGGTTTTTAAGCCGAAGATGGGCTTTTTGGCTGAGCATTACGGCGATTATCGGTTTTGTTTTAATGACCGGCGCCGAAGCTTCGGTGGTTAGAGCCGCGATTATGGGAGGAATTGCTTTATTTGCCAAAGAAGTCGGCCGGGTTCATTCAACGCGAAACGCCGTTGCCATAGCGGCTTTTTTGATGATTTTATTCAATCCTAAAATCTTGCGTTTTGATTTGGGATTTCAATTGTCGTTTTTGGCTCTTTTGGGCATTGTGTATCTTTCTCCGGCGATTCAGAAATTTTTCAGAATGAAGAAGGAAAAAGGTTTTTTGGGCTGGCGGGAAAATTTTTTGACAACCACTTCGGCGCAATTGGCAGTGGCGCCTTTGCTCATTATAAATTTCAGCCAATTTTCTTTTACTTCGCTTTTGGCTAATGTTTTGATTTTGGAAGCCGTTCCTTTAACGATGTTTCTGGGATTTTTAATCGGCGCGGTCAGTTTCTTGTTTATGCCAATGGCGATGGTTTTGGGCTGGCTTATTAGTTTATTTTTAGCTTATGAATTGGCGATTATTAACATATTTTCAAAATTATCCTTGTCAATCGCGGAAATAGGAATTTTCGGAGCAATGATTTATTATCTGATAATTGTTGGATTTATAATATACGAACAACGGACGAACGCTTGAATAGAGTTTGATTTTTTAATTTATGTTTAGTAAAATTACTCAATGCTCGGCAAAATATTCAAGCTCGGTTTAATGCAAATTTTTTCTTCAAAGTCCGTTAAAATTATCGGCTTATTTATTATAGGCGCCGCTGTTTTCAGCGGAATTTTTTATTATGGCTATCAATACGGCTATTCGCATGGCATAGAAAATCCAAAAACTTTAATTATCCGCGGAGTCGCCAATCTTGAAAACGGCAAAGCAGAAGGCGTTGATTTCAATGTTTTCTGGGAGGCCTGGAAAGTGATTCAGGATAAATACGTTAAAGCCGGAGAAATTGAAAATCAAAATTTGGTTTACGGAGCGGTTTCGGGGCTTATTGATTCTTTGGGGGATCCCAATTCCGTATTTATGCCGCCTTCTGACGCCAAGAAATTCGGCGAGGACATCAGCGGCGAATTTTCCGGCATTGGCGCGGAAATCGGCATTAAAAATGACCAGCTGATAGTTATCGCGCCGTTGAAAGACACTCCGGCAGATAGAGCTGGGCTTAAGCCGGGAGATAAAATTTTGAAAGTTGACGATAAATTGACGCAGGGATTAAGCGTTGACGAAGCCATTAAAATTATCAGAGGGAAAAAGGGGACTAAGGTGATTTTGACGATTTTGCGCGATAGTTGGGATAAATCGAAAGAAATTCCGATTGTCAGGGACATTATTCAAATTCCCACGCTTGATTTCGAAATGAAAGAAGGCAATATCGCTTATTTCCATCTTTATAATTTTTATGAAAACGCGCCAATGCTTTTTTATCAGTCGGTTGTCAAAGCCGCGTTTCAAAATCCCAAAGGCGTTATTCTTGATTTAAGGAACAATCCTGGCGGCTATTTGGAAGTGGCGGTGAATTTGGCCGGTTGGTTTTTAGAAAACGGAAAAGTTGTGGTAAGCGAGGAATTTCGTTCCGGCGAAAAGCAGGAATTTAAAGCTCGCGGTAACGCATTTTTAAGCGAGATGCCGATAGTGATTCTAATCAATGAAGGTTCGGCTTCGGCTTCGGAAATTTTAGCCGGCGCTTTGCGCGACCATCGCGATATAAAGCTTGTCGGCAAAAAGAGTTTTGGCAAAGGAACCGTTCAGGAGCTTCAGGAGCTTAAAGACGGCTCGGTGATAAAAATCACGGTTGCCCATTGGCTTTTGCCCAGCGGCCACATTATCGAGAAAAACGGCTTAGAGCCGGATTATGAAATAGAATTAACCGAAGAAGACGCTGAAAAAAAGAAAGACCCGCAACTGGAAAAAGCAATGGAAATTTTAAAACAAGAATTTAGTATATAGTATATAGGATTAATGAAAATTATTCTCCTTCAAGACATAAAATCATTTGGTAAAAAATTCGACGTGAAAGAGGTCAAGGACGGTTATGCCCGGAATTTTTTGTTGCCAAAAAAAATGGCGCAAATCGCCACTGCGGAAGCGGTTAATAACATTAAAAAACAAAAAAAGGCGGTTGAACAGCATCGTGATGAATTGAAAGACGCGATGGAAAAAACCGCCAAAAAACTTTCCAACAGAGAATTCCATTTTTATCCCGAGATCGGCGAAAATAACGAAGTTTTCGGTTCAGTAAGCAAGAAAGACATTAAAGAAGCGGTTGAAAAAGAATTGGATTTTTTGCATGAAAATTTAAGGCCTCAAATAGTCGAAAAAATAAAAGTTAATTTAACAAAATCGCTTAAAGAACTTGGAATTCATGAAGTGAAAATCAAGCTCGGAGGAGATGTTGAGTTCGCGATAAATGCGATTCTTAACCGCGACCACAACCACAAATAACAAATCAAACTACGGCGATAATTTTCGCGTAGCGGCTATTCCCGTCAAAACGAATTTTCTTTTTTGACAAAAATTTAACTATGCCGTTTTTTGAAGCGTAAAGAGTGTCATCGGAAGCACGCAAGACATTTTTACCGGGCAAATATTTCGTTCCTCTTTGGCGGATTAAAACTTCGCCGGCCCTTACCGTTTGGCCGTTTTGTCTTTTTACTCCCAATCTTTTTGAGGCGGAATCTCTGCCTAATTTAGTTGAACCTCCTGCTTTAGTATGCGCCATTTCATTATCCCGTTATTTTATTATATAATTATATTTATGTCAATTAATAAACTTGTTTTTGATATTGAAACTATTGGAGTTGATTTTGATTCGCTTGATAAAACCACCCAAGAAAACTTGACTCGTTGGATTAAAAAAGAATCGCCGTCCGAAGCTGAATATAAAGAAGAATTGAAAGAATTAAAAAACGGCCTTGGTTTTTCTCCGTTGACCGGCGAAATTGTCGTTATCGGCGTTTTGGACTGCCAAAAAAACCAAGGGGTAATTTATTTTCAAGCGCCGGAAGAAAATATCGGAGAATTCAAAGAAGATAATTTTACTTTCAAACAAACAACGGAAAAAGAAATGTTGGAAAAATTTTGGCAAGGAGCCAAAGAATACGGCGAATTCATCGGGTTCAACAGCAGGGGATTTGACGTGCCGTTTTTGATGGTGCGTTCCGTTGTTCACGGCGTAAAACCGACAAGAAATTTAATGGAAGGCAGATATTTGTATCAGCAGAGGGACGCTAAGCATATAGATTTACAGGACCAATTGACGTTTTACGGAGCGGCGCGAAAAAGGGGGAGTTTGCATCTTTGGAGCAGACTTTTCAATATAAAAAGCCCGAAAGCTGACGGAGTTACCGGCGATGACGTCGGACGGCTTTTCAAAGAAAAAAAGTTTTTGGAAATCGCCAAATATAACGCCGGAGATTTAAAAGCGACGAAAGAGCTTTATGAAAAATGGAACGCTTATTTGAATTTATAAATTCAAGATTAAAAGAAAATCAGAGGAATATTATTCTCGGCATATTGCTGTTTTTGATAATATCTTTAAGTTTCGGCCTTGGTTATCTGGCAAACCGCGAATTGAGCAAAACGAACCGCGCTCCGATTATCATTGAAAAATGCAATTGATTGTGTTATGCTATTAAATAGTCAAATTTAGCGTTGTTTTACAATAAAATAA
>JBBTZV010000026.1:0-22675 GCA_038061215.1 Patescibacteria group bacterium
GAAGACGGAGAATGTCCGGAATTTGCGCTTATCCGCGAATTGTCTGAGGAGGTGAAAATTAATGTAATACCTCCTACTGAAATGGATGTGATTTTTGAAAAAGATTTAGGAAATCACATTTTCAAGGTCTTTAAGGCGAGGTATCATAGTGGCGAGATTTGCGCAGGTGAAGAGATAGAATGGATAAAGCTGTTTTCCATTGAAGAAATTAAGGCAATGATTATTGGCAATCAGATTTTGCCAAAACACGCAATGGCCTTAACTAAATATATTTTTGGTTTTTAAAAAAACAATCCTGAGCACGATTTAAAACTGCTCATTTTTTATTTTAAATTTTTTATAAATATCCCGCTTGTTTCAGCCAATAATCATTCTCCCATTCCCAAAGTTTTTTTGCGCCTAAAAATGCTTTGAAATCATCTTGCCAATAGGGGAATTCTTTGAGTTCAATTTCGCCTTTAAGTTCAGACCACCGATGTTCGCAATTTTTGGCGGATTCGGAATAGCCGCTGTTTTTGCTCCAAGGCAAGCGGATTTTTTCCCGGCCGCCTTTGACTCTTAAAGTCGCGCCGCAGTTCAAACAAGTTTTATTTTGGTCAATCCTTAAAATCCATCGAGTTTGAAGGTTGGGGAATTGTTTTTCCATGGCCGCGAGATAAGCCGATGTCTGGAGATTGTAATCGCGGTAAATCGCTTGCGAAGTTTTAATGTCCAAAACCCCGAATTTGCCGTCAATTAAAGCCAAGGCGTCCAAGGTGCCGGCATAGCGTTCATCGTGATTGACAACCTGCTTTTCCACGAATTCCGGGTCAACTTGGATGTTTTTTTCTTCTTTGAATCTTAAAAACGCTTCTATGGCCGGGGAAATTGAAGAATCAATTGTTGGAGATTGATTATGAAATATTTGTTCAACCATTTCATGGATTAAAGTTCCTTCGCTGGCTGATTTATTTTTAATGGCTTCGCCTTCGGCAAAATTATTCATTTCCGCGTAAAACTTGTAAAGCGCGGGCTTGGATTTAATGTCAATGATTTTAGTCACTCGGGGATACCAAACGCCGTCTATTTCATAGCCGGAAAGGCCTTTAAAATGTTGAAGATTGGAATAGTACATTAAATTTGAAAGTATTATATTATAAGTGTCGCCCATTATCTCTTTTGCGACATTTATATCATATTTATAAATAGCTTAAAATCCACCTAACCGCGCTAATCAAAATATCTAAAATAAAATTAAATATCCAAACAAAAATATTAATCACCCAGTCTATTGAATTTTCAGCGGAAAATATCTTATCAACCAACAGCGAAAATAAAAAATACAGCTCTTTAAGTTTATCTATTATCATAATTTTTTCAATGCTATTTCAATTCTTTTTAATGTTTCTTCTTTTTCCAATATCTCCATAATTTCAAAAGGTCCGGGTGAAAATTCCTTGCCCGATAAAGCGGCTCTTAACGGCCATAACAACTCTCCCCGGCCGTATTTTTCCGCCAGCGGCATGATTGATGTTTCCAGATTTTCCAAATTATATTTATTTTCCGGAATTTTTTCAATTTCTTCTTTCAGTAAATTCAAATTTTTGGAAGTTTCTTCGGATGTCGTTTCCCGCCAATTCAGGAGCGAAGCGTCATAATCCGGAAGTTCAAAAAAGAAATCCGCCATTTCTTTGAAATCCGCCAATTTTTTCATTCTTTCTTTTTCCGCGTGAACGGCTTTAATCAGGATATTTTTATTTTCAAACCAATTTTGAGGGATGAAATTTTTGAGTTTTTCGGCCAAATGCATTGAGTCGGTTTGTTTGATGTATTGGCCGTTAAGCCATGCCAGTTTTTCAATATTGAAAATCGCTCCGGCTTTTTGGATTTTTTTAATTTCAAATTCGGCAATAAGCTCTTCCGGCGAAAAAATTTCTTTGTCCGGATTTTTGGCTGAACGCCAGCCCAATAAAGCCAGAAAATTAATTATCGCTTCGGCTAAATACCCTTGTTTTTCATAATCAATCAGCGAGGTTTCCATATATCGTTTTGACAATTTACTGCGGTCCGGCGCCAAAATAAGCGGCAAATGGGCGTATTTCGGCGGTTCAAAGCCCAAAGCCTCGGCCATTAAAATTTGTTTCGGAGTATTGGGCAGATGGTCTTCTCCCCTGATAACGTGGGATATTTTCATTTCGCAGTCGTCAACGATGCCGGCAAAATTAAAAAGCGGGAATTGGGCGGCTTTTATATTTTTGGCGATTATCAAGTCGCCGATGAGCGCGCTGTTGAATTTTATCTTGCCGCGGATTAAATCCGTGAATTCAACTTCATGTTCCGGAACCTTAAAGCGAATCACGCTCTCCCCTTTTGCCGATAATTTTTCGCTTTTTTCTTTCGGCAGGTTCCGGCATTTGCCGCTGTATCTCGGCGCTATTCCCTGGGAAAGCATCGCTTGGCGGTCGGCTTCCAGCTCTTCTTTTGAGCAAAAACAATAATACGCTTTATTTTCATCAAGAAGTTTTTGAATATATTTTTTATAAATCTCTCCCCTTTCCGATTGCCGATATGGCCCGTAATCGCCTTCAATGTCAGGGCCTTCGTCCCAATTCAAACCAAGCCATTTTAAGCCGTCAATTATGTTTTTTTCAAATTCAGATTGCGACCGTTCAATATCCGTGTCGTCAATGCGCAAAATAAATTTGCCTTTATGCTGTTTGCTGAAAAGCCAGTTAAATAAAGCGGTTCTGGCGCCGCCGATATGCAAATGCCCCGTGGGACTCGGCGCGAAGCGCGCCCGGATTTCTTTTTGAGGATTGTTCATTAATTTATTTCAGCTAATTTTATTATTTCTTCAGAAATTATTTTTGCCGCTTCCGGTTTTGAAAAATTTTTGGCGGCCTCGGACATTGTTTTGTATTTTTCCGGTTCGGAAATAATTTTTTTGATTTGAGAAATAAAGATATTGGACATTAAATTGGCTTCTTCAATGACAACGGCGGCGCCGGAATCGGCGTATTCATAAGCGTTTTGAATTTGGTGATTTTGCGCCGATTTCGGCAGAGGAATTAAAATCGTCGGTTTGCCGAAAGCCGCGATTTCAAAAATTGAACCGCCGCCAGCTCGCGAAACTATGACGTCGGCCGCGGCATAAGCGTCTTTTAAATCTTTTTCAAAATAAGGAAGAATTTTATAACAAGCCGCTTCTTTTTCGGTATAATTTTCCAAAATAATTTTTAATTCGTTTTTCGCGTCTTCAAAATTATTGACGCCGGTTTGATGCAGAACCTGAATATCCGCTTTTATCAATTCTTGGGCGGCGTTTAGCGCGAAGTCATTGATTTTGGCGGAACCTTGGGACCCGCCGATAATTAAAATTACGGGTTTTTGCGGATTAAAGCCGAAAATTTGTTTAGCCGCTTCTTTTTCCAGCGCGCCGTCAATCAATGATTTCCTTATCGGGTTTCCCGTTAAAGCGATTTTATCGCTTAAACCGGCGTTTTTAGCAATAAAAAATTCAGTCGCGCTGTTAAAAGAAACGGCGATTCTGTCGGCGAATCGGGAAGCCATAAGATTAGCCAAGCCGGGAATGGAATCGGATTCGTGGATAATAATCGGCACGCGATAAAACCAACAAGCCAAAATCACCGGCAATGATCCGGGACCGCCTTTTGAAAATAAAACATTGGGCATAAACCAAAAAACTTTCCAGAATGCCTGAATGACGCTGATAAAAAAAAGCGGAATGTCAAATAAATTGCGAATGTCAAAATAACGCCGCAGTTTGGCGGAAAATATTTTTGAAACCAAAATGCCGTTGCTGGCCAATAAAAAATTATAGCGTTCGGGATCGCTGAAATATCTTAAATCCAAATTGGTTTTTCCGTTAATCGCCGCTTTTTGGAGCTCTTCTGTAACGGCCAAAATCGGATAAATGTGGCCGCCAGTACCGCCGCCGGCGAATAGAATTCTCATACTAAACACTAAAAAACTAAAAGCTTTAAATTATCAAGTTTTTAAGTGTGCTTTGATATATTACCAATAATTCCGGCCATCGTCAAAAAAACCGCCAGAGACGTGCCGCCGTAGCTGATGAACGGCAAAGGCACGCCGGTAAGCGGCAAAATGCCGGAAATCGCCGCGATATGGACAAAAGTTTGAATCGCGATTATTGAAGCGAAGCCGATGGCCATTAATTTGGCGAATTGGTCCGGGGATTTTTTGGCAATCGCGAAACTTCTCCAAATCAAAATAAAAAAAGTTGAAATAAGGGCTAAAGCTCCGGCAAGCCCGAATTCTTCGGCGATAACGGCGAAAATGGAGTCGCCGATCGGTTCGGGCAAAAGCTTGTATTTGGTGGTTGATTTGCCGAATCCTGTTCCGAATAATCCGCCCGAACCTATTGCTTGCGTTGTTTGGTTGATTTGATAAGCCGAACTTTGTTTGTCTCCGCCGCTTAAAAAAGTCATTATTCTTTTACGGCGGTAATCGTTGGAATCGCTGGAATAAATTAGAACGGAAAAAAATATAATCCCCAAAAAAATGATGCCGGCGATATGGGAAATTTTGGCGCCGCTCATAAAATAGACAATCAAAGCCGCGGTTAAAATAATCAAGATAATGGTGGTGGCCGGTTGAAGAAATATTAAAAAAGCGATTAATCCGGAAATAGCCATAAGAGGCAGGAGCCCTTTAAAAAAACTGGTTTGCCGGTCGAATTTTTTATTGCTTAACCATGCGGCCAGATAAATAATAAACGAAAGTTTTAGAAATTCTGCGGGCTGAACGGAAAACGGCCCGATATCAAGCCAGCGAGCCGCTCCCCGATGGCTCACTCCCAAGGGGGTGAAAATCAAAATAAGCAAAATAATATTGGCAATCAAAAAAGAAACTGCCAATTTCTTCAAATTTTTATAATGAAAATTATTAAGGATAAAAAAACCGATAAGCCCGAAGCTTAAGCCGTAAAAAATCTGGTGTTTAAGATAATAATAAGTGTCGTTGAATTTGGATTTTCCCAAATCCGAAGAAGCGCTGGAAAGCATTATCAAACCGAAAGCAGTCAATAAAACAACGCAAATAATAAATACGTAATCTTGACGGCGGTTTTTCGCGTTAGTCATAGTTGTATTAGCCGCATTTTAGCGCTTTGCCGGCGGATATTCCCAAAAATATCCCTTCTTTGACAACATGCTCGCCGTTTAGAATAACTTCCTTTATATTCCCTTCCTTAAAAACAACCAAGTCGGCGTAATTGCCTATTTTTATTTCCCCTCTTTCGGCAAGGCCAAGTTTTTTTGCCGGCAAATAAGTGATTTTGGCGACAGCTTTTTCTATCGGCAAGATTTTTTCTTTTTCCGCGATTTCCAAAAATTTCGCGAAAGCGCGATGATTGTTAAAAACCGAATTCATTGTTCCGCTGCCGCTTGAACAAATGAAACTTTGCTCATTGGCAAGCGCGTTTGCTAAATTTTGGCCGTCAATCGCTTTCATTTCAACGATTTCGGCTCTTGAGCCGACAATCTCCGCCAACTTCGCCAATCCTTGCTTAAAATTGAGATTTCTGGTTGAGCAAAATTCTTCAAGAGATTTACCGATTAAATATTCATGTTCCGGAGCGTGAATAATGACGACATTATTGTCCTTCAGCCGTGAAATTTTGTTTTTATTATCCAAGAGCGTTTCAATTAAGGCGATGTTTTCTTCAAACGGATAAACGGAAAAATGAATGTCCGCTGAAGCGGAATTTTCTTCAATCAAAGCAATTGCTTGCCGATAATCTTTTTCAAATCCGGAAAACGGTAAAAAATCGTTGATTAAAAATTTGGCGCCGGTTTCTTTGGCAAGATAAACAATTTTTTTTATTGATTCAAATAGCCCTTCTTTCTTATTTTTTGGACTGATGGCGAAAAGGCGCTTGTGGGAAGCGGCGATTTCCGCCAGTTTTTTAATTTCAAAATAAGAAGTTTGGGAAACTAACGGATTATTTAAGCCGACGGAAATTCCGAAAGCGCCGGCTTGTAAATTTTTATTCAGAATTAAATTAAAAATTTTCAATTCGTTTTCCGAAAGATTGCGGAAAATCGGCTCTCCGATAATCGCCCGGCGGATTGTCGTATGTCCCAAAAGCGTTCCGAAATTAGCGGTTAAGGGCTGTTTTTTCAGCCGTTGGAAAAATTCGGAAAATGAATGCCAATCAACGTTGATTTTGTTGACATCGGCGTAATCTCGGATAGTTTGAAGCGAGCCGTAAACCAGCGGCGCCAGAGAAATTCCGTCCGAACCGCCGATAATCGTTGTAATGCCTTGGATTATAAATTGTTCTTGAGGATAGTCGGAAAAAATATCCAAATGGCGGTCGCTGTGGTTGTTGATGTCAATAAAACCCGGGGACAAATACGCCCCCATGCCTTCTATGGTTTCATCGGCTTTGTAATTGATATTTTCTTCAATGGCGGCGATTTTTTCTTTTTTTATCAAAACATCGGCTTTGACCGGCGCTTTGCCTGTGCCGTCCAAAAGCTGAATGTTTTTAATGAGAAGTGTCATTTTTATAAAAGAAATCTGCTCAACGCGAACAATACCAATCCCAGACCGCTCATTACTCCGGAGATAATCCAAAAGCGCATGGTTATGGTTGTTTCGTGCCAGCCGAGTTTTTCAAAATGATGGTGAATCGGGGTGAAAAGGAAAATTTTGCGGCCAAAAAGTTTGAAACCGGTTATTTGAACGATAACCGACAGAGATTCAATTATCAGGATAAAGGCGAAAAACGGCAAAAACAAAGCGGTGTTAGTCAACATGGCGATTGTTCCCATGGTGATGCCTAGAGCCATTGAGCCGGTGTCGCCCATAAAAAATCGCGCCGGATAAATATTGTGCCACAAAAAAGCCAAAAGAGCGCCAATGACAACGGCGCTGAAAGCCGCCAAATCATAGCGGCCGAGAGTGAAAGCCACGGCCGTTAAAGCGCCGAAAGCGAAAAGAGAAACTCCGCCAAGAAGGCCGTCCAAGCCGTCGGTTTCATTGGCTGAAAAAGCCGTGGCGATAAGGACAAACATAAAAAATGGGAAATACCACCATCCGATTTCCAGATTGCCGTAAAAAGGAATGTAAAGCGCGGTTAAATCAAGCTTGAAATAAAACCACCAAGCGCCTAGAGCCGCGATAGCGGCGTAAATAAGCAGTTTATGTTTTACCTTGATGCCGCCGCCGTTCGGGCCGATTTTCAGAACGCCGAAAATATCGTCAGCCAATCCGACGGCCGCGGCAATCAGCATGGCCGCGAGCGGCAGATAAGTTTGCGCTCTGTTAACAAAGTCAAAATAATTCCAAAATCCGTCAAAAAGCAAGTTTAAGATGAAAAAAATAAACGCCAATCCCAGAACGGTAAGCCAAATGATAATGCCGCCCATTGTAGGCGTGCCGGCTTTATTTTGGTGGATATTCGAAAGCACGGGCCGGATTTGCTTGCCGAATTGTTTTTTGGACAGAATTTTGAATAAAAGCGGCGTTAAAGCGAGCGCGACAAAAAAAGCCAAGCTCGCGAGTATTAAAATGCGGACAATGTGAAAAGTTTCCATTTAGTAGCGATTAACGCAATCCAATAAATTTTCCGTTTCTTTATACGCGTCTTCAGCCCCTAAAATTACGACGATTAACGGCTGATTATTCTTACTGAACAATGATATTAAATTTCTGCCGGCGCTTTCCAGATATCCGCTTTTGCCTCCCAGAAAATCGGCGCTGCCGGCGAATTGATTGACATTGGCCAATTTTTTCGGCTTGTTTGTTTTGATTTCATGAATAACGGTTTCTTTTAGCCGGCTGATTTCAAAAATTTCAGGATGTCGGACGCTGATATAATCGGCTAATTTAACCAAATCATCAGGCGTTGATTGGTTCAAGAAAGAAAGTCCGGAATTGTTAAAAAAAATCGTTTCCGTCATTTTCAATTCTTCGGCTTTATCATTCATTATTTTAACAAATTCTTTTTCATTTATCACTTCCGCCAGCGCCGTTGCCGCGTCATTGGAAGAAACCAACAGCATCGCTTTGATTAAATCGTTGGCTTTGAAAATATCGTTAATTTTAAAATCGCCCGCTTCGCCCGCCGTAGCAATCGCTTTTTCGTTAAAAATAATTTCTTTGTCTTTTCCGATTTTTTCCAAAACAACAACCGCTGTCATTAATTTTGTCAGCGAAGCGATTGACCAGCGCTTTGAAGCGTTAAAATCAAAAAGAGTTTTATCCGCATTTAAATTTTTAACGAGCGCTGATTTGGTTTTTTGCGAAACAACGCAGGATGGATTATTGGGCAAGAAATTAGCCGATAAATATAGCGGCTGTTTCGGCATTTTTTTCTCGTTATTTATCAACGCGTCCAGATAAATTATGTCCAGATTTTCTTTGGATTTGATTCCTTCGGTTTTGATGAATAAGCTGGCTATCGCGGAGATTATAAAAAAAGCGATAAAAGCGCGAGATTTCATTGAACTAAATTAAGATTATTTTTATATTTTTCATATTCCGGCAATTCTTCAATTTTGGAAATGCCCAAGTGTTTTAAGGCGTCAAAACTCAAGGAATAAGCGTATTCTTCTTTTGATTTGTCGGAGCGGTCAATCAGTCCGCGCATTAGTAAGGCCCGTAGAATAAAAGCCGAATTAACGCCGCGAAAATAATCAATTTTAGCTTTTGAAATTGGTCCGAAATAAGCGATTATTGACAAAGTTTCCAAGCCAGCCGGCGTCAACTCTTCTTTGAATTCTTCTTTGGCGAAATTTTCCAGCAAGGATGAAAATTCCGGCTTGGTGGTTAATTGAACTTTTTCATCGGCGAAAACCAGTTTTAATCCCCTATTTTCGTATTTTAATTTTTCTTCAAGATCGTTCAGGGCAGATTTAATTTTTTCTTCTTCAAGATCAAGAATCTTGGCGATTTTTTTAATCGTTAACGGTTCGCCGTAAGCGAAAAGAATCGCTTCCACGGCGGCCGTTATATTTTGAATTTTATTTGTCATTTTGATTATAAGAACCGGATTTTTCCACTATTATATCCGAAAATCTTTCGCGCTGTTCCGCTTTAATTATCTGGTCTCTTAACAAATGAAGCAACGCCAGAAATAAAACGATTATTTCTGTTTTGGATTTTTGTTTGATGATTTCATTGAATTGTCCGATGCCGATTTCAATCTGCTTGATGATTTCCTCTATTTTTTCTTCCAATTTAATAAGCGGCGATTCTATTTTTTGAGTTTCCAGAGAAAGCGAATTTAAGTATTCAAAAAGTTTGGCGATTGCTTGATGGAGAGAATCAAGGTCGGCATTTTTGGCGGGATGGAAAACCGGCGGATATCCGTGAAAAAACGGCCGGGAAACGGAAAAATAATTTTTTTCATAAAGATTTTTAAATAAAATAATGGCTGGTTTGAATTTTTTGTATCGCAAAAGCCGCTCTTCCAAATCTTTAATGTCAGATTCTTCTTCGCTTGTTAATTCCAAATTTGGCAAAAGCGCTTTTGATTTTATTAAAAGCAAACGCGAAGCGACAACCACGAAATCCGCCAGAATCCGCGGGTCAATGGCAACGGTAAGCGATTGAAGATATTTGAGAAAATCAGCCGTTACTTCCGCCAGATTCAATTCGGTGATTTCAAGTTTTTTTTCTTCAATCAGTTCCAGAAGTTTTTCAATCGGACCGGAGAATTGTTGAAGTTGAAGTTGGTACATTGTAAATATTTGACGGATTCCAAAGCATCCAGCCGTTAATAAGCTCCGGCGTGCTTGAGGCGGCATCGTAAACCGCTTGAATTTGCTTGTTGACCGTTTCTGCCGTGTATTTGGCGCCTAAGTTAAAATTTTGGAGCCAAGGACGAATCTTAGTAGTTAGTAGTTGGTAGTTAGTAGTTAGTATTTCATTGCCTGTTGAAGTTGCCGTAATCGGTAGTCCGTAGTCGGTGAGCCGCCTTAAGGCATTCTCAATTGAATATTTTACCACTTCATAAGGATATTGCGCCGGATTTTTATATCCTAAAAAGCCGCTGGCATAATGAGAAGGATAAACCATGGGCGAAACGTAGTCAAAATATGCGTAAGCGTCTTCTATTACTTGTCCGATTCCCAAGTCGTCGTTGTTTATCGTTGACAAACCGAATAAATCAGCGGAGATTTTTACGTTTTCCAGCTCTTCGCGCAGTTTTTCAAAAAAGTTTTTAATTGTTTCGGATTTTTTAGTTTTTTTGTCCCAAAAAGGAAAAACCATATCATTCAAATTACCGTCCGAAGCAAAACGGATGTAGTCAAAATTCAATTCGTCAAATCCCCTGCTTGCCGCGTCTTTGGCAATGGCGATATTATAATCCCACGCTTCTTCGGCGGCCGGGTCAATCCATGCAAGACCTTTGTGGTCCAGCCACAAAGTAGATGAAGACATTTGACATTTGACATCTGACATCTGACATTTTGCTTTTGAATGTATCGCCAAATCCGGACGGGCTTTGGCTAAAATCGGGTCTTGGAAAATCGTGATTCTGGCGATGACGTAAATATTTTCATCGTGAAGTTTTTTGATTAAAGCGTTAAGCCGTAAAATTTTAATTTCTTTGGCTTTATATTCTTCCGCTTCCGCCAGTTTTATGTCATAAGCGACATAGCCGGAATAATCTTTGATATCAATCACGACGGCGTTAATTTCTGTTTCTTTGGCGAGATTGAGCAAATAATCGATTTTTTTTGAAGAACCGGCGGACCAGCCGGTAAAATAAACGGCCTTAATTTCTTCCGGCGGATTAGCCAGCGGCTTTTGCGGTTCAATGTCGCTTATTTTTTTAATCAACGGAGTTGATGAGCCGGCAGGCGCGGTTGCTTCGGGAATATCCGGCAAATTCAATTCATCGCCATTGGCCGCGGGATTGTTCACTTCAAAAGTTTTTTTTGAAGATAAAACAAAAAAAGCGCTGAAAAAAAGAGTTATTAAAATTATGGCGCCGATAAAATAACGCATGCAGCATTTCTTATATATGCTTATATGCTAAATCATAAAATAATGATTGTAAACTCTGCAATTATTAGCCAAAATAAAGAAAATTTGGTAGGATAAAAAATAAAATGATAAAAAATAAAAATTTCGTTATTCCAAAAATTGAAGTTAAATACAGCATTCTAAGGGATGTGCAGACTTATTTTAGACAACAACCCGTGTCTTATCCCAAAAATATTGATGAAGCGCTTAAAAAATTTCTTCCACAAAAAATATTTCTTGTGTTAAAAATTCCAAATCTTTCTCAGAAAAAAAAAGAAAAAATTCTCCAAAATTATCTTAAATTATATTACAAAAGAAAAAAGTATAAATTTGATGAAGCAATACAAAAATTTAAAAATTTTTGGGCGGGAAATGGCGCAGCGATTATTAAAGAATTGGAAGAAATATATCAAATAAAGCTGATTTTTAAAAAATTTAAAATTTATATGATTACCTTCCCGAGATGTCCTTATAATTACAAAGAAAAATGGTTTGCGGTTAATGTTTTCGGAGCGCCAAATCATCAGCTTGACATCGCAAAACATGAATTAAATCACTTTTTTTTTCATAAAAAATTTAATGCTAAAAAAAAAGAGATTGGTATTGAAATTTTTAATAAAATAAAAGAATCGTTCACAATTATTTCATTGCCAAAAGAAAAAGGATATCAAAATCATCAAAATTTAAGAAAAAATATTAAAAAATGGCACAAAGAAAAAAAATCATTAAATGAAATATTTAAATTGGCGAAAAATATAAATTAAATTATTAATAAAAAAAGAGGCATAAAAGTTTTATGCCTCTTGTAATTATTGAACATTAAAATCCTATGCATTCTGGAAGACATTCATAGCAATCACATTCGCATTCCTCAATACATTCATTACACTCATTGCATTCCATGGAATTTTCTAATTGATTTGACGATGACGCAAAAATGCCGAGCTCTTCTAATTTACGCATTTTCTCCACCTCCTTTCTTTAATAATTTTATCGCTTCTAATCTTAGCAGCCGTTTTATCGCCAATTTATACGTCTCGCAATAAGGAGATTTGACGGTAAGATTATTATAGATTTGTCGCTTAAAAAGAGGACAACCGCCTCCACAAATTCCAGACCATAAACATTCCGCGCATTCTTTTGAAAATGTATTGAGATTAATCTGATTTTGCGACTGAACCGCCGATAATACATCCGAAACATTTTCAATGCGACATAAACTATTTTTTCCTATTTCAGTCTGGCATAGAACTAAATTTCCTCTATGATCAGTAATAAGAGCATTCCAACCTATGGCGCATGGCCTGTTGACGACTCGTCTTAAATTTAAATTTTCAAAAGAATGTTCAATTTGAACTCCTTTTAAATTTAAAGAAACATCTTCCATATAGTCATAACATTCTTTTAAAATCTCGCAAAAAACATGATTGCGGCGAGTCCAGTCATCAGATTCCGAACGCACGGGAGTAAATGAAAACCTTAATTTTTTCTCAATGCAAAACTTAGTAAATTCTAATAAACCATTTACGTTATAATCGGAAATAACCGCATGAACCATAGGGGAAATACTAGCATCTTGAAGTTTGTTGATTCCTTTTTCTATCAAATTAAAACTTCCCAAGCCATTGGAGAAAATTCTTGTTCTATCGTTATATTGATTAATTCCATCCATTGATATAGCGACTTTAAATCTTTCTTTCCGCAAAAATTTAATTACTTCATGATTAATAAGCGTTCCGTTGGTTAATAAAAGAAATTGAAATTTTAACGGCACTTTATTTTTGTAAGACCTTACATAATTTACAATTCTTTTAAGAAAAGAAAAGCGCAAAATAGGTTCTCCTCCGGAAAATTTAATAAGAAGTCTCTCATAATTATGTTTCATGCAGCTTGCAATAGATTTATCAAGTATTTCTTTTGCTATTTTCCAAGACATTGCGCCGCCATTGCTTTTATTCACATAACAATAAGAACATCGAAGATTACACGAATTAGTTATATGAAGCCAAATCGCCGTTCTTTTTGGTTTTATTTTTTTCTCTGATAACAAATCTATTCCGTCTACTTTGAATATTCCGGCGGAGCAAAACTTTAAAAGCATCATTCGCATTTCCTCTTTAGAAATATTCAATAATGGCAGCAAATTTCGGACTATAAATTTATTTTGTTGGCACAAAAGAAATAACTTTAAAGCAATTCCCATAATTACGATAGGACCAAAACCGCTTTTCGGGTTTATAATCATTAAGCTGTCGCCTATTTTTTCAATGAAAAGATTATTACAAATTGAAACAGAGCTATTCATAAAAACATTCATTTCTCTCACCTCCCTCTTTTTAAATTTTCAAATACGGAATTATTCCATATTGCTGTAAATTAATATATATAATTAATAAAAATTTGTCAAATAAAATAATATGGCTAAAACAGAAAAAATTTGATAAGATAATGACTAACGTATGCTTGCTTTATACCGCAAATACCGGCCTAAAAAACTGGCGGATATTCTGGGACAGGAAGAAATTGTTGAAGTTTTGGGGAATGCCGCCAAACAAAACAAATTGGCGCACGCTTATTTATTTTTCGGGCCGAGAGGTTCCGGCAAAACAACTATGGCGCGGCTGGTCGCCAAAATCGCCAATTGCGAAACCAGAATTAAAAATCAAGAATTTAGAATTAAGGGCGAGCCCTGCAATGAATGTTCGGCTTGTAAGGAAATTGACGAAGGCCGGGCTTTTGACGTCATTGAGATTGACGCGGCTTCCAATCGCGGCATTGACGAAATAAGAGATCTTAAAGAAGGCATCCGCGTCTCTCCGGCTTCTTTCAGATATAAGGTTTATATTATTGACGAATGCCATCAATTGACCAAAGACGCTTTTAGCGCTTTGCTGAAAACCTTGGAAGAGCCGCCGGAGCACGCGATTTTTATTTTAGCGACAACGGAATACGAAAAAATGCCGGCAACGATTGTTTCCCGCGTTCAAAGATTCCATTTCAAAAGATTGCCGCTCGTGAAAATCGTTGAAAAATTGAAATCAATCAGCAAGGCCGAAAATATATCGGCAGACGAATCGGCATTGGAACTTATTGCCGCTTCGGCTGAAGGCAGTTTAAGGGACGCGGAATCTTTGCTTGACCAGATGACTTCTTTGAACGAAGAAAAAATCAGCTTGGAAAGCGTGGAAAGCATTTTAGGGCGGGTGGGATTCATTAAAACCGCTCAAATGGCGGAAAGTTTGCTCAAAAACGACTTGGAAGCGGCATTGGACAATCTTTCCAAAATCAACGAAGCCGGGCACAATTTAACGCAATTCAACAAAGATTTAATCCATTATTTTCGCAGGGTTTTGGCTTTGAAATTTTCTCCGATTTTGGAAAATGAATTTAAAAAAGAACTGACCGAAATTGAGCTAAAAAAAATTAAAGAGCATTCTCAATTGATTGATTCGCCGGCCGGCGAACAAAAAACAATCGCCTTGATTAAATCGCTTATTCGGGCTTATACTGAAATGCGCTATTCGCCTTTTCCGATTGTGCCGCTGGAAGTGGCGATAATTGAAAATTTAAAGAAATAAAAAGGTCGCATAAATTAAATATTAAATTAAATATGATTAAAAAATATTCGGTAATTTTTGGAGTATTGGCGGCTATCGTTATTCTTTCCGCGTCAATCGTAAACGCTACCCATTCCTGGGGAAATTATCATTGGGCGCGAACTAGTAATCCATTTACATTAAAATTGGGAGACAATCTTTCTTCTAATTGGGACGCTTATCTTTCCACTACTTCCGGCGATTGGAGCGTGTCTTCGGTTTTAGACACAACAATTGTTCCCGGAGCGTATTTGAAAAACTGCAAACCCGTTAACGGCCGCGTAGAAGTATGCAATAAAAAGTACGGCAGAAACGGCTGGTTGGGCGTAGCTCAAATTTGGGTAAGCGGCGATCATATTGCCAAAGGCGCCGTTAAAGTAAACGATACTTATTTCAATACGCCAACCTATAATACTGAAGCTTGGAGAAACTTGGTTATGTGTCAGGAAGTCGGCCATACGCTCGGACTTGACCATCAGGACGAAAATTTTGATAATCTAAATCTTAGCACTTGTATGGATTACACCAACGACCCGTCAACTAACCAGCATCCAAATCAGCACGATTACGACCAACTTGAGCTAATTTACGCCCATCTTGACGGGACTACCACTCTTGGGAGCATATCTCTTCCAAGGGGCAATGGCGCTAATATTGATTTAGACAATCCGTCTGCTTGGGGTAAGAGTCTTCGTAAAGATAGTCGGGGGAATGATTCTCTATTTGGACGCGATTTAGGGAGAGGAGAAAAACTTTTCACCTTTGTTATCTGGGCGAATTAAAGTTAAGAAGTGTATTATAAAAATCCCGCTTCAAAGCGGGATTTTTTTGAGCTCATTCTTTACAAAATATGAAAAAAATAGTAAAATAATATCGATTTTTAAGACAGATATTTTTGCGGGATCGTCTAACGGCAGGACAGCAGCCTTTGAAGCTGTTTATCTTGGTTCGAATCCAAGTCCCGCAGCACATACAAAAACGCCAAACCTTTATGGTTTGGCGTTTTTGTATTATTATTGATTGGAAAAGAAAATGGATGAAATTAAAGAAGATATTTTATATGCATTGGCGCTCTTGCCCTTAAGAGAGTTAAGGGATTGTCTCAAATCGCAACATTATTGAAATTTAATATTTAATATGATATTGTTATTATATGAAAAAAATTAGCAAAATAAAAAAAGAACCGCGAAGAAAAGAAATTGAAAGAAAAGA
The DNA here is from genome assembly GCA_038061215.1 of Patescibacteria group bacterium. Lineage (GTDB taxonomy): Bacteria > Patescibacteriota > Minisyncoccia > UBA6257 > UBA9933 > JBBTZV01. The sequence continues at coordinate 15,810 of JBBTZV010000026.1, forward strand.
ATTAGAGAAAAAAGTTATAGAAGGAGCCCAAAAAGCATTAAAAGAATATAGGCGTGTCTTTGAGCGTCTTGCTGAGTATGATAAAACCTGAAGGCATTAATTATATAGATTTAGATTTAATGGAAAAAATGTGCCACCCGCTTGCGGTGGTTCTTTTTGATTCAAAAAAAGATCCGATTACGCATTTTTCAAAGCACGATAAAGCAAAACTTGAATCCACTCTTAATAATCCTCAATGGTCGTTTTATCCAACATTTTCGAAAAAAGCCGCAATTTTATATTACGGCCTTATAAAAAATCATTGTTTTGAAAATGGAAATAAAAGAACCGCAACAGCGGCATTACTTGTTTTTTTATATATCAATAACTTACGGCTTGACGATTCAAAAAAAGAAATAGAAGATTATTTAGTTGATTTAGCTCAAAGAGTGGCGTCTTCTGAGGGTAATAAATATATGACTGATTTTCTTAATGAAATTGAAAAGTGGCTGGATAAGCACATGGCGCATAGCAAATAAATTTATTGGAAAATAAATTCAATTCGTCGTAAAATTTTTTGTATTATTATTGATTGGAAAAGAGAATGGATGAAATTAAAGAAATATTGTGTCCGTCGTGTCGGGCGGTTCTTCCCGCAAGCGCGTATTTTTGTTTACAATGCGGAGCAAAATTAAAAGAACCGCCTATTTCAACATCCGCAAGCAAGCAGGCGCTTATTTATTTTATAAGTTTTTTTCTCGCTCCGTTTGGGATTGGCTATGTTTTTAAATATCTGAAACAATCCGACCATAAAGCCAGAAAAATAGGCATTGTCGCGCTTATATTAACAATTCTCGCGGTTGCGCTTATGATTTGGACCACAAAAGAATTTATGAGTTCATATTATAATTCGCTGAATACGCTTACATTTTAAGCATGCTAATTGATGACGTAACAATTAAAGTCAGCGCCGGACACGGCGGAAAAGGCGCCGTGGCGTTTAATAAAAATTTAATGAGTTTGGGGCCTGTCGGAGGAACAGGCGGCAAGGGCGGCGATGTTTATGCTGAAGGCGTTTCCGATTTAATGGCGCTCCGGCAATTCCGTTTTAAAAAGGAATTTTCCGCGGATAACGGCCAAGACGGCCGCGGCCAGTTTCGCGACGGCCATAACGGGCACGATATTGTTTTGAAACTTCCGGTCGGAACCGTGGTTCATAATCTCGCAAATAACAGCGAAATTAACATTGAAAAAATCAACGAGCGGGTTCTTCTCGCCAAGGGCGGCATCGGCGGAAAAGGTAATTTTCAATTTCGTTCTTCGCGTAACACCTCGCCGAAATACGCGCAGCCCGGAATGCCCGGAGAAAATTTTGTTTTAAGATTGGAGCTTAAATTCATAGCCGATGTCGGCTTTATAGGGCTTCCAAATGTCGGAAAATCAAGTTTGCTCAACAAACTTACCAGCGCCAAAAGCAAAGTGGCGAATTATCCGTTTACAACGCTTGAACCCAATTTGGGCGCGTATTACGAACTTATCCTCGCCGATATCCCCGGGCTTATTGAAGGGTCGTCAAGCGGCCGGGGCTTGGGCATTAAATTTCTCCGCCACATTGAACGGACGCGCGTTCTTTTCCATTTTATTTCTTCGGAATCCCCCGCTCCCTCAAAAGATTATAAAATCATCCGCAAAGAACTTGGCGCGCACAGCAAGGCGCTTCTCAAAAAACCGGAGCGTCTTTTTCTCACCAAAAGCGATCTTTTAACGCCAAAAGAAATCAAAGAAAAATTAAAAGCGCTAAAAAAAATAGATTCCAGCGCCATTGCCATTTCAATCAACGACGAGGAAAGCATAAAAAAAGTGGAAAAAATCCTGAATAACATCAAGGCTGAAAAATGACAAACGAAGTAATCATCCGTTTTAACAAAGCTTCATTTGAATACGCGAAAAAACCGATTCTCGTTGGAGCGGATTTTTCCGTGAGAGAGGGGTCAAAAATAACGCTTATGGGCCAAAATGGCGCCGGGAAAAGCACTGTTTTTCAATTGATCGCGGGCGGGCTTAAACCGGAATCCGGAACCGTGACAATTACAAATGGCCTTACTATGGCGATTGCTCGCCAAGTCATATCTCGCGATGAAATGGAACTTACGGTAAAAGAATTTTTTGAGAAAGCGTTTACAAAAAAGATTTATGATATTGAATCGCGCATAGACAAAGCGCTTAAAATAGTTCATCTCGCGATTCCGATTACGAAACATTTGAAAGCGCTTTCAGGAGGGCAACAGGCGCGCTTGCTTCTCGCGCAAGCCCTTATTCAAAGTCCGGATATTCTTCTTCTTGATGAACCGACCAATAATCTTGACAAGCAGGGCATCGCGCATCTGACGCAATTTCTCATTGACTATCCAAAAACATGCATAGTTATTTCTCATGACGCAGATTTTTTAAATTCTTTTACGCATGGCGTGCTTTATCTTGATATTTTTACGAAAAAAATAGAACAATATGTCGGCGATTATTTTGACGTGGTAAAAGAAATTCAAGCGCGATTGGAACGCGAACGCATGAAAAATGTCCGGCTTGAAAAAGACATTCAGCATCGCAAAGAACAGGCTAATTTTTTCGCGCAGAAAGGCGGGCATATGCGCGATGTCGCGCGAAAGATGAGGGAAAAAATTGAAAATCTTGAAGAAGATATTGTTGAAGTCCGGCAAGAAGACAAAACTATCAGAAATTTCAGAATCCCCTGCCAGGAAGATTTGAGCGGCCGGATTCTTGAACTTAAATCAGTTTCTATTATGAATATGAAAAGCCACAAACCGATTATAAAAAAAGTGGACGTAACGCTTAAGAAAAAAGAACGTTTGCTTCTTGCTGGTCCGAATGGCATCGGGAAAACGACATTGCTTGAAACGCTTGCGACGGGACACGCGAAAGGCGAACACGTGGCTTCCGGCGTTCGCATTGGTTATTATCGCCAGGATTTTTCAACGCTTGATTTCAACGAAACAGTGCATAAAACCCTTTCAAGCGCGATGCAAGATGGGACAGAGCAGGAACTTCGTTCTTGCGCCGCCGGCTTTCTCATTGACGCTGAAGTTTTGAAAATGAAAATCGGTTCGCTTTCCGAAGGCCAAAAAGGGCTTGTCGCGTTCGCGAAGCTTGTTCTTGAACGTCCGGGGCTTTTGATTCTTGACGAGCCCACAAACCATATTAATTTTCGCCATATTCCAATAATCGCAGCCGCATTAGATAACTATGAGGGAGTTATGATTCTCGTCAGCCATGTTTCGGATTTTGTGGAACAAATAAAAATAGATCAAACGCTTGACCTCGGGACGCTTTAAAAATAGCGTTTTCTTCCTTGGGATTTTTGAGAAAAAGAAGAGCGTTGTCGCGGGCGCGGAGCGTTAAATTCGCGATAAGGCCGACGTTCCACAAAGCGTTCCATTCGAGCCGGAGGCAATTCTGGAAGTTTGCGCAGAGGCAAAGCGGCGCGCATAAGCCGTTCAATGTTTCGCACGTCTCCGCGTTGGTCCGGAGTTGCGAAAGAAATCGCGTTGCCGGCGGCTCCGGCGCGCGCTGTTCGGCCAATGCGATGGATATAATCCTCCGCGTTGTCCGGAAGGTCGTAATTGAGCACGAGTTCTATCCCCTTCACGTCTATGCCGCGGCTGGCGATGTCAGTCGCGACCAGCACGCGGTATTTTCCGTTTTTGAACCCGTCAAGCGCTTCTCGGCGCTGGCTTAATGATTTATTGGAATGAAGTTCCGTTGCCGCGTGTCCGAGCGCCCGAATGCCGGCGGCGATTTTTTTCGCGCCGAATTTTGTCCTTGAAAATATTAAAATTGAGCCGTGGTATTCGGAAAGAAGTTTTTCAAGAAGTCGCGGTTTGTCCGGTTTGGATATGAAAAAAAGCTCTTGCGCCACTTTTGCGCTTGTTGTTCCGGAAGGAGCGATTTCAATGCGCAAAGGAAGTTTCATATACGAATGGGCCAGATGAACTATTTCATTCGGCATGGTTGCGGAAAAAAGCATTGTCTGGCGTTCTCGCGGCACCGTTGTTAAAATTTGTTTCAATTGCGGCGCAAATCCCATATCAAGCATTCGGTCGGCTTCATCAAGCACGAGGATTTTCACTCCTTTGAGCGAAAGAGTTTTTTGCCGGAGATGGTCTATCATTCTTCCGGGAGTGCCTAAAATAATGGTCGGATTTTTTCGCAGCGCTTGCAGCTGCCGATGCATTGATTCTCCGCCAATAAGAAGAGCGGTTCGCACGCCGAGGGAAATGCCGATTTTATGCAATGTTTGTTCAACTTGAAGCGCGAGTTCGCGCGTGGGAAGGATTACAAGCCCGTGTTTTCCCTGAAGCGCCGCTTGGATCATGGGGATTCCGAAGGCGAGCGTTTTTCCCGTGCCGGTTTGCGCGAGCCCGATTAAATCTTTTCCTTCTATCGCCGGAGGAATTGATTTTTCCTGAATGGGCGTGGGAATTTTAAAATTAAGCCTGTCTAGAATAGCGAGAATATTCGGCGCGATTCCAAGGCCGTAAAAATTAGATTTGTTAGTAGTCATAATATTTTTATATTTTATCACAATTGTAAGAAAATAGCAATAAAATAATTTGAAAAAAATATTATATTCGTTATACTGATTGCAAGACGATTATATGAGCAAAATCAATATTTTTTTAGGAATCTTTTTTATTTTGATTTTTGTTTTTATTTTTTGGTTTTTCAGCGCTTATAAAGAAAATATTTCCGGAAAATTTTTCATGAAAAACGACGATAAATCATTGGTTAATTTAAGCGGCGGCGAACAATCGGGAAAATCGTTGATTGCAGTTTTGAAAACCAATTTAGGCGACATTAAAATTGAATTTTTTGAAAAAGACGCGCCGAAAACCGCTGCCAATTTTATGAAACTTTCAAGCGAAGGATTTTATAACGGCGCGAGATTTCATCGCGTTATCAATGGCTTTATGATTCAGGCTGGCGACCCGAATAGTAAAGACGACGATTGGTTAAATGACGGCACGGGCGGCCCGGGATATCAATTTGAAGACGAATTAAATCCTCAAGCCGAATCTTATAAAGCCGGATATTTGAAAGGCGTGGTGGCGATGGCCAATAGCGGGCCCGACACCAACGGCAGTCAGTTTTTTATAATGCTTGAAAATTATCCCTTGCCTCGCAATTACACGATTTTCGGGAAAGTCGTTGAAGGCCAGGATGTCGTGGATAAAATAGGAAATTTGAAAACTTACGAAAACGACAATCCCCGAGGGCAAGCGACAATCAATTCCGTTGAAGTCTCGCGATAAAATTGTTATACTTTTGTAATGGATGCCGGACTTTTTGAATTAGCCGTTGTTATTTTTATTGCCGCCGGTTTGGGCATCGCGGCGAAAATTTTTAAACAGCCGATTATTCTGGCTTATTTGGCGGCCGGAATCGTTGTCGGTTATTTCAGTTTTTTTAATTTGGCCGATAAGGAATCTTTCAGAATTTTTTCCGACTTGGGAATAATGTTTTTGCTTTTTTTGGTGGGGCTGGAAATAAACTACGCGTCTTTGCGGCTGGTTGGCCGAGCTTCGGCTGTTGTCGGCCTTGCCCAAATTATTTTCACTTTTGTTATCGGCTATTTGATCGCTTTATTTTTCAATTTTAACTATCTTCACTCCGCCTATATTTCCATTGCTTTGACTTTTTCCAGCACAGTTATCGTTGTCAAGCTTCTTTCGGAAAAAAAAGATTTAAACAGCTTATACGGGAAAATCAGCGTCGGCGTACTTTTGATACAGGACTTAACGGCTATTTTGCTTTTGATTTTTTTGGCCGGCGTTGAGAGTTCCGGCTCCGCGATTTCTTCAAATATCCTTTTGGCAATTTTGAAAACAGCAGTTTTATTTGTTTTGACAATTTATCTTGGCAGAAAAATCCTGCCTTTGATTTTTGATAAAATCGCCCGTTCTTCCGAACTTTTGTTCATTGCCAGTTTGGCTTGGGTTTTTTTAATGGCGACGTTGGTCAGCAAAATCGGTTTTTCCGTTGAAATCGGCGGGTTTTTGGCGGGTTTGGCGCTTGCCAATTCTTCGGAAAATTTTCAAATCGCGGCCAGAATCCGTTCGCTCCGCGATTTCTTTATTTTGATATTTTTCGTCATTCTCGGCTCTTCGCTGATGTTTTCCGATTTTTCCGGATTGCTTTTGCCGATTATTGTTTTTTCGCTTTTTGTTTTAATTGGCAATCCTTTGATTGTGATGATTATTATGGGAATTTTAGGGTATCGCAAAAGAACCGGTTTTTTAACCGGCATCACCATCGCTCAAATTTCCGAATTTAGTTTGGTGCTGGCGGCTTTGGGATTTAAGCTGGGCCATCTTAGCGAAAACATCGTCGCCTTAATTACGGCAGTCGGCATAATCACCATTATTTCTTCAACCTATTTGGTTGTTCATGCTGATAAAATTTTCAGGCGCCTCTCGCGCTTCCGATATTTGGATTTATTTGAGCGCAAAAAAATAAGAGAAGACAATTCATTGGAAAAAGAATTCAATAAGCCGATAGTTTTAATCGGTTCCCATCGTACCGGCGCCAGCATTGCTCATAATATCCCCAAAGAAAATCTTTTGATTATTGATTTTGACCCGGAAATAATCACTCAACTTAAAAAACACGGCTATGATTATCTTTTCGGCGATATTTCCGACCCGGAAATTTTTGAAAAAGCCAATTTAGACGAAGCAAAATTAATAATTTCCACCAGTCCGGATTTGGAAGACAATCTGACCTTGCTTTCCGAGATAAGCAAATCCTTAAAAGACAGGCGGCCTAAAATCATTTTGCGGGCCAGAACGGAAAAAGAAGCGGAGATTTTATAT
>JBBTZV010000026.1:22775-26913 GCA_038061215.1 Patescibacteria group bacterium
TTATATTTTAAGGTATTTTCTTACCGCGACAAACGAGGAAAAAATTCCCAAACCTATTCCGAAAAACAACTGATAGCCAATTAAATTAAAAGAATTAGAAATTAAATAATTCCAAAGATTTATTTCTGGAATAAAAGCTTTAGCGTAAGGGGCAAGGAAATAAATAATCGGCATTATTACCGCAAAACTTAACAGGCCGGAAATTAATCCGTATATTATTCCTTCAATTACAAACGGCCCGCGGATAAAAGCATTGGAAGCGCCTACCAGCCGCATAATGCCTATTTCTTCGCGGTTGGAATAAATCGCCAGCCGGATAGTGTTGAAAGTTATTAAAACCGCGATAACGGCCAAAAGCACGGTTAAGAACAAGCCCAATCTTTGAACCGTGTCTATTATTTTATTTAATCTTCCGATAACCACTGCGTTTTTGGCGTAAGTTACGTTGTCAATAAATTCGCCGTAAGATTCCTTTTTAAGAAAAGCGTCAATTACTTCGTAATCTTTGGGATTATGGGCTTTAACGTTCAATGAGGCGGCCAATGGATTTTCTTTCAATTCTTCAAGGGCTTGGGCTATTATTTCCTCTCCTTGGTGCCTTTTTTGGAAAATTTCCAACGCTTTATCTCTGGAAATATATTCAATATTTTTCACTTCCTTCAACAGTTCCAATTCTTTTTTAATCGTTAAAATTTCGTCTTCCGAAGAACTGGTTTTGAAATAAACGCTGATGTCTATTTTGTCTTGAAGCGATTCCAGAGCGGCTTTCGTCAAAACATTGGAAATAAACAATCCTTCAAAAACCATTAAAGCCAAAAACATAACGGCAATAGTGGCCATTGAAAGCCACCCGTTTCGCCAAAAACCGAGAATTCCGTATTTAATTATTCTGGATAAAGTGGTTAACATTATACCAATAGATATTTTCCTTTTTCTTCGTCTCTTGAAACTCGGCCATTCTCCAAACTAATTACTCTTTTATCCAAATCATTGACAATATCTTTGTTGTGGGTCGCTAAAATGATGGTTGTCCCCAATTCATTGATTTTTAAAAGCAATTTGATGATTTCAGCGGCGTTAATCGGGTCAAGATTTCCAGTCGGTTCGTCGGCAATCAAAATATCCGGATGGTTAATCATGGCCCGGGCAATGGCCACTCTTTGTTTTTCGCCGCCGGAGAGTTCTTTTGGGAAATTGGACATTTTGTCTTCCAAGCCGACCATTTTTAGGGCTTGAGGGACGAATTCATTTATTTCCGCCTGGCTTCGGCCGGCGACTTCCAGAGCAAAAGCCACATTTTCATAAGCGGTTTTATTCGCTAAAAGCCGGAAATCCTGGAAAATAACGCCGATATGCCGGCGCAAGCGCGGCAATTCTTTCGGTTTTAATTTGGAAATGTCGTAATCTCCGAAAACTACTCGGCCCTTGGACGGCTTTTCTTCGCCAATAAGCATTTTAGTAATCGTTGATTTTCCGGCGCCGGATTTGCCGACAACCGAAACGAATTCCTTTCGTTTTATTTCAAAACTGACATCGTCTAAAGCGATTGTGTCTTTATGATTGGTGTAAATTTTAGAAACGTTTTGAAAGATAATCATTTTTACTTTAATAATTATACCTCGCTTTCCACAAATAATTCAAGATTGCCGTTTAAAACTTCGTCAACTCGCGGCGTTTCAATTCCGTTTCTGTGGTCTTTGACCAGTTTGTACGGATGAAGAACATAAGAGCGGATTTGGCTGCCCCATTCGGGCTTTACTTTGACGCGCAGTTCGCCCAATTCTTTCGCTTTTTTTTCTTCCATTAACTTTATTAATTTGGCTTTTAACAGCGCCATGGCTTTTTCGCGATTTTGATGCTGGGAGCGTTCGGAGCGCGAAGCCGCCGCGATGTTGGTCGGCAAATGGACGATTCTGACCGCTGTTTCAACTTTATTGACGTTCTGGCCGCCCGGGCCGCCGGCGCGAGAAAGTTCAATTTTTAAATCATCGGCCGGAATTTCAAATTTTTCTTTTTCAATTTCCATCAGTTCCGGCAAAACTTCAACCAAAGCAAAAGAAGTATGGCGGAGTTTTTTCGGAGAAAATGGAGAAATCCTGACCAAGCGGTGGACGCCGGCTTCTTTTTTGAGATAACCGTAGGCATAATCCCCTTTTATTTCAATTGTTACGTTTTTAAGCGGATGCCGGCCGGTTTTTGATTGGAAGTCGCCCAAGCTTTCGTCAATCACCGATGTTTTCCAGCCGCGCTTTTCGGCGAATTTGCGGTACATTTCATAAAGCATTGAAGCCCAATCTTCGGCGTCGTCTCCGCCGGCGCCGGCGTAAATGGACAAAACAGCCGGTTGCTTGTCGTATTTTCCGGAAAATAACCGTTCAATTTCCAATCTACGGATTTTCTTTTTAATGGAGAAAATTATTTGATTGGATTTTTCAGTCCATTCTTTGCCGTCCAAAACGGACTGGTTCAGCGACACTTCGGCGTCAATCAGCTCTTTTTCAATTTCTTCATAGCGATTTATTAAATCGCGCAATTGGCCGGCCTCTTTATTTTTTTGCTCGGCCAGTTTTTTGTTTTTCCATAAATCCGGATGAGTAAGCTCAACTTCCAATTCTCTCATTAGTTTTCTTTTATTTTCAATATCAAGCCGGCCGGCCAAACGCCGGACAATTTCTGAAAGTTCATTCAATTGTTTTAAAAAATCTTCTTTCAAGAGCCAGAGAGAGGAATTGAACCCCCAACCTTTCCCTTACGAAGGGACTGCTCTGCCATTGAGCTACTCTGGCAAAAAGTCAATTTTAGCAGATTAAAATTTGAATTTCAAATAATAAAAATTTATTATTCTCTCAATCTTTTCAGAACTTCCGCTTCAATTTCCTGGCGGTCGCGGCCGTATTTTTGGCGGGAGAGTTCTTTTAATCGGCGCCCGGCTTCTTCATCGCCGATTTCTTTGGCCAGAGTTCTGATATTGAAGGGCTTAGAAGTTTGGCCGTTAATTAAAATCTTGGCGCAAGCGTTGAAATTATCAATGTTAACCAGATCGTTTTGGCTGAAAACCGGTTCAAATTGTTTGGTTAAGAATTCCGCGTCCGGCGCGCCGATTCGGAAACTGATGATGCTTCCGACATTGCCGAAAACAGCGTCGCGGATTTTTTCCGCGAGTTGGGCGATAAATTGGTGGGCAACGGTTAAATTCAGCCGATATTTCCGCGCTTCCGATAAAATTGAAGCTATGGAATCGGTGGTGAAATTCTGGAATTCGTCAATGTAAAGATTGAAATCGCGGCGCTTGTTTTCCGGCAAATCAACTCGTGACAAAGCCGCCATCAGAATTTTTCCGACGATTATCATGCCGAGCAGATTGGCGTTAATGTCCCCTATTTTTCCTTTTGACAAATTAACCAACAGAATTTTTCCTTCATCCATTATTTTTCTGAAATCAAAAGCCGATTTTGTCTGGCTGATAATCGGCCGGATATAATCATTGGCGGTGAAATTATTGAATTTGGAAGTGATGTAAGCCGCCATATTGGCCAAAGAATGTTCGCCGGTGGTTTTACTCGCCTCTTTCTCCCAAAAATCAATGACAATCGGATTGCTTATGCGTTTTAGTTTGCGCGCTCTAAACGCGTCATCGGTAAAAATCCTCGGCACTTCCATCAGCGTTGCCGGTTCATTAACCATATCTTCCATTAAAAGCAAAAGCGCGTTTTTTGTGTATTGTTCAAACATCGGGCCACCGACTTCTTTCATGTTATAAAGTTTGTCCAAGATATTGAGCATTTCATTGATGATAAAAGTTTTTTGCTCCGGCTTGTTTAAATCGTAATCCAGCATGTTCATTCCCAGCGGCCGGAAATAATCCGACGGGTCAAAAATAAGGACATCGTCAAATCGTTCTTTGGGAATCAATTCCAAAATCGCTTCAATCAAATCGCCGTGAGGGTCTATAATTGAAACGCCCTTGCCCTCTTTTATGTCGCTAACGGCCATATTAACTAATAAAGTTGATTTGCCGGTGCCGGTTTGACCGATTGTGTAAATGTGCCGTCGGCGGTCGTCTTCGGTAAAATAAACCGGCTTTCTTTCTCCTCTGAAAACGCTTTCGCCGATAAGCGTGCCGGATTTCGGGAAAATA
>JBBTZV010000027.1:0-6894 GCA_038061215.1 Patescibacteria group bacterium
CACAGAACCTAAATTTCATCCAGAGCTGTGGGACTAGGATTCGAACCTAGATTCGCGGATTCAGAGTCCGCTGTCCTGCCGTTAGACGATCCCACAGCTCCGGATAAAATTTGATTTAATTGTTTTAGACCTTGTCCGGATTTAAGAAATCTTTCTCTTTTTATTGCTTCGCTCCGAATGAGATATGCTTCTTTATATAAGAGAAGCCACGGCGTGCGTCCTTTTGTATATCTTACCCTGCCTTTATTGTGTTCTTTATTTAAACGTTTTTCCGGGTCTTTTGAGCTCCCAACATAAAGAGTGCCATGAAATAAACTTTTTAATATGTAAACATAAAACATATAAGGGGACTAGGATTCTCCGCCGAAGGCGGATGCGCCTCTGGCACAGAACCAAGATGACGTGATTCAGAGTCATGTGTCCTGCCGTTAGACGATCCCACAATGGCATAATTTTATAAACTTTCAAACGAAAATACAAGAAAATACAAGAAATTGATTGCTTGACCAATAATGATTTGCTATTATTAAGTATGGCTGAAAAAAATCAAAAAACTCCGTTGCCGACAAAAGATTTATCCAATCCGATGGTGGAGAAAGAACTGAAAGAATCGCCGGACAAAATTTCCATTATCCGCTTGGTTGACGCCTTGATGGCTCACGCTTTTAACTCCGACGCTTCGGACATCCATATTGACCCCGAAGAATCTAAAGTCAGAATAAGGTTAAGAGTTGACGGCGTCCTGCAAGACGCTTTTGTCCTGCCGAAAGAAATCCAATCCGAAGTCATCACCAGAATCAAGGTTTTATCCGGATTGAGAACCGACGAACATCAAGCGGCGCAAGACGGCAGATTCAAAATTCCGATAGGCGATATCGGATATGTTGATTTCCGCGTTTCCATCGCTCCGACTTATTACGGAGAAAACTCGGTTTTAAGAATTTTATCCGAAAGAACCCAGCTTAATCTGGACCAGCTGAATTTTTCAAAAAGAGATTTGGAAGCGGTTAAAAAAGCCATCCGCAAACCCTATGGCATGATTTTAGCGACCGGCCCGACCGGCTCCGGAAAAACAACCACGCTTTATTCCATTATCAAAGAATTAAGCACTCCGGAAATTTCAATCATCACCATTGAAGACCCGATAGAATATTCAATCAAGGGCATTGACCAGATTCAGGTTAATCCGCAAACCGGCCTGACCTTCGCCCAGGGACTGCGCTCTATTTTGCGGCAAGACCCGAATATCATCATGGTCGGAGAAATTCGCGACAAAGAAACAGCCGGCATCGCGGTCAACGCCGCTTTAACCGGCCACTTGATGCTGTCCACGATACACACCAATGACGCCGCTACCACTTTGCCGCGTTTGCTTGATATGGGCATTGAGCCGTTTTTAATCGCTTCAACCATCAACATCGCCATTGGCCAGAGATTATTAAGAAAAATATGCCAAAAATGCAAAGCGAAGAAAACGCTTAATCTTCCGGAATTTAAAAGTTTGTCCGATGTTTTGCCAAAGGAAGTTTTGGGAAGCAACAGGGATTTTTATTATGGCCAAGGATGCGATATCTGCAAAGGAGACGGCTATGAAGGCAGAGTCGGCGTTTATGAAATTCTGGAAATGACCGAAGGTATCAGAGAATTAATAATGAAAAGAGCCAATTCCAACATCATTAAGGAAGCCGCGGTTAAAGAAGGAATGACGCCGATATTGGAAGACGCCTTTAAGAAAGCCCTTGAAGGCATCACGACAATAGAAGAAGTTTTAAGAATGATTCACGAATAAACCTTCGCGCCCAAAATAATGACAAATATTTTTTTACGCGTTCCCTTGTCGGAAAAAATGCTTTTTGCCAAGCATTTGTCAATTATGATTCGTTCCGGAATGTCCATTCTGGACAGCTTGTGGCTTCTGAAAAAACAAGCCAAAACAAGGTCATTTAAAAAAATTCTTGACCAAATAATCGTTAACATAGACAACGGCCAATTTTTGTCCGCCAGCTTGGAAAAATACCGGACTGTTTTCGGAGAATTTTTCATCAGTATCATCAGAATCGGCGAAGCCACCGGCACCTTGGCGGACAATCTCAATTATCTCCACGAACAACTGCGCAAAAATTACGAATTAAGGCGGAAAGTAAAAGCCGCGATGATTTATCCGGTAATCATTTTAATCGCCACTCTTGGCATCGGCTCCATTCTGATATTTTATGTTTTCCCGAAAATCATGCCTATTTTCAAAAGCTTGAAAGTGGAGCTTCCAATCACCACAAGAATTCTGATTGCCGCGGTTAATTTTTTGAACAATTACGGCTTATGGGTGATTGTCGGCTTGATTGTTTTTATTGTTCTGATGTTTATTTTATTGAGAATAAAAGCTGTCCGGTTTTTATGGCATCGCTTGATTCTGGCGTTGCCGATTTTCGGCCGGGTTTCCATAGGCGTCAATATGACGAATTTTGCCAGAACATTGGCGTCGCTTCTCAAAAGCGGAGTTAAAATCGTTGACGCGATTTTAATCACCAGCGACACTATGCCCAATCTGGTTTACCAAAGAGAATTGAAAGTTGTCGCCGAAAGAATCAAAAGCGGCGAAACGATATCGCAATATCTTTTGGAGAAAAAAAAGTTTTTTCCTCCGATTTTCGCCCAAATGGTTGAAGTCGGAGAAAATACCGGCCGCTTGGACGAAAATTTCATTTATCTGGCTGATTTTTACGAAGCCGAGGTTGATGAAGTTTTCAAAAATCTTTCTGGAATTCTGGAACCGATAATGCTTCTTGTTATGGGCGGTTTGGTTGGTTTCATCGCCATTTCCATCATTTCTCCAATTTATGAAATCACCCAAGGGCTTAATCTCAAATAATTCGGGATTTACGATTATTGAAGTTTTAATCGCTTTGGCGATTTTTCTTATTATCGGCTATTACACCTACTCAACGGCCGGTGGACTTTATGAAATCGTTGCCAAAAATCAGTGGCGCGCCGACGCCATCGCCGCCGTTGAAAATGAAATTGAACTTGTCAGAAATCTTTCTTACGACGATGTTGGTGTTTCCGGCGGCTATCCAATCGGAAAACTTTTAAGCCAGAAAACAATTTCAATCGGAGGAACAAATTTTGTCATCTCAACAACCGTCAGAAACATTGACGACCCTTTTGACGGCGCAGCCGGAGGAAATCCCAATGACACGGCGCCGGCTGATTATAAACTGGTTGAATTTTCCGTAGGTTGCCCGAGTTGCGCCAACTTCGCTCCTTTCAAAATGACAACCACGGCCGCGCCGAAAAATCTGGAAACCGCGACAAAAAACGGCTCTTTGTTCATTAATGTTTTTAACGCCAACGGCCAGCCGGTTCCCCAAGCCAATATTTCCGTTGTCAATAACGCTTTAAATCCGACAATTTCCATCAGCGACCAGACGAACAATGACGGCATTCTGCAATTGGTTGACATTCCGACCAGCACCGAAAAATACGAAATAACCGTTTCCAAAAGCGGCTATTCATCGGATAAAACTTATCCTTTTGGCGCGCCGTCAAATCCCAATCCGCTCAAAGTCCACGCCACGGTTATCAGCCAGCAAGTAACTTCCGTCAGTTTTGCCATTGATAAAGTAAGTTCTATTAGTTTCAAAACTCGCGATAAAATGTGTTTAGGCGCGGGAAACGTTGATTATCTTTTGGAAGGGGGAAAATTAATCGGCGCTGACCCCAATGTTCTGAAATATTCCGCTTCTTCAACAACCAATTCCAGCGGCCAGAAAACCATCAGCAATCTGGAGTGGGACAATTACACTTTTTCCAATCTTGACGGCATTTACGACATTGCCGGTTATTCGCCGTCAATGGCGATTATTTTAAATCCCAATGTTTCCACAAGCACTTTCTGGCTGATGGAAACCAAAAATCCCAAAGCGTTTTTGGTGACCGTTAAAAATTCCAGCAGCAGTTTGATTAATAACGCTTCGGTAAAATTGGAAAAATCCGGATTCAGCCAAACTTTTTACACCGGCAAAAAATTTTTTTCCCAAACCGACTGGTCTTCAAGCCAATATAATTCCCGGAGCAACGGAATTGACAGCGAAAGCTCGGCAGGCAAAATAAGTCTTTTGGCGACAGACGGAAAATATTCCACTTCAACGGAAGAATGGCTGATTTCCAATACTTTTGACCTTGGAACTTCGGATACAAACTTTTATAATTTAAAATGGCAGCCGACAAGCCAGCCGCCGCAAACCGGCAGCAACAGCTTAAAATTCCAGATTGCCACGAATGACGACAACGCCACCTGGAATTTCATCGGTCCGGACGGCACAGCCGGAAGCTATTATTCAACCTCGGACATTCAGCTTTATTCCAGCCATAACAACGACCGCTATCTCCGCTACAAAGCGTTTCTCAAAACCGACGATGAAAATTTCACGCCTTCGCTTGAAGATATTGAAATTGAGTTTTCTTCCGAATGCGTTCCGAATGGCCAAGTATTTTTTGATAATTTAACCGCCGGCACATACACTTTGACAATCACTAAATCCGGCTATCAAACTTTTGTTGATTCCAATGTTTCAATTTCCAATGATTGGCAGGAGTATCAAGCTTCGCTAACTAATAATTAAGAATTATGAATTATGAATAAAATTAAAATAATTTTTCTACTTTCTACTTTCTACTTTCTACTTTCTACTTTTCCGGCTTTCGCCCATGGCGTTAAATATTTTGAATTTTCGCCGGACACTTCCAGCGCCGTTAATTTTTCCTCGGCTTCGGCGCTTTACCAGTATTTTAAACCATACAATGACTTTATCAGCGCCATTGACATTTGGATTGACAATGACGGCTCTTCCGGCAACGCTTCTTTCGGCTTGCGCGATTCAGGCGACAATCTGCTTGGCTCAAAAACAACAACGGTTTCTAAAATTGAAAAAATTTGGGGCGGCACGAAACTTCATATTGATTTCAACGAGCCGATTAGCGTCAATAGCGTTGAAACTTATAAAATCAAAATGGTCAGTTCGCTTTCAAAATTGCGGGCTTATTACAAAAGCAAAACCGAATTGGCGCAGCACAGCGGAGGCGCTTATATTGACCCGCGAATCGGTTCGGCTTATCTGGATTCAGCGGAACAAAATTTTTATTTCAAATTCGCGCTTTATGAAGACAATGACAATTTGGCGCCGATTGTTTCCAATTTTTCTCTGGCCACTTCTTCAAGCGAAGTTCAAATCGTCTTTAACGCCAATGAACCCGTTGATTATAAAGCCGAATTCATTGCGCTTGATTTAAGCGACCAAAAAACCGTTAATTTTTCCGGCAATTATCGTTTGTGTCCCGAAGGGATGAATTTCTGCGTTATAACGGCCAATATCCTAGCGGATAAATCTTATAATTTCAACGTTTTAGTGAAAGACGAATGGGGCAATCAGACGCAAATTCTCGGCCAGTTTGACAGCTCTCAAGTATTAATTTTTAACGATAATGTTAATTCAACTTCAACTGCCGCCACTTCTTCCGAAGAAATTTATGTAAATCCGGAAACAATACCGCCGGCGATTTCTAACGATAGAATTTCTTATCTTGACCCTTATTCCGTAAAAGTTTCCTGGACCACGGACAAAGCCAGCCGTTCGCGGCTGATTATCAGTTTGGATCAGGCCGGCAATCAAATTGTCGCCGATATCTACGACAACAGCTACGAGCTTGAGCATACTTTGAATTCCGGAGCCGGCCTTAATCAAAACACCCAATATTTCGCCAAAATAGCGGCTTTCAATCCTTTGGGAAATTTTTCCGTAAAATCGTTGGAATTTAAAACTCCGCAAATAACAGCTCAACAGCCGCCTGTCCAACCGCCGCCTGAACAGCCGCAAGAAGAAAATAATTTGAACGTCTTAATTTCCGAAAATGAAGGAGGTGAAGAAACATTAATCAATATCTCTTGGCCAGCTCCTCAAAACGAACCCTCCAGCGGCTATCGCATTGATATTTTCAACGGCAATTATAAATTAGCCGACCAAATTATCGCGCCTTCAGGCGTTCACAACGCTTCCTTAAGCGGACTCGCTTCGGGAAATTACACGATTATCGTCTATGCCAACAATAACGGCGTTTTTGAAAAAATAGCTGAACCGGAAATTGTAGAAATTTCTAGCCAACCCGCAAGCGCAAGCGAAACAAATCAAATTATCCAAAAATTTTTCAATTCTTATAAAATATATTTGCTTGTCGGTTTTATTATTATTTCCGCTGGTTTGACGGCTCTGTTAATTTACAGAAAAAAAACCGTTGTATGAAAATCTTAAAAACTGGAAAAAATTCGGGATTTACCCTGATGGAAATTACCGTTGGCATCGCTCTTTTTGTCATTGTCGGCGGCTTAATCAGTTTGCTTACTTTCCGCTTGTCCGATTATCAGCTTTTTTTCACTAAAAAATTCGAAGCCCAGCAAGAAATCCAGCAAACAATTCCTTTTATTATTTCCGAAATCCGCTCAATGGCGCCTTCAAGCGTCGGCAGTTATCCAATCGCGTCCGCTTCCACCAGCTCAATAACTTTTTACAGCAATTCTGACGATGACACCCTGCTTGAACAAATAAGATATTTTTTGGACGGCAATATCTTGAAAAAGGGGACTGTCAAGCCGAGCGGTAATCCTTTAACCTACAATCCGGCCAATGAAACAACAACCGAAATGGTTCATAATATGCTTGCCACTTCAACGCCGATTTTTTCTTATTACGACGAAAATTACACCGGCAGCGAAAACCCGATGAGCCAGCCGGCGGTTGTTGCTGATATCAGAATTATCAGCATCCAATTAGCCATTCAAGACAGCGCTTCCAAAGCGCCGGTAATCATAAAAATCCAAGCTATGCCGAGAAATCTAAAAAG
>JBBTZV010000027.1:6994-11862 GCA_038061215.1 Patescibacteria group bacterium
CTTCAAATTCTGCTGTTCGGCGCGATTGCCGTTATTCTTTTGAGCGGTTTTTTGATTTGGGCGGATATGATTGTCAAATCAATTTTAAGATATTCGGAACGGGCTTTGGCTTTTACCATTGCCGAAGCCGGCGTTGAATACTACCGCTGGCATTTAGCGCATAACGCCACTGACTATACCGACGGCACCGGCCAGCCCGGACCCTACACCCACGATTATTTTAATAAAGACAACGATAAAATCGGCGAATTTATTTTAGATATTACGCCTCCGATTAGCGGCTCAACAATCGTTACTATTAAATCAACCGGCAAGGTGGTCAGTGATTCAAGCATTGAAAAAATCGTTGAAGTTAAAATGGGCATTCCGTCTTTGGCAAAATACGCGGTCGCGGCCAATGCCGACATTCGCTTCGGCGAGGGAACGGAAGTTTTCGGCGTTTTGCATTCCAACGGCGGCATTAGGTTTGACGGCCTGGCGCATAATCTTGTTACCAGCGCCAAATCCCAGTATAACGACCCCGACCATTCTGGCGGCGATGAATTCGGAGTGCATACTCATGTCAACCCGATTGACCCGGAACCGCCGGCCGCGGTGCCAAACCGGATAGATGTTTTTGAAGTCGGCCGGGAATTTCCCGTATCAGCCGTTGATTTCGCCGGATTTACCGCGGACTTGGCGCAATTAAAAACCGACGCTCAAACAAACGGACTTTATTTCGGAGCAACCAACGAACAAGGCTATCATATTGTTTTGAAAACCAACGATACTTTTGACATTTATCGGGTTACCGCGCAAACTCCACGGCCAAATCCCGGATGCAATAATTCCGGCGGCGAACAATACTGGGACACCTGGAGCGTGCAAGGCCAAACTTTTATCGCCAATTACGCTTTCCCGCAAAACAACATTATTTTCGCCGAAGACAATGTCTGGATTGAAGGCCAGATTAACACCGCCAGATTAATGATTGCCGCGGCGCGTTTTCCGGAAACTTCCGGAAACAACAAGCACATTATCATCAACAACGATTTGTTGTATACTAATTACGACGGCCAGGACGTCATCGCTTTGTTCAGCCAGGGGAATATCAGCGCCGGATTGGTCAGTGATAACGATTTGCGCGTTGACGCGGCTTTAATCGCCAAAAACGAACGCGTTGGCAGAAATTATTACCGCCAAGGCGTGAGTTATTGCGGAACCGAAGCGTTAAGAAATTCCATCACGCTTTACGGAATGCTCGCCACCAACAAGCGCTACGGCTTTTCCTGGAGTTGCGGCGGCGTTTATTGTTCCGGCTACCAGTACCGCTATATTATTTTTGACGCCAATCTTTTATACGGCCCGCCGCCGGGATTTCCGCTGACCAGCAACGCTTATGAAATAATATCCTGGGAAGAAATTAAATAAGTTATTAGTTTTCCACTTGTTGACATTGAAGGATGTGTTAAAATATCAAAAAGGTCGAAAATCAACGAATAACGAATAAAATACGAATATACAAATTTTATGAAAAAAGGTTTTACGCTTATTGAAGTTTTAATCGTTATCGCGATTATCGGCATTTTGGCGGCTGTCACCATTGTGGCAATAAACCCGGCCAGGCAATTCGCCCAAGCAAGAAACAGCCAACGTTCGTCAGGCGTTAATACGATTTTGAACGCTATTTGGCAATACGCGGTTGATACTAACGGCAATTTGCCGGCTTCTATTCTCGCCCTTACTGCTGATACCATGACACAAATTTGCGTGACCGGAGGTTCTCCATGCACTGGATTGGTTGATCTTTCGGTTTTGACTACTAATGAACGTTATTTAGTTTCTCTGCCAAATGATCCTAATGTTCCTGCTTGTTCTTCTCTTGCCAGCAGTACTTGTTATTGGCTTTCAAGAAGCGTCAATAACCGCATTACCGTAAAAGCTTCTTCATCGGAATTAAACGTGGCTATTCAGGTTACCCGTTAACGCTTGAGGTTTTTCCCCTTGTTTTTGGATTTTAATCAGTTTAAGCTTATTATCCTGAATTTTACTTTCAAGAAATTTGATTCTTTTATCGTTAATAATAGTGAAAACTCCGGGCTCTGGATTAAGGGCCCGGATTTTTCGTTCAATGGAAGAGGCGATTTCGCCGCCCACGGTTTGCGCTTTTTTCAAATCTTCCGGTTTTATAAAAGCGTCTTCAATTTTGAATTTTTTCGTGTAAGTGGCTTGCGATTCGTCTTGCGGTTGCGGCTTTATCTCGCCCTTTATAAATTTCGACAAAGTTTCAATCAATAAATCCGCGCTCAACTCCGCCAGTTTTTTCATTAAAATTCCGTAATTATCATTACTAGACACTAGACACTTGATACTTGATACTATTTTCCCGTGGTCCATTTTCTCGTCAATCAAAAAAATCGTTGTTCCGGTTATTTCATCGCCATTCAAAATCGTTGTTTGAATCGGCGTTGTTCCGCGATGTTTCGGAAGCAAAGAGGGATGAACGCCAATTGTTCCAAGGCGGGGGATTTCTATAATTTCTTTAGGAAGAATTTTGCTATACGCTGCTACTATAAAAAAGTCGGGTTTGATACTTGATACTTGATACTTAATACTTGAATCAAGTTTCTCCGGCTGAAAGATTTTAATTTTATTCTTTATTCCGGATTCCAAATTCAAGATTCTTTGCTTGGCCGGCGGGGGAGTAATAATTTTTTTTCTGCCAACCGGCTTGTCGGGATTGCAAACAACGGCTTCCGGAATATAGCCGGCGTCAATCAATTTTTCTAAAATTATGGCGGCGAATTCCGGAGTGCCAAAGAATATGTATTTAGTATTAAGTGGCATGTATTAAGTATTATTTTTTAAATTTTTAAATTATTCATAATACTTTCTAATTTATACAATTTTTTAGCTTTATCAATAAACAATATGCCGTTTAGATGGTCAATTTCGTGTTGGAAAACTCTTGCCAAAAGTCCATCGGCTTTGACGGTAATCGGTTTGGCATAACGATTATATCCTTTTAGAGCGACGCTTTCCGGCCGCTCAACCAATCCGTAAAGCCCGGGAACGCTTAAACAGCCCTCCTCCATTATTGTCTTTTTATCGGAAAATTTTGTAATTTTCGGATTAAAAATAACATGAGATTTTATTTTCGGAATTCGGCATACAAACATCTTTATATCAAGACCGATTTGATTGGCCGAAAGCCCGATGCCATTGGCTTTAAGCATCGCGTTTTTCATCTTTTTTATCAATTCGTCAATGTCTTTTTTGCCGTTCTTGGAAAAATCAAAATCCGCGGTTTTTGTCCGCAAAAATTTTTCCTCTTTTTTATCGGCTATTGTAAAAATTTTCATTTTTTTATTGTTTTAGATTTTAAATTTTTCAAAAGATATGGGTGCGTTTTTTGCAGAACTTTCATAAAATATCCGCCCTTATTTTTTATATTTTTTCTCTCTGCCACGTCTTTGGCAATGCTTAAAAGATGGCTTCCGGGATGATTTTTCGCCAGTTTTATGTAAAGCGATTTGTGCTTTTCATCGTTTAGAAGCTGGGCTATCAAAAGGCCCGTAAATTGGTATTTTTTATAAACATGGCTTTTTTTGATCCGTTCTTTAAGAATTTCAAGATAATCTTTATTTTCCATTAACTTTATTGTATTATTAAATAAAAGATTAAATCAAATGGCTTATCAAATAAAAAATTTTGAAAATTTAATCGGGCTTCAGGGATTCAGCGAAACGCTTTTGAAAAACCATTTTATCCTTTATCAGGGTTATGTCGCGAATTTCAACAAACTCAACGATATTTTAGTTGCGATGGAAAAAGACGACAAATACGGAATTCCGGAATATGCGGAATTAAATAGGCGGCTGGGCTGGGAATTCAACGGAATGCGCCTTCACGAATTGTATTTTGAAAACTTAACTAAAACGCCGGCAAAAATCGATGAAGATTCTGAATTATACAAAAAGATTTTAACGGAATTCGGCTCTTATGAATTTTTTGAAAAAGATTTTAAGGCAATGGGAGCGATGCGCGGCATCGGCTGGGTGATTTTATATTTTGATAAATCAGCCGACAGATTATTTAATGTTTGGATTAATGAACACGATGTCGGACATTTTTCCGGCTGTGAACCGCTTTTGGCGATGGATGTTTTTGAACACGCTTATTTGACCGATTACGGAATAAAGCGGACGGGCTATATTGACGCGTTTATCAAAGCGATTGATTGGGAAGTTGTTGGAAAAAGATTATTTAATTTATAAGATTTTCCGGATATCCTAACAGCAGAAATCTTTTCAGAGCGAATATTGCCGAAAGGCGTCTAAAAATTCATCAGTTCATAGCGTAAGCGAGACAGGACCCCGAGAAGCTAGCCGAAAGCGAGCGACGAGCAGGGTGGCGAGCAGCGTAATGAACTGATAGAATTTTGACGCCTGAAGGCGTATGAGCGAGAGAAGATTTCTGCTGTAATGTAGGTTATAATGATATAAACAACGCTGTTAATTCTTACACTTAATGTTTAACCGCAATCATTTTATTCTGCTCGCCGTTTTTTTAATTATTTTTGATTTTTTCGTTTGGTCGCAGATTGTTTTCGGAATCAACAAGCAAAACGATAATTTGGAAGTTTATTTTTTGGATGTCGGCCAAGGCGACAGCGAATTGGTGAATCTTTCAGGCGGAGTTCAAGTTTTAATTGACGCTGGGCCGGACAATAAAATTCTGGAAGAATTGTCTTTAATTTTAGCGCCAACCGACCGCTATATTGACTTGGTTGTTTTATCCCATCCTCAATACGACCATTTCGCCGGATTAATAGAAATTTTTAAGCGCTATGAAATCGGCGCTTTTTTATATAACGGCCGCGAAGGAAC
>JBBTZV010000028.1:0-8185 GCA_038061215.1 Patescibacteria group bacterium
CCCCAATTTCCTTGGCCGTTAATAAGCGGATATCTTAACGAAAAATCTTGCGCCATTCTTGCCAAGGCGTCGTAAACCGCGATGTCGCCGTGCGGGTGGTAGCGGCCAAGAACCGAACCGACCACATTGGCGGATTTTCTTAGTTTCGCGCTGTGGGTCAATCCGTCGTCCCACATTGACCATAAAATCCGGCGGTGAACAGGCTTAAGGCCGTCCCGGACATCCGGCAAAGCGCGCGAAACAATAACGGACATCGCGTAGTCCAAATAAGATTCTTTAAGTTCGTCGGTAATGTCCCGTTTTTCTATTTTTTGTTGGAAGTTTTTATTTTCCATAAAAATCTATTGTTCCATAATCACAGTTCGTTCGCCGGCGATTTTTGAAGCAAAATTTTTAATGTTGTTTTTAATTGAACTGCCGGCGACTTTCAAGCCGGTTTTGAAAATCCGCCAAAATCCAATTTCCGATTTCTGATTTTCCGAATCACCCGCTGTTTTTATTGAATAATTCAGATAAACAAGCCAGAAGCTGACGACGATAATCATCGCAACGGCGCTTAATCCGATTAACCAGCGAGTTTTGACGGATTCATCGGAATTCCGCAATTTTTCAATAAAATTTTTAAACATCAGGTTTTTAATATAATCACTTCCGTTTTTTTAATTTCCGCCAAATCTTTCTTTTTAACGGTTAATTTCTCTTGCGTTTCATGTTTCCCGTGATTTATTTCTTCAAGAAAAATTTTCAAGTCGTCGGATTTTCTTTTCAGCCCGGGGATTTTATAAAAAGACGGAATGACTATTTTTGGTTCAATGTTTTTTATCAATTTCACCGCCGCTTCCTGGCCAATAAACGGCTCACCGCCGGCAGGAATGAATAAAATGTCAATTTCTTCCAGATGTTTGGCGATATCCGGTTCCGGCGCTTCCGCCAAATGCCCCAACAAACAAATCTTCAAAGATTCCGCTTTAATCAAATAAATTGTTTTTATAAAATTTTCCGCCGATTCTTTTTTATTCGCCAAACCCAAAATATCTATTTCTTTAATATCGTATTCGCCGGGGCCGTAAATCATTCGCTGGCCGTCAGTCGTTGATTGCGAATCAATGGGAAACGGAGTCAAGGTTTTTAAAACAATGTCGGCTTTAAAACGCGGCGTTGTTAAGCCGCTTTGGGGAGAAACAGGGTCTGTTAAAATCGTGATTTCTCCGCTTTGGATTTTGAAACAACCTTCGCCGTAATATGAGATTGTCATAAATATAATGAATTATAATTTAATTGTATCAAAAAGGCCCTTGATTTTCAACCCGCTTTGTTATAATATCCTATTTTAATGGCGCAAATTATTGACGATAAAAAATTGTCTCCCTTGTTAAGGCTGATTAAGGCCGAACCGGAATTGGTTTCTTTTCTTAAAGAAGGAGATGTTGTTGAGGCGGAATTGATGAGCCGGACAGCCGGAGCGGTTTATTTTGATTTGGCTAAATTCGGCACCGGAACGGTTTCGGGGATGGAGCTGGCTAATGCCAAAGACATCGTCAAAAATTTAAAACCCGGAGAAAAAATCAGCGCCAAAGTTGCTGCGGTTGAAAACGAAGAGGGCTTCGTGGGGCTTTCGCTGGCCGGCGCTTATAAACAGAAAGAATGGCAAACTCTCAAAGATTCAATGGAAAGCGGCGAAATTTTATCCGTAAAAATTATCGGCGCCAACAGCGGCGGCTTAATCGCCAAAATTAACGAAACCAAAGCTTTTTTGCCGGTTTCGCAATTAAGCTCCGAGCATTATCCTAAATTGGAAATAAACGAAAAAAACGCGGTTTTGAATGAACTAAAAAAATTAGTCAACAGCGACTTAAACGTAAAAATTATTGACATTAATCCGCGCGCCGACAAACTTATTATTTCCGAACGGGCGGCGGCGGAAGAAGACATAAAAAAACTGCTTGAAAAATATAAAGTTGGCGATACGGTAAATTGCGTAATCTCCGGCGTTACCAATTTCGGCGCGTTCGCGCGTTTTATTGACGAACCGGCGGTTGAGGGCCTGATTCACATTTCCGAACTTGATTACCGGCTCATCGGCCATCCCAAAGAAATTGTCAGCATTAACGATGAAATTAAAGCTAAAATCGTTGAAATTAAAGACAGCCAGGTTTTTCTTTCGCTTAAGGCGTTAAAATCAGACCCATGGGAAAAAGTTGAAGAGAAATTCAAACAAGGAGAAACAATTAGCGCCAAGGTTTTCAATTTTAACCCTTTCGGAGCGGTGATTGATTTGGGTAGCGGCTTGCAGGGATTGATTCACAGCGCGGAATTCAACGGTTTGGAAGAAATGAAAAAACAACTGGAAATCGGCAAGGAGTATCAATTTATCATTGACGCGATTAAACCGCAGGAAAAAAGGATAAATTTGAAGATGAAAAAGTGATTTTAGATATCCACATGGGCTTGCTTTTAATTAAGCAATCTGGTATATTATATATAAGAGTCCAAATACAAGGAAAAGGAGGCGAAGGTCTTTAAAAACTTAAAAAAACATTTGAAAGGAGGTGTTTGCCAAAAAGTAAATTTTAATTTTTAACACAGCAGAGCGCGGCGCAACGACATTTCAAAATTGATTCCAAAATTTCAATTGAGCTGAGGAGGAATTTCATGATAGACAAAACGAAGAGAAAGAGAGAAGAAAGGCTATTGGAAGAAATAAAAAAGTTTACACTAAAGAAAGATTTAGAAGAAACGAAATTAAGAAAAAGATTGCAATCGCTTGATGTTCCGACAATGAAAACGCATCCTGCCGAACTTGATTCAACATACACCAATGAAGCTGATGGGAGTCAGGAGAGAATCAAAACGTTTAATCATGTGATTAAGAGATGCTATGACGCTCTAAATCTCTTAAGGGCGGATATGGATAATGGCATTTGCGAAGAGTGTGGCAATCCTATTAGCCCAAAGCGATTACGCGAAGTACCATTTACAAGGCATTGCATCGATTGTAAAACAGAAAAAGAAGCCGAGATAAAACGGCGGACCAGGCCAGGAGCTCCACGGCAAACGTCGGTTACCTACGACATATAGTTTCAAAAATTTTTGAGCAGAGCGGTTTGAGAGGATCTCGAGATCTTTCAAACCGCTTTTTTATTTTTTAAATTAAATTGACACAAAAAATCAAATATTATAATATTTCGTATATTCGTAAAAATTCGTAATTCGTAGATTTCATGAACGCTTTATCTAAACATTTTTTCTGGGCGATTTTCGCGCTTTTGACAATCGCTTTTGTTTTTTCTTTATTTTACACCGGCCAGGAAGCGCCGGAAGTTTTAAGTTTGGATCAGCTGGTGGCGAAAATTAACAACAACGAGATTTCAAAAATTATTGTCAGCGGCAATGATTTAAAAATAGAATTAAAAAGAAACGGAAAAGCCGTTTCCAAAAAAGAATCCGAATCCGGTTTGTCGGAAACTTTGAAAAATTACGGCGTTGAGCCGGCGGCTTTGCAAAAAGTCAGTTTGGAAATAAAAGAAGAATCCGGAGCCCGTTTTTGGCTGGCGATTCTTTTGCCGGCGCTTTTGCCCCTGATTATCATCGGCGTTTTTTTCTGGCTGATGTTCCGACAAGCCAAAACCGGCATGGGCCAGGCTTTTAGTTTTGGCAAAGCCAATATCAAACTTTTTACGCAATTCAAAGATAGAATTACTTTTAAGGATGTCGCCGGTTTGAAAGAAGCCAAAGAAGAATTGCTGGAAGTCGTAGATTTTTTGAAAAATCCGAAAAAATATCTGGAAATCGGAGCGAAAATCCCGCGGGGAGTTTTGCTTTACGGCGCGCCCGGAACCGGTAAAACTTTAATGGCGCGCGCCGTTGCCGGCGAAGCCAATGTTCCTTTTTTCCATATTTCCGGTTCGGAATTCGTGGAAATGTTTGTCGGAGTCGGCTCAAGCCGCGTCCGCGATTTATTCCAAACAGCCAAAAAAGCCGCGCCCTGCATTGTGTTTATTGACGAAATTGACGCCATTGGTCGCGAAAGAGGCGCGGGCATTGGCGGCGGTCACGACGAAAGAGAGCAGACATTGAACCAAATTCTGGTGGAAATGGACGGTTTTGACAGGGACACAAAAGTAATAATTATGGCAGCTACAAATAGGCCCGATATCTTGGACCCGGCGCTTTTAAGGCCCGGCCGTTTTGACCGGCGGGTTATCCTTGATTTGCCGGATATTTCCGAACGCGAAGAAATTTTGAAAATTCACAGCCGGGGGAAAATTTTGGCCAGAGACGTTCATTTAAGAAGGGTGGCGGAGCGCACTCCCGGATTTTCCGGAGCGGATTTGGCAAATTTAATGAATGAATCCGCGCTTTTGGCGGCCAAAAAAAATCAAAATTTTGTCAGCCAGCAGAATATTTTTGAATCGGTGGAAAAAGTTTTATTGGGGCCGGAGCGCCGTTCGCGCGTGTTTTCCAAAAAAGAAAAAGAAATCACCGCTTATCACGAAGCCGGCCACTCTTTGATTGCCGCTTCTTTGAAGGGCTCCGACCCGGTTCACAAAGTTTCTATTGTTTCTCGCGGCCGGGCCGGCGGTTACACAATGAAATTGCCGATTGAAGAAATTTATTTAAGGACAAAATCGCAATTTTTGATTGATTTGGCGGTGATGCTCGGCGGTTACGCTTCGGAAGAAATTATTTTTAGCGACCTTTCCACCGGCGCTTCCAATGATTTGCAAAATGCTTCTTCTTTGGCTAGAAAATTAGTCACCAAATACGGAATGAGCAAAAAATTGGGACCAATAACTTTTGGCAAAGTGGAAGAAATGGTGTTTCTCGGCCGGGAAATTGCCACGGAAAAAAATTATTCCGAAAGCATGGCTAAAGAAATAGATAAAGAAGTTAAAGATTTTATCGTGAAAGCTTATGAAACAGCCAAAAAAATCATTTCTTCCCGGCGTTCGGTCTTGGAAAAAATCGCTAAAACTTTAATTGAAAAAGAAACTATTGAAAGGGAGGAATTTGAATCGCTGATAAAAAAATTTAAATTAAAACCGATACCGATAGCGATAAAATAGTTTAAGTTTTTGCGAAATTACGGGAAAAAAATATTAAAAAACGCAAGCATTGATGCTCGCGTTTTTTTATGATACATATTTTAAATGCGCCCATAGCTTAGTGGTAAAGCAGACGGCTTATACCCGTCCGTCTTTGGTTCGATTCCAAGTGGGCGCACATCACAAAAAGCGAAATCAATCGTTCATAATATATGAGGCAAGACAATTTTGAAATGGAAAGCGAGGAAAACGACCCAAGAGCGCTGATGAGGCTGGCAAAAGAAGGCGATAGCCGCGCTTTCAAAAAGCTTTATAGATTATATTTTACGCCGATATTCCGTTATGTTTATTTTCGGGTAAAAACAAAGGAAATTGCCGAAGATTTGACTCAAGAAGTTTTTTTAAAAGTTTATCGGTCGCTGGCGGTTTTTAAAGCGGCCAAAGCTTCGCCTCTTGCTTATTTTTTTACCGTGGCCAGAAATACGGTGATTGATTACTGGAAAAAGAAAAAAGACGTTTTAACCGATGATTTGGAATCGTTAAAAATAGCCGACAAAGCGAAAAATCCGGCAGAAATAACCGATATTAAAATTGCCGGCGAAATAACGCAAAAAGCCATTAAAAAACTCACCGAAGAGCAACAAGAAGTGATTGTCATGAAATTTATCAGCGATTTGCCCAATAAAGAAATCGCGAATCTTCTTTCAAAAACCGAAGAAGCCGTGAGGCAGATTCAATGCCGGGCGCTAAAAGCCCTGCGTCAGGAATTAAAGGAATTAAACGATTATTTATAAATATCAATATGAACGCCGATGAAATAAAAAAACTTTATAAGGCAATGAGCGAAGCTTTGGAATTAAAAGAAAAAGGAGAACAACTCTCCGAAATTTTAAATTTGTTTTCCGAATACCGTGAAGAATTGGAAGCAATGTTTAAAGATGTTGAAGCTCTGGCTTTTTTGAAAGAAAGCATTAAGCCGACCGAAGGAATTTTTGAAAAAATCGTCGCAAACGAAGAAATCAGTCGCCTTTTGCGCGAAGATGAAGCAAAACATTTTTCGCTTTTTCAATCAATTGAATTATTTTCTCAATTGCTGACGGCGAAAAAAGTTTATGTCGGCATCGCGGTTATTGTTTTGATTTTTGGCATCAGCGGTTTTTATTACAGACAACTTCAAGAAGAAATAATTTCTCCGGTCGCCGAAAAAAAAGAATCTGAAAAATTAGCGATTAATAATTTAACTGACAATAATTTAACGCCGAAAAATTCAGTTGTCTTAAAAACCGAAGAAACAGTTTCGTTTAAAGAAATGGAAAGCGATTTAACCGATGAAATAAACAGCCTTTCCGTTGATTTGGATGACCTTGAGGAATTTGGCAACGACGATTCATTTGAAAATCTTGAAACAATTTTATGAAAAAAAATAAAAATATCATAAGCGGCTTAATGATTGCGGTAGTTTTTATCGGAATTGCGGGAGCGTCGGCTTCGGCGCAAGTTTTAAGAACAGGCGCGATTAATGGCGGGATAAGATATCGTCAAGTCCGAGAAGAATATTTAAAATCAGTAGATATTTATAAAAACGCCCGCAGGGAACTTTTGGAAGCCAGGGAAAATTACCAGAATTTAAAAACCCCGGAGACCAAATCGCTTTTGGAAAAAAAGAATAAAGCCATTTTAAACAACGCGGCTTCAGCGATGATTAAACAATTGGAAGCGTTAAGAAGCAAAGCGGAAAATATTCAGACCGTTTCCGAGAATGAAAAAACAGCGGTTTTAACGGAGCTTGATAAAGGCATTGATTGGCTGAAACAAAAACAGCCCCAGATTGAAAATGCGACTCCGGAACAAATTAAGGAACAATCAAAGGTTATCAGGAATTATTTGATTAATAACAGAGCTATCGTTAAAAGAGCGACTGGCTTGGCAATGGCCGGCCGGATTAATTTGGTGATAGCCAAGGCAGAAAATTTTTCCGAGAAAGCCAGTGATAAAATTAATGAATTGAAATCAGCCGGCAAAGATGTTTCGCAATTGGAAATTTTATTGAATGATATTAATCAAAAAATTATCTTGGCGAAAGAAAAGCATGAATCAGCCAAAGAAAAATTTGAATCTATTTCTTCGGAAAGCGATTTTAATAAGACTTTTAACGAAGGCCATCAATTTATCAAAGATGCTAATCAATATATCCGTCAAGTCCACGGCCAATTGATTCAGCTTGTTAAAGAAATGAAAAAAATAGAATAATTTATGATATTATACAGTCAGAAAATCAAAGGTCGACAAAAATCAATAAATAATAAATAAAATAATAAAAATGATTACAAAATTTATCAGCGTTTCAGTATTGGTTTTGTTCGCGTTAACGGCTTTGCCCGTGGCATTTGCCGAAGAAACGACTTCCACGCCTACTTCCACGCCTAGAACTGGCGGCCCAACCACCGATCAACTCGCTTGCGTTAGAACCGCGGTTGAGAAAAGGGAAACTGCCCTTATCGCGACTCTGGAGAGTTTTTATAACGCGGTGAAAGCCGCATTTGAAACTCGCAAAACCGATTTATTGGCCGCTTGGAGCATAACCGATGGCAAAGAAAGGAGAAAGGCGAGAATTGAAGCTTGGAGGAAATTCACCAAAGCTTATAAAGATACAAGAAAATCACATAACAACACCAGAAAAGAAATTTGGAAGACATTTGGACAAGAAGCAAAAACTTGCAGAGTACCTGCGACAGGCGAATCCATAGGCCTTGATACGGCTCTGTAACTTTGTTCATAAAATAAAAAAATAAAGCTCCGGGAGATAATAATTCCGGAGTTTTATTTTTAAAAATTTCAGTATAGAATAAATTCAAAGAGCGATGAGCGCATAGCTCAGCGGCAGAGCGTCTCGTTTACACCGAGAAGGTCCAAGGTTCGATCCCTTGTGCGCTCACTAAAGATTCCTTTGCCAGGGTTTTCTAGCGCCAAGTCAAGTTTTTGACTTGGCGCTTTTTATTTGAGATGTAGGATTCATCGCATTATCGGAAAAGCTGATAAAATCTACATACTTGACAAAATGCGTAAAAAAGTGTGAAACATTGGTTTTTGGCAATAAGCGAGAAACCGCATGAAATCTACGTTTTTTGAAAAATCGTGTT
>JBBTZV010000029.1:0-6299 GCA_038061215.1 Patescibacteria group bacterium
TTGAGGAATCAGCAAGTATCCTTGTTTTTGAATAAGTTCGTACAATTCTTTGGTGATTTTAACGTCGTTAAGGCAATAATTTTTCAGTTCTTCAATTTTGCCGTCGCGATACAAGCCAGCCGCTTCCAAACTATGGCCGTTTTTTCCGAAACCCAGATTGGCTTTCGCCAAAATATCAAGTCCGACGCGGCGGCCGAGCAAAAATTCAATTTCATCAAGAATATCAAAGCGGGGAATGGAAAATAAATCAAAATTAAAATGTTTTTTTAACACCGGCAAATCAAAACGAGAAATGCTAAAACCGATAATCTGCTCGGCTGACATTAAAATTTCTCCGAGCTTTTCCATTTCGTTTTCCCAAAAATGAAAAAATCTGTCTTGTTTGTAAGAATAAAGTCCGACCAAAGAAATTTCCAAAGCGTCAAAATTATCCCGGCCGACTTCGGCAAAAGTGTTTTTGGTCTCGATATCTATGACTAATGTATCTTGTATCATGTATTTAGTATCTAGTATTTAGTATCTAGTATCTAGTATCTAGTATTTAGTATTTAGTTGGTATTTAGTGAATTTTTTAGGTTTTTAATTAATCCATAAGTTAACTTCTGGACATTATTAATTAAATTAAAAACTTCGTTAAAATTTTGGTTATTAATATATTTAATATCTTTAGAAATAATAAATTGATTTTGCAATTCAGTAGACGAACCAAGGGCCATATAAAAAAATTGGATTTTTTCTTTTGAAGATTTTCTTGAAAATCCTTCTGCTATATTACTTGTAACAGAAATTACAGCTCTCCTCATTTGGCTTGTTAAGGCGTAAATTTCTTTTTGGGGAAAATTATTTGTAATTTTATAGGTTAATAAAACAAGTTTATGAGCTTCCTGCCACGCTATTAAATCAGTAAAGTTTCTAATTTTCTCCATACTATAATACTAACTACTAACTACTAAATACTAAATACTAATTACACGTGCCTATCCGCCACTTTGCTCGCGCCGTAGCTGTTCGGCTTGGTGCGGGCTTCAAAATTATAAGCCCGAATCATTCCGACCACTTCGGCAATCATTGTTTTGGTTTCGCCGTTTTCGCCGACATCGGCGTGAATTTCAAAATCAAAATTTGAAGCGCCAAAATCTTTCAAAATCACCAAAACTTCTTTCGCCGCTTCCAAGGAAAGCAAAACCTCGTTGATAATCCGGTCCCGCAAAGTGTGAAATTTGGCTTTTTCTTCGGCCAATCGCCCTTCGTCAATTCTGCGCCAAAAATAACGGCCGCCGTTGCCGACGCGATGAACAATAATGGCGGTCACGAAATCAGCGGTATTGTCTTCGCTTCTTGCCGAATCCGTGCCGATGATAATTTTATAGCGCCGCTTATCGTCTTCTTGCATAAACCGGATAATTTCCGAAATGACCTGTTGAGTATTAAGTTTTAAGCCGAGAGAAGTGTTGAAATACATTATCTATCTACTAATTACAAATTTAATACAAATATACAAATAACTTAATTTATATTCAATACTCTTTTAAACTTTACGCCTGATTTAGTAAAATGAGCTATTATTCCTAATTTTAAATTAGTTGCTTTTAAATAAGCGTAAAGCTGTTCTATATCTTTTTTAGAAAAATATTCTCGTTTTTTAATTTCTAAAACTATTTTATTTTCTATTAAAAAATCGAGAAAATAAATTCCAATTTCCTTGCCTTTATATTTTACTCTTACCGCTACTTGCTCATTGAAATGTATATTCTCATTTTTTAAACCTAACGCAGTTGCTTTTTGATAAAAATTTTCTTTATGTCCATAACCTACATCATTCCATACATTAAATAATATTCCAATAATTTTATAACTTAATTCAGGATAAATAACTTTATTTTCATTGTGCATTATTTGTATATTTGTAAATCATTTGTATTTTGTAGCCATCACTGTATTGATTTTTTTATTTTATTCAAAAGCTGTTTATTTTCGTTTAAAAATTGTTTTGCCGCTTCCAATCCAACGCCCAACTTTATAGTTTCTCCGCCAGAGGCGGATCCGCCTTCGGCGGAAAAATTGTAAGTGTTGCCTGATTTGCTGACAACGCCGCTTTTGACGGCTATGTTTAGAATGTCGCCTGCGTATGATATGCCTTCGCCGAACATAATGTCAAATTCAGCGATTTTGAACGGAGCCGCAACTTTATTTTTAACGACTTTCGCCCTGACGCGATTGCCAACGCTGTCCTCTCCTTTTTTAATCTGCGCTATCCGGCGAATGTCTATTCTGACCGAAGTGTAAAATTTCAAAGCCCGGCCTCCGGGAGTTGTCGTCGGCTCGCCGTAGCCCATCATGCCGATTTTGTCGCGAAGCTGGTTGATAAAAATTATCAATGTTTTAGTCCTATCAGCCAAAGCCGTGATTTTACGAAGCGCCTGGCTCATCATTCTCGCCTGAAGACCGATGTATTGCGCGCCCATTTCACCTTCAATTTCAACTTTCGGCGTAAGCGCAGCCACGGAATCAACGACAATAACGTCAATTATTCCGGAACGCACCAAGCTTTCCATGATATTCAATGCTTCTTCTCCGGAATCCGGCTGGGAAATCAAAAGTTCGTTTATTTTTACGCCGATTTTTTTGGCGTATTCCGGGTCCAGGGCGTGCTCGGCGTCGATAAAAGCGGCTTTGCCGCCGACTTTCTGCGCTTCGGCAACGGCATGGAGCGCGAGCGTGGTTTTTCCGGAGCTTTCCGGCCCGAAAATTTCCACAATTCTTCCCTTGGGAAATCCGCCCACTCCCAAAGCAACATCAAGCGAAAAAGAGCCGGTGGAAATCGCCGGCACGTCAACATGCTTGACATCGCCCAGTTTCATAATCGCTCCTTCGCCGAATTTATCCTGCAAAGAGTCAAGCAGCTGCTCCAAATCTTTTGATTCGTCTGTTTTTTTAATCATTGGTTTGCTTCTATTATATTCTGCGGCTGAAAAATAACTTTTTTAACGACTTTTATTTCTTTTCCCAAAAATCTTTTAACTTTGAATTCAATATCATTGGCGCCGGGACGGAGAAAAATTTCTTTTTCAAAAGAGCCGTCGCTGTTTATGAAAATCTGTTCATTATTGACCGTCAATTTGTCTTTGGGATTGGAAATTTTGCCAACGAGTTTGATTAAAGGAATGCTTAAAACCAAATCGTCGGTCTCGGGATAGGTAATTTCAATTTTTGGAATTCCCAATAAATTGCCGGATTGCCAAACCAAATAGATTATAACAGAAATCAAAATAATGCCAATGATTATTTTCATTTTGCCGAAGCGGCGAACGGCAAAACGATTGGAAGGAAGCTTGTCCGGCGCGCTGATTTTTAACGCGATTTCATCTTTGTATGTTTGCCACAATTCGTCTCCGTCAATTCCCAGAACTTCGGCTATTTTCATCAAATATCCGCGCGTGTAAGGCAAAGCCGGCAATTTTTGAAAATCGCCGGAAGATATGGCGGCCAAATAACGGCTTGGCGTTTCGGTCAGTTCCGCCAGTTTTTCAATTGTCAAACCGCGAACCGCCAAAATATCGTTAAAAAATTCCTGAAAAGATTTTTGTTCGTTAGCCATAATTGTTAGTTGTCAGTTGTCAGATGTCAGATGTCTTTAATCAGATGTCTTTAATATGCACGTCTCTCGGTTTGGCTCCATCGCCGGGCCCGATAATGCCTTTTGCTTCCATTATGTCCAACAAGCGAGCGGCCCGGGCATAGCCGATTTTCAACCGGCGTTGAAGCAAAGAAGCTGAAGCCTTTTGCGCCGCTTTTACCGTTTCAACCGCTTCTTCAAAAAGTTCGTCCTCATCGCCAGAATCATCGCGATTGTATTGGTTAAAAATATTCTCTTCGCTTTCGCCGTTTTCAAGCGAAGAAGAATCTATTTCCAGATTTTCGTCCGTTAACGACGATGGGTTGTTTTCTTTAATAAAATTAATCACTTTGTTGATTTCTTCCTCGGGAATATAAGCGCCCTGAATTCTTTTCGGCTTTGACAATTCCGAAGAAACAAAAAGCATGTCGCCGCCGCCGAGCAGTTTTTCCGCGCCGGCTGAATCAAGAATCGTCCGCGAATCAATCTGGCTGGCGACCTGAAGCGCGATTCTTGAAGTGATGTTGGCTTTAATCAAGCCGGTAATGACTTCAACCGACGGCCGCTGGGTCGCCAAAATCAAATGCAGTCCGGTGGCTCTGGCCATTTGCGCCAAGCGGACAATCGCGCCTTCAATTTCCCGGCCGTAATTCGCCATCAAATCCGCCAATTCGTCTATGACAATCAATATATAGGGAAGCGGCTCTTGGCTATTTTTTTTGTTGTAACTCTGGATGTCGCGCGAGCCGGATTTCAAAAGCGTTTCATAGCGCCTGTCCATTTCGTCAATCGCCCAACGAAACACGCTCATGGTTTTTTTGGCTTGAGTGATTACCGGCGCCACCAAATGCGGCAAGCCGTTGTAAACAGAAAGCTCGACGCGCTTAGGGTCAATCAGCGCTAACCTCAAGGTCTCCGGAGAATTTTTATAAAGCAAAGAAATTAAAATTGAATGAATGGCGATTGATTTTCCCGAACCGGTTGAGCCGGCAATAAGCAAATGCGGCATCTTGTCAACATCGGTAAAAATCGGCTCGCCGGAAACATCGCGGCCAAGAACAAAACTTAACAACCCGTTTTGATTAAATTCAGGATAATTCATCAAACTGCCCAAGCGAACAATAGCCGCCACTTTATTAGGCACTTCAATGCCGATTAAAGATTTTCCCGGAATTGGCGCTTCTATTCTAATCGGATGAGCTGCCAACGCCAAAGCTAAATCCTGATTCAAAGCCGTAATTCTTGAAAGCTTAATGCCTTCCGCCGGCTTCAATGTATAGCGGGTAACTTTTGGCCCGATATTTATCTCTCCCATTTCCACCGGAATGCCGAAACTTTCCAAAGTTCTTTTGATGATATTGGCGCTGGCGCGCAAATCGCCGGAAGTCGGCTTCTCAACCGTTGATTTAAGAAGGTCCAAAGGAGGAAATATATAATTAGTTTTGAATTTTTTTGGTTTTAAACCGATGGCAGCGGCGATTTTTTCTTTAATCGGCTCTTTGATTTTCAATTCCGCTTCTTCAATTTCTTCAGCTTCAACTTCTTCTTCAGCTGTCAGCTGAGGCAATTCATCAGACATTTCTTTCACTTCAACTTCGTCAGGTTCCGATGATTTGGTTTTTAACCAAAAAAAACTCAAAAAACTCAAAGGTTTTTTTATTTTAATCGGCAAATTGACGGTAATCAGCAATGCCGCCACGGCTGAAATGACTATTGCCACGATTGAGGCGATATAACCGAAAGGAATTTCCAAAAGTCCGATAATTGAACCGACCAAACCGCCTCTATCCGGAAAAATAATGTCAATCAAGCCCAGTCCGGCCAAAACGAAAAGAACGGCGCCGAAAAAAGTTATCTGATAAATCTTTCGGCGATCAGAGGACAAAAACACTCCCGCGATAACAAATAAAATCAACGGCAATAAATAATAACCCCAACCGAAAAAACCTTCCAAAAAATTATAAACAAAAGCGCCGAGCGGCCCGGCGTTGTTAAATTTCGCCAACAGCAGAATAACGCCCAAACCGAAAAAAACAACGGCCCATACGCTTTTTTTGGTTTCCGGATGAAGCCGGGATTCAATTAAATTTTTCTCTTCAAAATCTTCTTCGGAAAAAACTTTTTTAGCTTTTTTCTTTTTGGCCATTTTCATCTTTAATTAAATACTAAAATCTGCTAAAATTCAACAAGACTATGCAACTAAAAAACTACGCAATTATTTTCAAGGCCTACGACATTCGCGGCAAATATCCGATTGAAATAAACGAGAAAATTGTTTATGAAATTATTTCTTCGTTTATTTCAAAAATCAAAAATCAAAGATCAAAGATCAAAGTTGTAGTCGCCCGCGACGCCCGCTTGAGTTCGCCGGCTCTTTATCGCGCTGCGATAAATAGTATCAAGTATCATCCGCCAGTTGGCGGATCAAGTATCAAGATTATTAAAGTTGGCCTTGCGACCACGCCGATGCTTTATTTTTTGGTGAATAAACTGAAAGCGGATTTCGGCATAATGATTACCGCCAGCCATAATCCAAAAGAATATAACGGCCTAAAAATTGTCGGAAAAAATGCCGTACCGATTAGCGGAAATGAGATATATAAAAACCTACGCTGATTTTCTCAAAAAAAATTTGAATCCTCAAAAAAAATTGAGGGTGGTTTTTGATTGCTCAAACGGAACA
>JBBTZV010000029.1:6399-8841 GCA_038061215.1 Patescibacteria group bacterium
AACGCTGATTTTGCCGCGGAATATTCCGGACATTATTACTTCAAAAAATTCTTTTTTGCCGATTCTGGAATTCTGGCGGCGATTGAAATTATTAACGCGATTTCAAAACTGCCGTATTCATCAGCGGATTTTATAAATTTACTGCCGCAATATTATCGTTCGTCAGAAATAAATTTCAAAATTAAAAATCTCCGCGAATCCATAAAAAAAATAGAAAATTATTTCAAATCACAAAATACTAAATACAAAATACTAAATACTAATTATTTAGACGGCTTAACAATGGAATTTACTTCGCCAGCCGGCGAATGGTGGTTTAATTTGCGGCCGTCAAACACCGAACCGCTTTTACGATTAAACATTGAAGCGGAAAATAAAAAATTACTTGACAAAGAAATTGAAAAGTTATATTCTTTAATCAGCAGTTTTAAATAATTTAATTCAAAATAATAAAAAGGGGGTGATTTGATTGCCGCAGATAAAGATGGTTGTGTTTGATTTTGACGGCGTTATCGTGAAATGCCGGAGAGGAGAAAAATTATGGCGATGGTTCGCGGAAAAATTAAAAATAAAAACGCCGAAGGTTTTCTTTTTTCTCCAGGAAATCATTGAGGTTTGGCTTGATAACAAGCTAGAACCGGTTAAAGAAGCGGTGGAAGCCATAAAAAAACTGCGTCAAAACGGCTACGATGTCGGTCTTTTAACCGACAGATCTCTTTGGTCTCTTGATATATTTTTTTCTGACAGCAACAAAGGCATTAATTTTAACAGCTTTGCATTTGTTCAAACGCGGAAAAGCAGTTTAAACCGCCTTGTAAAACAGCTTCCCCTAAATACGGTCTTTCTTGTGTCGGGAAAAACAAAACCAAATTTTCAAATGTTTCAAGGCCTGAAAAGATTCGCGGCGGAAAACAATATTGAAGCCCAAGAGATTCTTATAATAGATGACCTGCCGCAAGTGATAGAACTCGCAAAAACTAATGGGTTCCTAGTTCCCCGCGCAGAATATTGAAAAAATCAAATCTCCTTTTTATTTAAAAGCCCGGCTATTATTTACCGGGCTTTTTATTTTAATTTAAAAATTGCCGCATTATTTACAAGTTTCCAATGGAAAATCTTTTCTGTAGCCAGCGTGTCGGAGCGATAGTCATAAATTACCGAGCGAACCTCGTTGCGAGCCAGGACCCCGAGGAGGCGAACGCAGTGAGCCGACGAGCAGGGTGGCGAGCAGAGCGCGAGCGAGGATAATTTATCTATCGCAGAGACGGCTGGCGGGAAAAGATTTTCCGCTAATACTTAAAAAAATGCGGCCAAAAAACTATTAAGCCGATAATAGTCGCGCCCAAGCAAGCCACCAGCACTACGGCTGCCATCAAATCCTTTATAATTCGCACCTGTTCATGATGCATCGGCTCAAGAAAATCCAAAATCTGTTCAATTGCCGTATTTACCAATTCCAAAGTCAAAACCGCGAAAATCGCCGTAAAAATAATCGCTTTTTCAGTTCGGCTGGTCTCAAAATAAAACATCGCTCCGGTTGCCAATAAAGCGGCCACAATCATAATTCTAAAATTCCTCTCAAAAATAAGCGTTTCTTTTAAGCCGCTAAAAGCAAATTTAAAACTATCGCGAAGTTTTTTCATTATTTTTATTATACCGGATTATTTAATTTATAAAAAATCCGAGCGTTGTTTGCATAATCCGGCGGAAAAGTTGTTTGAGAAAATGTTTCGGAAGCCGAGCGGGCATGGTGTCCGCCGAAGGCGGACGAGCGAGGTTGAGAACAAGCGGTGATTTTCCCGCTGGGAAAATCAACCGCGCTTTTCGAAAATAACTTTTCCGTTGGATATCTAAAAAATACAAATTCAAGCAATATTTTCATATTGTTTTATTACATAACTTTTATCGTTAATTGTCAATAGTTCGGTAGGCTGACTATTAACCTTTATAGTTATGGCGATTAAATCAATTCGCCAGCCCTTATTGTCATCAATTAATTCCGGCTTATGGCCAGCATATAAAGATGCGGTTCTTTGGAGCTTTTGGAGTTTTGATTTGGTCAATTGGTCTTCCGGCTTTAATCCTCCAAAATTTTCTTTCATAGTTTTTACTTCCACAAAAACTAATGTTTTATCCGGCGCTTTGGCAATTATATCCAATTCTCCCCACGGCTTTCGGAAATTCCTTTCAATTATCTTATATTTGTTTTCCACAAGATATCTACAAGCGATGTTTTCGCCTAATTTTCCTGTTTCAGCTTTGTTCATAAT
This sequence comes from Patescibacteria group bacterium, assembly GCA_038061215.1. Lineage (GTDB taxonomy): Bacteria > Patescibacteriota > Minisyncoccia > UBA6257 > UBA9933 > JBBTZV01. The sequence continues at coordinate 8,670 of JBBTZV010000029.1, forward strand.
TTAATTTTATCTAAATTTGTTTGTCATGTAAAACGGCAAACATTTGTAACAAATGTTTGCCGACAAACATTATTAACTAAAAATACTCGTTAAAAATGTTTCACGACAAACATTGTAAACACGATTTTTCAAAAAACGTAGATTTCATGCGGTTTCTCGCTTATTGCCAAAA
>JBBTZV010000030.1:0-2709 GCA_038061215.1 Patescibacteria group bacterium
GCACCAAAAACAATTTATATGATTAAAAAAACTTATTTAAGAAGAAGAGAATTTAAAAAAACGGGAACATCTCCTGTTTATAATGAAGCGAGAACATTTCCTGTTTCTAGCGAAACGGTTAAATTTGTCGCGCTGGGCGGACTTGAGGAAATCGGCCGCAATATGATGTTTTTTGAATACAACGATGAAATCGTCATTATTGACGCCGGTCTTCAATTTCCCGAAGAAACAACCCCGGGCATAGATTTTATCATTCCCAATACCGCTTATTTAGAGACAAAGAAAAAAAATATCCGGGCTTTAATAATTACTCACGGCCACTTAGACCACATCGGAGCCATTCCTTACATAATGGAAAAAATTGGCAATCCGTTGATATACACAACAGTGCTTAATAAGGCAATGATAAATCGCCGGCAGGAAGATTTCCCAAACGTTTCAAAACTTGAATTTGAAATAGTTAAAGACGGAGAAAGCAGGCAAATATCGAAAAATTTTAAAGCGGAATTTTTCGGCGTTGCCCATACGATTCCCGACAGCATCGGAGTGATTTTAGACACGCCTGCCGGGAAAATGGTTTATCCCGGAGATTTTAGGGTTGATTATGACAACGAAGGAAATCCTAAAAATATGGACACTTGGGAAAAAATCGGGAAGCAAAAAATCCACACTCTTTTACTTGATTCAACGGGAGCCGACAAGGAGGGATTTTCTATTTCCGAGCGCGTTGTGGAAGCGGAAATAGAAAAGATTTTTAAAAAAGCTGGCGGAAGAATCATTGTCGCCACATTCGCTTCGCTTTTGGACAGGCTTTCTGAAATTATCAAAATAGCCGAGAAATATGACAGAAAGATTTTTATCAGCGGATTTTCAATGAAAAATAATATTCAAATCGCCCAAAATCTCGGTTTTATGAAAATTAAAAAAGAAACCATCGCGCCCTTGGATGAGATAAATAAATATCGCGATGATAAAATTGTTCTTTTGTGCACCGGCGCACAAGGAGAAGCAAATGCCAGCTTGATGCGCATTATTAACGGCGACCATAAGCAGGTGCAAATTAAAAAAGGAGACACGGTAATTTTATCTTCGTCAGTTGTTCCCGGAAACGAACGAAGCGTGCAGATTCTTTTAGACGACATCGCCAGGCAGGGAGGAATAATTTATCATTCAAGAATGGTTGATATTCATTCCAGCGGACACGCGCCTCAGGAAGAATTAAAAGCGGTGATGAAAGCAATAAAGCCGAGATTTTACACTCCGGTGCACGGTTATTATTTTATGAGATGGCGCAACGCTCAATTGGCGCAAGAAGCGTTAAAATTAAAACCCGAAGAAACGCCGATTGTTGATAACGGGCAAGTTTTATTATTGTCAAAAAATTCGGCAATAATCTCCAAAGAATCAGTTCCGGTTTTTTACGTGATGGTTGACGGGCTGGGGGTAGGCGACGTGGGAGAAATTGTTTTAAGAGATCGCCGAGTTTTGGCGCAAGAGGGAATGGTTGTGATAATCGCGACATTGGATCGCCACACCGGCAGGTTTTTGAAAAATCCCGATATAATTTCCCGCGGTTTTATATATTTAAAAGAAAACAAAGAGCTTGTTGAGGAAATAAGAAAGAAAATAAAATCTATGGTGGTTCGCATTCCTTATCAGCAGATAGACGCTGATTATATTAAATCAATGATACGCGACCAAATCGGCGAATTTTTGTATAGAAAAACGAAAAGAAGGCCTATGGTTTTGCCGGTGGTGATCGAGGTTTAAAAAATTTTTACTTTTCCGTATTCGCCGTCAAAACCGGGGCTGATTTTTAATTTTCCTTCCCTGACGCGTTTAATACCTTCAACTATTTTATCGTCAACGAAATGGCTTAATTCTTCCAAGCAGGTTTCCATTAAAATTTTCAATTCGCTGCCGAATTTTTTAATCAGATTTTCGTATTCAGTTTTGACTTTTTTTGAAGCAATTCCGACGCCACGCGCTTCGGCTATAATTTTATCCAAAGAAACAAGGTTGTAATAAGGAACATTGTTTTGGGGTTTTATTTCCGGCCGGTCAGCCAGCTTGTCCACCCGGTTCATCACGCCAATGGTCAGTTTCTTGCCGCATTTCGGGCAAATGCCGTTATGTTTTTTCGTTTCTTCCGGAGAAAAAACAATGCCGCATAATCGATGGCCGTCATAATGGTATTTGCCCTCTTCAGGAAAAAACTCTATTGTGGCGATAAAATTAGCTTTTAAGCTTTTCAGCTTTTCAGCTTTTAAGTTTTTTCTGAAATTTGGCGCGCCGTTTTTAATCGCTTCCATAATTCCTCGATAAGAAAGTTCGGCGTCAAAAATATTTGCTTCTCTGCCGATTTTTTGCAAGCTATGGGAATCGGAATTGGAAATTAGCGAGATTTTATCAAGTTTTGATAGTCGCCAGTTCATCGCCGGGTCGCTGGAAAGCCCGGTTTCTATGGCGAAAATTTTGTCGGTATATTTTCCGAAACATTCTTCAATTGAATCAAAGCCGGACATTGAGCCGAAAATTGAAAACCAAGGGGTCCAGGCGTGCGCTGGGATAATTACTGCTTCTGGATTAATATTAAAAATAATTTCCGCCAGTTTTTCGCTGTCTAATCCCAAAATCGGCCGGCCGTCGGATTTCAAATTGCCGATTTTCCCGAGACGTTCATTTATTTTTTCAGCGGTTTTAATGTCT
>JBBTZV010000030.1:2809-8970 GCA_038061215.1 Patescibacteria group bacterium
AAATTCCGGAAATTTCCACGCTTAAAATAAAACGCGTTTCAGCCAAAGTATTTTTCAGCGTCGGTTTTTTATATTCTTTTTTTAATTTGAAAAGTCCGGGCTCCGCAGGCCGCCCTTGGCGAGCCTCGCCTTCGGCGGGTTCAAGTTTTTCTTTGATTTCTTCAAACCATTTCGGATGGGTAAAATCTCCCGTAGCCATCACTAAAATGCCTTTGTCATCTGCCCAGCGGTCAAGCTCTTCAAGCGTCATATTTGGAGAAGTGGCGCGCGAGTATTTGGAGTGAATGTGAAGGTCGGCGATAAATTTTGCCATATTTTTCTAAATTTTAATTTAGTTAAAAATACGAGCATCCGCCGAAGCTTTAGCGAAGGCGGACATCATATTTAGTTTGTGTCGAGGGTGGGACTTGAACCCACAACCCGCAAGGGACATGGTTCTAAGCCATGCGCGTATGCCAATTCCGCCACCTCGACATACCGCTATTTTAGCGGTTTTTTGACAAAAAGCAAAAATTCGGTAAAATTTATAAGTATGATTTTGGCTTCTCATATAATCGCGGCTTCGGCGATTGCCGCGCCTTTGGCCTTGAAACCGCTTACAATCTCCAATTCAGCGGCGATTTTTCTTGTTTCGTTTTTAAGCCATTATTTACTGGATTTGATTCCGCATTGGGATTATGAGCTATCGCTGTTTGACGAGAAAAATAGAAAATTCACATTAAAGGATTTGATTAAAATTTCCATTGATTTATTTTTAGGAATGGCAATGGGAATGGCAATCGGTTTTTTGATTCTCGGTTTGCCCGTCAGTTTTGAAGGATTTTTCACGATTGGGTTGATTGTTTTCGCCAGTTGCCTGCCGGATATCCTGCAAATCGGTTACATTTCTTGGGGAAAATTTCCTTTTGTTCAATTGCAAAAGTTTCACTCTGTTTTTCACGCCAAATTAAAATTAAATAATCAGCCGATAAAAGGAATCGCCATACAGGCGATTGTCTTGTTTATTTTAATTATTTTGTTCATTTAAAAATTTAATAAAAGGAGGATTGGCTATGAGGTTTATAATCAAAGAAGGCGATTTTGCTATTTGCTTAAGAAATCATCTCTTTTTAAGAAGGCCGAGAAAAAATAGAAAAATAAAAACAGCTAAATCGGGAAACGAGATAGAAATATGGTTGGATGTCGTGCGCAAAACAGATCTGTATTTTATGAAGCCGTGCCTTAACAGCAAAAAATTCGCTCTTTTGCTCGCAAAAAAAGCAAGAATGAATTTATCGCCGATAACAGAAAGCGACGGCTTGGCAATATGTTGTTTCGTCAGTAAAAGCCGCAGACCATTTTGTCGCGGCTTTTTTATTTTTTGTTATAATGTATAATATTATCAATGTTTGAGAATTGGGAAATATTCGGACAATTGTTTTTGGCGATGTTTTTGGCCGGCCTTTTGGGTTTGGAGCGGGCTTTGGCGGGCAAGGTTGCCGGCTTGAGAACTTTCGCCTTGGTCAGCATGGGTTCGGCTTTATTGGTGATTGTTTCCGAAGAAGTTTCGCAAAGATATTTTGGATTGGTTGATTTTGACCCGTTAAGAGTGGCCTCGCAAATTGTCGTGGGCATCGGATTTTTAGGCGCCGGTCTGATTATTTTCAGAGAAAAGAAAATCAGCGGTTTGACCACTGCCGCCGGCTTATGGGTGTCGGCGGGCATCGGCATAGCTGTCGGCTATAAACTTTACGCGATTGCGATTTTTGCCACCGTATTGACGCTTTTTGTTTTTACGGTTATGTGGTTTATTGAAAAGAAAGCGAAAAGAGTGATAGAGGATATTGAGGATTAGGGGGTTGTGGTTGACATTCAAAACCGAATTGATTATCATATTTAATAAATGCGCATCGGCGTTTTTTTTATTCCTCACATAAATTTATGCGGGGGATTAATTTGTTCTTTAACATGGAGAAAACCCTTGGCGAAGGGAAAACTCAAACTATATGGAGGATAAATGTTGAAAACGCAGATTTTAGATTTGACATTGGAAGATGTCGGTAAGTTTTCGCCCAACGATGTTCGTCGGGCTGTGGCAATTGTTTTTACTCGCAAAGCCCCGTTTAAAGGTATTTTTCTTGACAGGATTGTTCCGGTCAGGGAAAAGCAGGACATTTATTTGCCGCCTTTGGCGATTGACGAAGCCTACGGTCTTTTTCACGCGGATAAAAGAGGGGGAATGATGCTTGCTGAATTTTCCGGCACAATGGAAAATATGATTATCAGGCAGGCAGTTGACGCTCTTGCTGAAATATCCTGTAAAATCGGAGGCGGCTTTTTCCCGGCATATAGCGGAATTGCGAGAAAAAAAGCGACGATTATCGGCTATGACGTAAATAATGCCGTCAGGTTGCACGGCGCTAACGTTCATGACGTTAGGCTGACAGACAACGAGGAAATTGTCTTTATCTTCAGCAATACTGAAGTGAAGAAAATTTCCGTAGCCGAAGTTTTTTCAGCAACCTGTAATCTCGCCGGCAAGGGCCAGGTGATTTACAGAGCCAATAGGGGCGAAAGAATCTTTTGTCTTGATCGCGTAAAAAACGGCAAGATAAAAGTAGTAACAAGCGGCGGGATTTATACAATAAATCTTTCCGATTGTTTTGTGGAGAAAGACGCGAATCAACCAGAATTGCCGGAAATGTCCATATCGGCGTATCATGAACTTGATTGCTTCACCGCCATATTGGGTGGTTTTGAAAGCGATCGCTTGACGCTTCTTCCGGCGCCGAGTCGTCAAATAGCAGCTTAGTAAAACAGTTTAGCAAGTTAATTTATAAAAGCAGTTAATTAATAGAACCCTTCGCCAAGGTTTCTATCCCGCCGCAGAATATAGTTCTACGGCGGGATTTTTAATAGCTATTTTTTTAATAACCACCACTATCCCATGGGATAGTGGTATTTTTTTGATATTGATTTTATTTTTTTAATGATTACTATTATTAAATATGAACGAACAAGAAAAAACAGCAAAAAGCAAAACCGATTATCTTTTGCCGTTCAGCATCATTATCGCGGCTTTATTGATTTCCGGTTCTTGGATTTACGTCTCTGGGTTAAAAAGCGTTGTTTTTGACGAGAAAACAGCCGATAAAAACGATAAAACCGCTCAACTTGTCAATCCGGACATTAAAAATGTGAGCGAGGATTTTAGCCAGGACCATATTCGCGGCAATTCCGAAGCGCCGGTGAAAATCGTGGAGTTTTCCGATATGGAATGCCCGTTTTGTAAAAAATTCCACCAAACAATGATTCAAGCAATGGATGAATACGGTGGAAATAATAAAGTCGCCTGGATTTACAGGCACTATCCATTGGAACAGCTTCATTCAAAAGCCAAAAAATCAGCCGAGGCCTCGGAATGCGCCGCGGAGCTTGGCGGCAACGACGGATTTTGGGATTATCTTGACAAGTATTTTGAAATCACGCCTTCCAATGACCAGATTGATTTGGCTGAATTGCCGAAAATCGCGGAAAGCGTAGGTTTGAACAAAACGCAATTTGAGAATTGCTTAAACAGCGGCCGCTACGCGGAAAAAATAGAAGCGCAGATTCTGGACGCTGAAAATTCCGGCGCCCGCGGCACGCCTTACGGCATTGTTATCGCTGAAAACGGCAAAAAATATCCGATTGGCGGAGCTTTGCCGTATGAGCAAGTTAAGCTTCTCATAGAAGAAGCGTTAAGATAGAAATTTAACAAATAAAGGAGGTTTGTTATGGTGGACATTCAGCATTTGGCTGGAAATGTTATTTTGATATTATTTGTTGCAATTATTGCCTTGTTGGCGATAGGTCAGTTTTTTCGGCGTTGATTGGATTGTGTTCTGAAACCCCGTTGTTTATGACGGGGTTTTTTATTGTAGGTTGACTTTTTCAGAAAAGTATGCTATTTATTAATACAGTACAAATAATTCAAAAAAACTTAAAAAGGAGGCAAAAAATGAGTTTTGAAAAGTTTGCGAAGATAGAAAAATTGGATGAGGAGGAAACGGAAACAATGGGGCTTGTAAAAATTTTTATTTTTAGCGCCGTATTTTCAGCTCTGATTATTTTTGTCGGCTTTAGCTTGAGGCCGGCGCTAGAAAAAGAAGAAAAAAGAGAGTGTCTCCGGTGGAGGGGATGGGTAGAATCAGGGCTTCAGGATTTTAAGCCGAGTCCTGATATGAAATCCCAGTGCAGGCGCTGGGGGATTGTTTTGAATGACTAAAGCCAAAGAGATATAAATGAAAGGAGGTGGTTGATTTGTCAGAAATTCGCGTTGAAAAAGTTCGGCGGACAAGTGATGGAAAGCCAATTGAGGCTGGAATAATGGCCGGAAATGTGCTTTTGTCGTTTGCCATTATAAATGGCAAATTGAAACTGATTGGCAAAAGCAAGCCCGAATCCAGGGTCTATGATCCGGCTCAGCTTGAAGTGCCGAAAATTATTTTTGCCCAAGCTTGTCGTCGGGCCGCGGCGATTCTTCGTTCTTCTTGATTTTTATCATTTTAGTTTTTTAAGGGCTCTCTTTATGGAGCCCTTTTTATTTTTATAAAAACAAGTATAATAAAAAAAGAAAATAAAATTAAAAAAGGAGGTATTGCCAATGAGAACGATTTTCAGAAAAGAAAAAGCTGGAACAATTCTTTGGATGTTTGTTTTCGTTTACCTTTATGCGGGTTTGCTTTCCATTTTTTTTGCCCATAACCTGGGAATCTCTTATATCAGATGGCTACACTGGTTATGGAAAAAGCTTTTTACTTACTTAGACGTTTGGCCGCCTGGATAAGCGACTAAACGAAAAGGCCCTATCATATTTAAGGGCCTTTTTTATTTTTAGATATTATTATTTACAAAGCAAGATACGGCAATGAATTCAGGTCGCCGCCGACCGGCAAGGGGCCGCAAGTATTGGACGATCTTGTTCCTTCATAATAGCCCGGAGTCGCCGGCGGAATTGTTTGGGTGGCGTAAAGAGTGAAATGAAGATGAGGTCCGGTAGAGCGGCCGGTATTCCCGCTATAGCCGATAACCTGCCCTTTTTCCACTTTGTCGTTGATATTGACAATCCAGCGTGAAAGATGGGCGTACAATGTGGTTAAATTATTTTCGTGTTTTACCATCGCGAATTTTCCGTAAGCGGCTTTATAGCAGGGCCTTTTGCCGTTGACGCGGTAATTATCCTGGTCGCCGAATGCGATAACTGTTCCGGATTCGGCGGCCAATACGGGCGTGCCGATCGGCGCGCCGAAATCAACGCCATTGTGCCAAGTGCGGCCTTGGCGCCGGACAAAACTGGTGCTGCCGTATTTTTGGGTGAGCCGGGCTGGCGGAATTTCAATTGGAACGCCTAATATGCCGGGCCGGGGGGTGGGTAGGGCCGCAGGGTCGATTTTCAGCCGCAATTCTTCTTCATATATGGAAATTTCCTCTGTAATTTCATCTTGCAGTTTTTGGAGCTCTTCCAGAGTTTCTTGATATTTTTTTTCCTGATTTTTAGTTTGCTCCAAAACAACCTGTTTTTCTTTTTTAACGTCTTCAACAATAACCTTTTTGTTTTTTAAGTTGATATTTTCAACTTCTTTTGATTTTTTCTTTTTGGAAGTTTCTTCCAATTTTTCATTCATTTGAGTTTTGAGGCTTTGCATTTCATTGGTTTCAGTTGATAAGGCGCTGTTTAAATCGGAAAGCCCCTGCATTTCAAAGACGCTTTGCGCCAAGCTTTTATTTTTTAAAATAATCAATAAAGGGCTTTCATCGTCTTTGGTTTGAAGCTCTCTTAGTGTTTGGGCAATGGCTTTTTTGTTGTTTTCTATTTTATTTTCAATTTCAGAGAGGTCATACTGCAAGGATTCAGCTTCAAGCACCATTTTTTCAATTAAAATTTCGCTGGATTTAATGCCCAGATTGATTTGGCTTATTTGGCCGCTTACTTTGGTGAGTTCTTTTTTCAGAGTCTTGCCTTCTTCCTTCGTTTCTTCCAGCTCTTTTTGGGTTTTATTGATTTGTTCGTTGATTTTTTGGAGCTCTTCGGCTTTTTGGACAATTGAGCTTTTTAATTCTTCCGGCGTCGCAGCAAGCGCAACGGGCTGATTAGTTTTGATTTGCCAGCCGGCGAAAAAAATAAAAAACAAAATCAAAAA
>JBBTZV010000030.1:9070-20057 GCA_038061215.1 Patescibacteria group bacterium
ACAATTTCATTTTTCCTGTAGCCGAGGTTTTTTAAGGCGGTTTCAATGTCTAAGTCGGTTTCAGCCAAATAAATTGCCTCTTCGCTTTCTTTGTTTTTGATTTTGTCGCGCAGTTCCAAAATAATCCTTTCAGCTGTTTTTTTGCCGATTTTGGAAATTTTAACCAGCAAATCGGTTCGGCCGCGGTTGACGATGGCGGTTAATTTTTCCGCGTCAACGGCGCTTAAAACTTTCAAAGCGCTTTTCGGGCCGATATTATTGATGGAGTTCAAGAGTTCAAACAGCCCCAATTCTTTTTCATCCGCGAATCCGTAAATTTCCATGGCGTCTTGGCGGATATAAGGGTGGCAGAACAGCCGGATTTTTGCTCCGATTTTCGGGAGTTTTCGGAAGCTTTTTAGGGAAATGAAAATTTTAAAACCAATGCCATTCGCTTCCAGAACCGCAAACAGCGGTTTTTTAACAATAAGCTTTCCGGAAATGGAATAAATCATTATAGAGAAAAAAGCGTTTTTAACGCTTTTCTATATTTTAAGCGATTTTCAGCAATGCCGCAAATTTATTATTGACATTAAAATTTTTCTGCGATATTCTTTAATTTAACTTCTGAATACTAAATACTAGATACTAGATACTAAATACTAAATACTAAATACTAGATACTAAACACATGCCGATCACCAAATCAGCTGAAAAAGCTTTGCGCCAGAATGTCCGGCGCCGGAAAATAAATCTCAAAAGAAAAACCGATTTGAAATCGGTTATTAAAAATTATAAAAAATTAATCGTTGCCGGAAAAAAAGAAGAAGCGAAAAAATATCTGGCGCAAGTTTATAAAAAATTGGATAAATCCGCGAAAGTGAATTTGATTAAAAAGAACAAAGCCAGCAGATTAAAATCAAGATTGAGCAAACTATTGAAATAAAATTATTTCATCGCTTTCAGCGATAAGCCGATTTTTCCGTTTTCAACTTTAACTATTTTCGCTTTTACTTTATCGCCGATTTTTACGACATCTTGAACTTTTTCAACATAACCTTGTTTAAGTTCCGAAACATGAATCATCCCGTCTCTTCCTCCTCCTAAATCAACAATGGCGCCGAAGTCCAAGATTTTTATAACTTCGCCTTCTATGATTTCGCCTATATGAAATTCGCGGGTAATTGATTTGATGTAATCAATCGCCATTTGAACTTTTTCGCGGTCGATTGAAGCCACGAAAATTCGCCCGCTTTCTTCAATGTCAATCGCGTCCACGCCGGTGTCTTTGGTGATTTTTTTAATCATTTTGCCACCAGGGCCGATGACTTCGCCGATTTGTTCCGGATTGATTTCCACGGACATAATAACCGGAGCAAAAGAAGAAACTTGCGACTTCGGCTTTTCAATTGTTTTGCCCATCGCTTCCAAAATTTCCAAGCGGGCTTTTTTTGTTTGCGCCAAAACCTCTTTGATTATTTCGCAGGTAACGCCTTCAATTTTAACGTCCATTTGAATGGCGGTAACGCCGTCGGCCGTGCCGGCGACTTTGCAATCCATATCGCCGTAATGGTCCTCCGGCCCCTGAATATCGGTAAGGATTTTATAATTTTGTCGTTTGTCGTTTGTCGTTGGCCGTTGGTCAATCATAAGCCCCATCGCGATTCCGGCCGCCGGTTTTTTAATGGGCACGCCGGCATCCATTAAAGACAGCGAAGCCGCGCAAACCGAAGCCATTGAAGACGAGCCGTTTGAAGACATAATTTCCGAAACCACGCGGATAGTATAAGGGAAATCGTCAGCGCTCGGAATCAAAGGCCTTATCGCTTTATCCGCCAAATTGCCGTGGCCGATTTCCCGCCTGCCGGTCGCGCCCAAACGGCCGATCTCGCCGACTGAATAAGGCGGAAAATTATAATGAAGCATAAAACGGCGCTTGGCCGTCACCTCCATTGTTTCAATCAGCTGTTCGGCGCCCGGAGCCGCCAAAGTGGTGACAGCCAAAGATTGGGTGTTGCCTCGGCTGAACAATGCCGAACCGTGAAGGCGCTTAAACAGCCCGATTTCCGAATAAAGTTCGCGAACTTCGTCAAGTTTTCTTCCGTCCGGCCGTTTTTCAAATTCAATGACATTTTGATGAACCAGCTTGTCAAGTTCATTTTCAAACAAGGCGTCAATTGATTCATCGTTGATTTCTTCTTGCGCCAAATGAGCTTTCAGGGCATTTTTAAGCTCAGCGATTTTATCTCCGCGCTCGGTTTTTTCTTTCACATAAACCGCCTCTTCCAGTTTCCCCTTCAAAAAAGAGCTTGCTTTTTCTTTAAGTTCGGAAACGGGTTCCGCCAAAAACACTTCGGCTTTGAACTTGCCTATTTTTTTAACGACTTCTTTTTGAAAATCAATCAGTTTTTTGATTTCTTTTTGCGCCAGCTCAAAACTTTCGACAATCTCGTCTTCCTTGGCTTCATTGCCGCCAAGTTCAATCATGTTGATTTTATCCGCGCCGCCGGACACGAAAGAATCAAAAATAATTTTTGAACGGTCAACAAACAGCGAATTTAACGGATTGATGATTGTTTCGCCGTTGATTGTTCTGGCAATTCTCGCGCCGGCAATCGGCCCGTTCCAGGGGATTGAAGAAATTGCCAGGGCCGCGGAAGCGGAAATAAGAGAAATAAAATCAGGGTCATTCGCTTCGTCGTAAGAAAGAACCGTAATGACAATCTGGACGTCGCGGCGCAAGCGGTGGTCAAAAAGCGGCCGAATGCTTCTGTCAATCAATCGGCCGGAAAGAATTGCCGCTTCCGAGGGTCGGCCTTCGCGCCTGACAAACCGGCTGCCGATGATTTTCCCGGCGGCGTAAAATCTTTCTTCATAATCAACGGTAAGGGGGAAATAATCTATATTTCTGTCTTCTTTGCCCATTACCGCGGTTGCCAAAACCGAAGTTTCTCCAATGGTCCCCAAAACAGCGGCATTGGCTTGGCCGGCTAAATCGGAAACCTCAAGAGTTAATTTTTGCCCGGCAAAATCAATTGTGAATTGTTGTTTGTTCAGATTCATAATTATCAGCGATTGCTTTTTAAGATTATTTTTGGCACTCTTTCCAGATCTATGAAATAATCAGCCACTTCTTTGAGTTTGGCCGAAGAGCTTCGGCCAAAAGCCGCCACTTCAACTTCCCGCCCCAAGCCCCATTTTAAGTATTCAACTAAAGGCACAAAATCGCCGTCGCCTGTAACCAAAATAACAACATCAAGAAAACTCGCCGTCCTGATGGCGTCAACCGCCATACCAACGTCCCAATCGGCCTTTTTTACGCCGCCCGGGAAAATTTGGAGTTCTTTGCTCCGCAATTCAATTCCGGCTTTGATTAAAGCGTCAAAAAAAGCCGCTTCTCCTTCGGCGGTTTCGCTTTTGACCACATAACCGATTGCCCTGATTAATTGGCGGTTGCTTATTAACGACTTAAGAAGTTCTTTGTAATTGACTCGGCCGTGATAAAGATTTTTGGCCGAATGATAAAGATTTTGGATGTCAATAAAAATGCCGACGCGCTGGTCCTTGTGAATCATATTACTTTTTCAACCCTAATTTTCTTACGATGTTTGTGTAGCTTTTGTTGTCGTTTTTTGACAAATAATCAAGCAATCTTTTTCTCTTGCCAACCATTTTCAGCAATCCTCTTCGGGAGTGGTTGTCTTTGGGGTGAGTTTTTAGATGGCCGGTCAATTCGTTAATCTGTTTTGTCAAAATAGAAATCTGCACTTCAATTGAGCCGGTGTCGTTTTCGTGAAGCTTGAATTCTTTTATTAAATTTTGTTTTTGGCGGGCGGTTAACATTTTAATAAGAATTATAGAATATAGAATATAGAATATAGAAAAAAAAGCAAGCCCAACACCACTTTATTGTTAAAGTGGGGCTGGGCTTTTAATGACCTAATTTAATCCGGAGGGATTTCAACCACTCTTTCTTTTTTCCAATCCATTCTTTCGTGCTCCGGCGTCCGTAAATATTCAAAGACGCCTCAAGTATCGCTTCCTTGAAATTTTTGAAGCGGAGGAGAAGTTGCAACGCTCTTCTGAAAATATGGGGCCAGCTGTAAAATTTCAGCATGGCCTTCATCGTTCCTGATTGCAGTCCCCAAGCCGAGAAGTTTTTTGGAGTAAAAACGCAGTGATGAGCGTCGTAAAGATTCCATTGCTTGTTGAAAATTCTTCCCTGTTTGTTTAATTCGCTGAAAGTCCGAGTTCCGGGCAATGGAGTCAAGATTAAAAACTGGACCGAGTGCAAATTATTTTTTTTGGCGAATCGAACCGTATCGTCAATGACTTTTTTATCGTCATTATCGGCGCCGAAAACAAACATTCCGTGAATCCTGATGCCGTGGCGATGAATTATTTTAATCGCTTTTTCAATGCCTTCCGTTGTCTGTTTTTTATTGTATTCTTTCAGGGTTTTTGGGTTGATGGATTCAATCCCGATATACAATAAATAACAGCCGGATTTTTTCATCAAATAAAGCAATTCTTCATCGCGGGCGACATCTATGCTCGCCTGGGCTGTCCAATATTTCGGCGTTAATTTCGCTTCAAGCATTGCCCTAAGAAGTTCTTTTGTCCGCTTCTTATTGATGGAGAAATTGTCATCATAAAAGAAAACCCAGTCGTTTTGATCTTTAACTTTGTTTTCTTTTATGATTCTTTTGTGGTTTTCCAACTCTGCCAGCACTCTTTCTGGACTGCGGAAGCGGTATTGTCGGCCGAACATGTTTGAAACCGAGCAGAATTCGCAATCATAGGGACAGCCGCGGCTTGTCATAATCGGCGTGACGCTCATTCGCTTTTGCTGATTTGCTATCAGATTAAAATCCGGCGTCGGCAAAATGTCAAGATTTTGGCAATAAGCCGGCCGTTCGTTGTGCATCATCGCGCCGTTTTTCCAAAACGAGAGACCCGGGATTTCTTCAAATCCTTTATTGATTTCCAAGGCGCGGATAAAAGACAACATCGTTTCATCCGCTTCTCCGCGAAGGACGAAATCTCCATGCTGAAGCGTTTCTTCCGGCATGTAAGTGGCGTGCGGTCCTCCGAAAACAATCGGTTTTTTAAGCGGCCGTAATTGCCGCGCCATTTCATAACCAGCCGGCGCCGTGTCGGTAATGATTGATATAGCGATAACGTCCGCTTCCGCGACGGCCGATATATCAAAATCGCCGAGCGCTTCAATTTGAACTTTTATCTTGTACCCTTTATCCCGAAGAGTTGTTCCCAGCAGTAATGTTCCCAATCTTGGCAAAGGCATTCTGGTATAAACATGAACATCCGGAGCTTTTGGCTCTATAAAAACGATTTTCAATGGAATCACCTCCTTTTTTTTAAAATTTCTGGAAAAATTTTATCACAATAATGCTCAAAAAGCCATTTTTCTTTTGCGACAGTTTCTAATATAATAATTTAATGAACATCAGCGTTCTTCTTAAAAATTATCTTGATTATTTGGAGATTGAAAAAAACCGAGCCATTAAAACGCGCCAAAATTACGAACGTTACCTTAAAGCATTTTTTGATTTTAGCGAAATCAAAACCGAAAAAGACATTACTTTGGAAGCGGTGAAGAATTTTCGTTTGCATTTGGCCAGATTAAAAAATCAAAAAGGAGGCGAATTAAAGAAAAACACTCAAAGTTATTATATTATCGCCTTGCGGAATTTTTTAAAATATTTAATTAAAAACGATTATGAAGCGTTGTCGCCGGACAAAATTGAATTGCCGAAAATCCCTGCTCGGCAGATAAAAATCATAGAATATAAAGATATGGAAAGATTGCTTGAAGCGCCGAAAGGCGGCGATTTAAGAAGCTTGCGCGACAAAGCGATTTTGGAAATTTTATTTTCAACCGGGATGCGGATTTCCGAGCTTTGCGGATTAAGCCGTTATTTTGACATTGCTCGCGGCGAAATAACGGTCCGTGGGAAAGGGGATAAATTGCGGGTGGTTTTTTTGTCCGAACGGGCGAAAAAAGCGATTAAAAATTATTTGGAAAAAAGAACCGACGCCGAGGAAGCGCTTTTTATCAGCTTAACAAAATTATCTTCGACGCGTTCAGGGCAAGCAAAAATGCCGAAAGTAATCGGCCGGATTATTCCGAGAGCGGTGCAGAGATTGGTTGATTATTACAGCCGGAAAGCCGGCATTCCCGAACATGTTACCGCGCATCAATTGCGGCATCAGTTCGCCACCGACCTTTTGATGGGCGGCGCGGATTTGCGTTCCGTGCAAAAACTTTTGGGCCATGCCAATATTTCCACGACCCAGATTTACACTCATTTGACCGACAAAGAATTGAAAGAAATTCATCAAGCTTTTCACGGGAGAAGGCGCGGGCGAATCCTTAATCCTTAATCCTTAATCATTGACCGTTGATTAATATTTTTATAAAATACAATCAATGAACGGAGAGCAAAATTTAAAAAATCAGGAGGTTGAAAATTCCGTTCTTCCGCCGCCGGAGCCGGAGATTGAAATTCGGACAATGGCTTCGGATATGGAGAAGGTTAAAATGAGCGGCGGCGATTTGTCCGCGGTGGAGTTTTATCAAGCGTCAAGCCGACCGGCTATCGGCAAAAAACCGGCCTTAAAAACGTTTTTCTTGATTGTCGGAATTTTTATTATGGCGGCGATAATCGGATTTTTGAGTTATTATATAATGTTGAAAATACTATGAAGAAAAAGAATATCAAACAATTGAAAAAACAGCTGGAAAAAGAAAAAAAAGAAATTGAAAAAGAATTGAAGGGGCATTCCAAGGTGCCGGATTTCGGCAGCGACGTTGACCAGGACCAGGAAACCGACGAATCAGAAGCTTTTGGCAACCAACTTTCAATTTATCAGACTTTCAAGAGCTGGCTGGCGGATATTGAATCGGCTTTAAGAAAAATAGGAAAAGGCAAATACGGAGTTTGCGAAAAATGCGGGAAAGAAATTTCCGCCGATATTTTGAAAATCAATCCAGAATCAAGATTATGCAAGGAATG
Source organism: Patescibacteria group bacterium (assembly GCA_038061215.1). Lineage (GTDB taxonomy): Bacteria > Patescibacteriota > Minisyncoccia > UBA6257 > UBA9933 > JBBTZV01. The sequence continues at coordinate 16,087 of JBBTZV010000030.1, forward strand.
CAAAAAGAAAACGTAAAAAAACATGGCGAAGAATCTTTCTAAAGTTTATTCAGCCGAGCTTGAAGGCGTTGACGCGAAATTAATTGAAGTGGAGACCGACATCAATGTCGGTCTCCATTCTTTTAATATAGTGGGCTTAGCTGATAAGGCCTTGAACGAAGCGAAAGAACGCGTCAGTTCGGCTTTGAAAAATTCCGGCGTTAAGCCGCCGAACAAAGAAAATCGCAAAATCACAATTAATTTGGCGCCGGCGGACATAAAAAAAACCGGCTCGCAATACGATTTGGCATTGGCCTTGGGGTATCTTCTAGCAACCAAGCAAATCAAAGATTTTGAAACTTCCGACAAAATTTTCATCGGCGAACTTTCTTTGGACGGTTCGCTTAGGCCGATTAACGGCGCTTTAAATATCGCCTGTCTGGCGGAAAAATCCGGTTTTCAATTTTTGTTTTTGCCGAAAGGCAACGCTGTTGAAGCCGCGGCAATTAAAAATTTAAAAATTGTTCCAGTTGTTAATTTGGAAGAATTGATTGATTTTTTGGAAAATCGGAAAGAAATTGATTTTCAAAAGCCGATTGATTTTCAAGTTAATCAAGAATTATCAGCGGTTGATATTTCCGAAATTAAGGGGCAGGAAAGCGCCAAAAGAGCTTTGGCCGTGGCGGCTGGAGGCGGACACAATATCTTGATGTCCGGTTCGCCCGGAAGCGGCAAAACCATGTTGGCGCAGGCGCTGGCTTCAATTTTGCCGCCTCCTTCTTTGGAAGAAGCGATTGAAATGACGAGGATTTACAGCGCCGCCGGCGTTCTTGGCGAGCATTCGGTTGTCAATTTTCGGCCTTTTCGCTCGCCCCATCAAAGCGCTTCGCTGGTTTCGGTGATTGGCGGCGGAGCCAATCCCCGGCCCGGAGAAATCAGTTTGGCGCATCGGGGAATTTTATTTTTGGACGAGATTCCGGAATTTAGGCGCGATGTTTTGGAAGCCTTGCGTCAGCCCATGGAAAGCGGCCGCATCTGCGTTTCCCGGGCCAGAGGCGTTTTGAATTTTCCCGCCCGATTTTCGCTGGTGGCGGCGATGAATCCCTGCCCTTGCGGATATTTTAATGACCCGGAAAAAGAATGCCGTTGCGCTGCCCATGAAATTTTTCGTTATCAAAAGAAAATTTCCGGCCCGCTTCTTGACCGGATAGACATTCAAATTGGAGTGCCGCGGGTGAAAATAGAAGATTTAAGGCAAAAACGGCGCTTGAATTCAAGCGATTCATTAAGAAATCAGGTGAAAAAAGCCAGAGAAATTCAGGAAAACCGTTTTAAGAAAGCGGGTTTGAAAATAAAATTGAATTCCGAAATGACTTCCAAAGCCGTTGATGAAATTATCAGTTTTTCCGAAGAAGCGGAAAATTTCTTGAAAAATATTCTGGAAAAATCTTTTATTTCAGCGCGGGGTTATTACCGGATTTTGAAAACCGCCAGAACTATCGCCGATTTAGAGGAAGAAGAAAATATAAAAAGCCGCCATTTGGCGGAAGCTTTTCAATATAGAGTAAGGGAGAAAGAGTAATGTTATTCTTTCGCCAGCGGATTTTCCGCTCCTAAAACTTCAAAATGCAAATGGCAGCCGCTTGGACCGTGGGTATTGCCGGTATCGCCCATATAAGCGATGAGCTCTCCCTTGGACACGCTGACGCCGGCTTCAACGACGGTTTTTGACAGATGGGCGTAGCGGGTTTTGGTTCCATTGGGATGTTCTATTAAGATAAAAATGCCGTAGCCGTTGTTAAAGCCGCTGTCGCCGTTGCCGAGTTTTTCATCGGGGACAGCCAATCCTTCATTGGCCGCGTAAACCGGCGTGCCGCAGCGATTGGCGATATCAACGGCATTGTTGTCGTGGATGACTCCCCAATTCCAGCCGTAAGTCGGCGGGCTGAAATAATTTCCGATATTTTTATTGAGCGGTTCATAGGCAAGCGGATTATTTTGGTTTAGGGCGGCGGAATTTTCACCGGAAAATTCTTCCGTACCGTCAATTAATCCGTTTTCTTCGGCAGCGCGCGAAACAGCGACAATTGAATCGCTGTAAATTTCCATTACTAAAGCTTTCGCGCTTATCGGGCCGCCTAATTGTCCTTTTGAAGCGCTTTCCAATAAAGAATAACGGTTGATTAAAATCAAATTAAGCAGTGAAAAGCCAATAATGAAAACTCCCCATGAAAAGACGGGGGTGAATTTTTTTAATCGTTTTGCCAAATTTTCAGTTTTGTTTAAGATGGTAGTACTGATACTTCAATGATACATCAGAATTTAAACAAAAAGCAACAAGAGGCTGTGGATTATTTCGGCGGGCCGATTTTAATCGCAGCCGGCGCCGGCAGCGGCAAAACCAGAACCTTGACGAATCGGCTGGCGCGGATTTTGTCTTCTGGCGTTAGTCCTGAAAGCGTTATTGCCATTACTTTTACCAATAAGGCCGCGGAAGAGATGCGCAACCGCATTTTTAATCACCAGATACCAGATACTAAATATCAAATACCCTTTATCGGCACTTTTCATTCTTTGGGCGCGCGGATTTTGAAAAAAGAGGCCGGGCTTTTGAAGCGCGGAGCCAATTTTTCAATTTTTGACGGCGACGATTCATTGCGATTGATTAAAAGCATCGTCAAAAATTTTAATTTTAGCGGAGAAAGCAAAAGAAACGCCAACCCGTTGTTTTTAAGAAAAGAATTTTCGCGAATAAAAAACGAGCTTAAAAATTCCGACAACAAAGAAGAAATCATCAAGATTTTATTTGATGAATATGAAAAAGCGCTTTGCAAAAACAATGCTTTTGATTTTGACGATTTGATTGAAAAGCCGGTTAGGATATTTTCGCGGCACCCGTTGATTTTAGAAAAATACCAGAATCGCTTTCGGCATATTTTGGTTGACGAATTTCAGGACACCAATATGGCCCAATACGCTTTTATCAAATCGCTGGCGCAAAAATACCGGAATTTGAGCGTTGTCGGCGACGACCAGCAATCAATTTATAAATTTCGCGGTTCTGACTTCCGGAATTTCCTTAATTTTGAGAACGACTGGCCGAACGCCAAAATTGTTTTATTGGAACAAAATTACCGTTCCAGCGGCAATATTATCAGAGCGTCGTCGGAAATGATCGCCAATAATAAATTTCAAAAGCCGAAAAAACTTTGGACGGAAAACAGCGGCGGAGAACCGATAAAAATAATTGAACATTCGGACGAAACAGCGGAAGCGGAATATATTTCCGGCATGATTTCCGATAAAAATAAATCAATCGCGATTTTATACCGCACCAACGCCCAGTCGCGGGCGATTGAATCGGCTCTCATTGAAAGAGGAATCAATTATTCGGTTTTCGGCGGATTGAAATTTTACGAGCGGAAAGAAATTAAGGATATTTTGGCGGCGCTCCGCTGGGGATTCAATCAGAACGATTCCGTCAGTTTGGAGCGTTTGAAGAAAAATTTTTTGAAAAAGCCGTTTTTAACGCTCAAAGAAAAAATACCGAAAATTATTTCAGAAGCGAAAGCCAAGCCAACGGAATTAATCGGTTATGTTCTGGAAGCCGGCGATTATTTCAATTATTTGAAAAAAAATTATTTGAACGCCGAAGAAAGAATTGAAAATATCAATGAATTGATTCATTACGCCGTTGGTTTCAACGATTTGGCGGAGTTTTTGGAGCGGGTTTCGCTGTTGCAGGCCAATGATGCGGTTAAGGCCGGAAAAAAACCTCTTGTTAATTTGATGACCATTCATTTAGCAAAGGGATTGGAATTTGACCGGGTGTTTATTGTCGGCTGCAATGAAGGGCTTTTGCCCCATCAAATGTCTTATTCCGACGATTTGGAAATTGAAGAAGAAAGAAGATTGATGTACGTGGCGATGACTCGCGCCAGAAAAGAATTATATTTGAATTTTTACAATCTGCCGTCAAGATTTTTATCGGA
>JBBTZV010000031.1:0-4079 GCA_038061215.1 Patescibacteria group bacterium
CGAGCGAGACCGAGAGCCAAGCGGTGATTTTCTCGCAGGGAAAATCAACCGCGCTTTTCGAAAACAATTTTTCCGCTGGATATTCAATGAAAAATGTCTAAATTTTATAATTCAAAAAGAAAACGAAATCTTTTTGAACCGGATTCAAAAATTCCGTATAAGTTGAGCCGGAGCAAAATAGATTTATTTTTAAATTGTCCCAGATGTTTTTATCTGGACAGGCGCTTAGGAGTTTCCCAGCCGCCGGGCTTTCCTTTCAGTTTGAATTCAGCAGTTGATAAATTGCTGAAAAGCGAGTTTGACATCCACCGCGCCGGCAAAACCAGTCATCCCTTGATGAAAACATACGGACTTGATTTGATTCCTTTTCAGCACGAAAAAATGGACGAATGGCGTGACGCTTTGGGCGGAGGAATCCAATATCTACATCCCAAAACCAATTTACTTATTACAGGCGGAATTGACGATGTCTGGGTAAGTTCTGACGGAGAATTAAGCATCGTTGATTACAAAGCCACTTCAAAAAGCGAAGAGGTTACTTTGGACGCGGATTGGCAAATTGGCTACAAGCGGCAGATGGAAATTTATCAATGGCTTTTCCGGAAAAACGGCTTCAAGGTAAGCGATATCGGCTATTTTGTTTATTGCAACGGCATTGCCGATAAAAAAGCTTTTGACGGCAAGCTGGAATTTAATGTAAGCATATTGCCTTATGAAGGAAATGATAATTGGGTGGAACAAGCGATAATAGACGCTCGCAATTGTTTAATGAACGATATTTTGCCGGAACCATCAGCGGAATGCGATTTTTGTTCTTATAGAACTGCCGCGAAAGAATTTGAAGCGCAATAAACGAAAAGTTGATTTATTTTTAGTTTTATGTTATTATTCTTATAAAATCTGCTTTATTAAAGCAGTTTTTTTATTAATAAATTAAATAATATGAATAACATTCGCAATGTCGCGATAATCGCTCACGTTGACCACGGCAAAACGACTTTGGTTGACGCCTTGCTCAAGCAATCGCGGACAAAATTAAATAAGGACACGGCGGAAACGGTTTGTATTATGGACAGCAATGAATTGGAAAAAGAAAGAGGCATCACGATTTTTTCCAAAAACGCTTCGGTTGAATGGAACGGGACGAAAATCAATATTATAGACACGCCCGGGCACGCCGATTTCGGAGGCGAAGTTGAACGCGTTTTGAATATGGCTGACGGCTGTTTGCTTTTGGTTGACGCTAAAGAAGGCCCCATGCCGCAAACAAGATTCGTTTTGAAAAAAGCTTTGGAAATCGGGCATAAAATAATCGTGGTTGTGAATAAAATTGACAAGCCCGGGGCTCGGGCGGATTTTAGCGTTGATAAAACTTTTGATTTGTTTGTTGAATTGGGAGCCAATGAACAAGCGCTTAATTTTCCGATTATTTACGCTTCCGGCCGCGAAGGAAAAGCCGGAAATGAAAACGACTTGAATAAAATGAAAGACATCTCTCCTGTTTTTGACGCGATTTTAACTCATATTCCATCTCCAATAAACGACGCCAACGCGCCTTTACAAATTTTAATCACGAATGTTTTGGCCGACGATTTCAAGGGAAGAATCGCCATCGGCAGAATTCATAGCGGCGTTATCCGCGCGGGCCAAGAAATAGCGCACATCAATCGCGACGGTAAAATAAAAAAATGCCGGCTGGTGTCGCTTATGACTTTCAGCGGCTTGAATAAAACGGAAATTAAAGAAGCTTCAGCCGGAGACATTGTCGCGATTTCCGGAATAGCCGAAGCAACTGTCGGAGAAACCATTGCCGACGCAGAAAATCCGCGAGCCCTTCCCTTAATCAGCATTGAAGAGCCAACGGTAAAAATGACTTTTATGGTGAATGATTCTCCTTTTGCGGGAAAAGAAGGGGAATTTACGACTTCGCGCCAAATAAAAGAAAGAATTTATAAAGAACTGGAAACCGACATTGCTTTGAAAATTGAGGACACTTCTGACGGCAAGTGGATTGTTTCCGGCCGCGGAGAACTTCATTTGTCAATTTTAATTGAAAGAATGCGCCGCGAAGGTTATGAATTCCAAATTTCCCGGCCCCAAGTAATTATCAAAGAAATAAACGGGCAAAAAATGGCTCCTTATGAACGGGTCTTCATTGAAGTTCCGGAAAATTATTACGGCGCCGTTATCCAAAAACTCGGCAGCCGCAAGGGAGAAATTAAAGAAATGTCCAATAAAGACGGAATTGTTTATTTGGAATTCATCGTGCCGACGCAAGGACTTTTCGGTTATCGCAACGAATTTTTGACGGACACCAAAGGATTGGGGATTATGAATTTTAATTTTTACGAATACCGGCCGGACCCGGGAGCGATTAAAGAGCACGAATGCGGTTCTTTGGTCGCTTATGAATCCGGATTGTCCAATCTTTACGGCCTGGTCAACGTCCAGGACCGCGGCGTTTTGTTTATCGGCCCGGCCGTGGAAGTTTATGAAGGACAAGTTATCGGAAAAAATTCAAGAAGCGAGGACATCAGAGTCAATATCTGCAAAACCAAACAGCTTTCCAATATGCGCTCTAAAAACGACGGCGCAAGCGAACATTTCAACACCCCGAAAATAATGGGATTGGAAGACGCCTTGGAATATATCGGCGATGATGAATTGGTTGAAGCGACCCCGCAGAATGTAAGGATCAGAAAAATTTATCTTGACGAAAATACGGCAAAAAGAATGGCGAAATAAACGTAAATGTGCTAATCTTTTGTAATGGGTATTTTTAAAAAGAAGCGCGGATTTAAAATACTTTTCGTCGCCTCTGAAGCTGCTCCGTTCGTTAAGGTCGGAGGATTGGGCGAAGTTATGCATTCTTTGCCGAAAGCGCTGCGAAATTTGGGGTATGACGCAAGAATTTTTATTCCCAAATACGCGACAATGGAAACGGAAAAATTTCCGCTTAAATTGGAAATTTCCGAATTAAGTCCTGTTCCAACGGCCCAAGACCCGCACGGCCTTTTTATCTCCAATATTTTGCGTTATGAAGACGAGAAAGGAGAAACAACCGCTTATTTTTTGGAGAATATGGAATATTACGAAAAGCGCGCCAATGCTTACGGATACGCCGATGACGCTGTCCGCTGGGCTTTGCTTTCCAAGGGAGTTCTGGAATTTTTAAAAAAATCAAAATGGCAGCCGGATATTATTGTCGCTTCGGATTGGCAAACCGGACTTATTTCCAATTATCTTCACGCTGAATACAAAGACGATCCGATACTCTCGCGGATAGCGTCTGTTTTTTCCATTCATAATCTTTCTTATCAAGGAATGTTTGACCATCGTTTTGTAAGCGATATGGATTATGATTCCGGACGCGCCGACATTCCCGCTTTTGACGACCCCGACCTTTTAAAGATTAATTTTATGCGGCGAGGCATTATGCATGCCGACGCGATAAATACCGTTTCGCCGACTTACGCCCAAGAAATCACCACTCCGGAATACGGCGAACTTTTAAATGATTTATTAAGCGAAAGGCGTTCTCGGCTATTCGGCATTTTAAACGGCATAGATTACGATTCTTATAATCCGGAAACCGATTCAAAATTGGAATTTAATTATTCTTTTAAAACAATCGGTCGGCGCAAGAAAAATAAATCAGCTTTGAGAAAAATATTAAACTTGGCGGATTCGCCGGAAAAAGACATTCCATTGCTTTGTGTTATTTCCAGATTAACGGACCAGAAAGGATTTGGCTTGTTTTTTGACGCAATGCGGCCGTTGCTGAAAAATTTTAATTTTCAATTGGCGATTTTGGGAAGCGGAGAAAATCATTTTATAAATTTTTTCAATGACCTTATTAACGAATATCCAAACAGGGTTGCGGGACATTTTACTTTTGACGAGGCCTTGCCGCGAATGATTCTGGGAGCGGCTGACGCGATTCTTATTCCGTCAAAATTTGAACCGTCCGGGCTTACTCAAATGGAAGCGATGCGTTACGGAGCCGTGCCGATTGTAAGAAAAACCGGCGGGCTGGCTGACAGCGTTGTTGATTATAATCCGGAAAAACGAACGGGAAC
>JBBTZV010000031.1:4179-6973 GCA_038061215.1 Patescibacteria group bacterium
CAAAGCTATAAGCCGGTTCTTGAAGAAATAGCCAAAAATAAAAATATAAGATTGACTTTAAATATCAACGGCGCGCTTTTGGAACTTTTTGACAAATATAAACATTCTCATCTCATAGACATTTTAAGAAAAATCGGAAGCGAAGGACGAATTGAATTTACAAGCTCATCAAAATACCACGCTTTTTTGCCGCTGATAGAAGACAAAGAAATTATTCGCCAAATTAAGATTAACGATGAAACGAATAAATATTTTCTGGGTCCTGCCTATGCTCCGAAAGGATTTTTCCCGCCGGAAATGGCTTACAAAGAAGAACTGGCGCCTATTTTGGAAAATCTCGGATTTAAATGGATTATTTTGGATGAAATCGCTTTTTCCGGCGAACCCGGAGAGGTGGATTATAAAAAAATTTATAAAATTAAAGGAACAAATCTCTCGGTTTTTTTTAGGGAAAGAAGGCTTAGCAATTTAATAATGAGCGCCGTTGTCAGGTCTAAAGAAACTCTGGTTGAAGCGATGCGAGACGACATCAAAAGCAACAGGTATTTGATAACGGCGATGGATGTGGAAACCTTCGGCCATCATCGCCCGGGCCTTGAAAAAATGCTGTTTGATATTTTAAAAGCTCCGGAATTTGAGCTGGTTCAAATATCGGATATTCCAAAATATCAGCGCGATTATGAAGAAATCAGCCCTGTTAAATCAACTTGGGCGTCAAGTCCGCAAGACATAAAAGAAGGAATTCAATTTCTTTCCTGGCGCGATCCGGAAAATATTATACATAAATTTCAATGGGATTTTTTGCGGCTTGTTTCGGAAGAATTTAATAAAATTGACGCGAATTCGCCGGTTTATGAAATTATCAGGAAAAAAATGGATAAAGCGATATCCAGCGACCACTTCTGGTGGGCGTCAGCCAAACCGTGGTGGAGCATAGAAATGATTGAAATCGGCGCTTGGAATCTTTTGGAAGCCGTCAAATCGTTTCCCAATGTGTCCAAAGAAACGATAAATAAAGCCCATGATTTTTACGCCAAAATAATTTCCACCGGTTTTAATTGGCAAAGAACCGGGAGAATCAGGCAGATGATGAAAGAGCAGAAATCAATTCTTCGCGTTCCGTTCAAAGACAGGACAATCGGCAAGGGCGGAGCGGAAAAAGGAGTTTATTACGCCTTTATGGCTCTGATGAAAAAACTGGAAAAAAAAGCCGCCAAACAAAAAGAATACGAAAAAGCCATTCTTTGGCGCGACGCGATTTATAAATTAAAAAATAAAATGGATATTTACGACACTGTCAACGCCATAGATCTTTTAAGAGTAGAAATTCCCCACAAGGAAGTTGAAGATGAAATTGAAAAATATAAAGATAAATACCGAAAAATTCGCGGCGGCCAGCCGGAACAAAGAGGAAGATAAATTAATAATTTTATGGCAAAAGTTTTGTTTATTATCGCCAAGCAAGGGTTTCGCGACAAGGAATATTTCATTCCAAAAAAAATTTTGGAAAACGCCGAACATGAAATAAAAACCGCCGGCAATTGCGAGGCGGGAGAAATAGCCGTTGGCGCGGACAATAGCAAAGTAAAAATTGATTTGAATATCAAAAACGTTAAAGTAGATGATTTTAGAGCAATTATTTTTATCGGCGGGCCCGGAGCACTGGAAAATTTAGACAATGAACAAAGTTATCAAATAGCCAATAAAACCGTGGCGCAAAATAAACTTTTAGCCGCCATTTGCGTTGCGCCAACGATTTTAGCCAAAGCCGGAATTTTAAAAGGCAAAAAGGCGGCTGTTTGGAGTTCGCTTTCGGATAAAAGCGGAATTAAAACATTAAAAAACAACGGCGCTGAATTTATCGATAAAAACGTCGTTCAAGACGGAAATATCATAACCGCGCATGGACCTAAAGCCGCTCAAGAATTCGGCGAAAAAATAGCAAATTACTTATCCACAGAAGAATAAAATAAATATGGTATAATACAATATGCCCGAACAAATTCATGATTTTAAAAATATAATATCCGAAGTCATTAAAAAACAAATAGCGATTTTAGGGCCGATGATTGCCATTGCCAAAGCCCGCAAAATAGCCGGCCTTAAAATAAACGACGGCGGCGAAGTGGTGGAAATCCAAGGCGACCCTCGCGATATTCTTGAAAGATTAATCAATGAATACGTTGATTTATCGGGATTAATCATTAAAAGGGCGATGGAGCCGCTGCTTCACAAACATTAAGCATTAAAAATTAAAAATATGTTAAAAAAATCAATTTTATTGTTATTGTTGCTGGCATTGTTAATTTCTCCGATGGCGATTATTTCAGCCGCTGAAGATTTTGGATTTGAAATAACGCTTATAAAAGAAAAATACGAATTTGTTTTAGAAATCATTAATTTGGCGCTGGCTGTTGTCGTGGCAATTTTAGCTATTCAAATCGCGGCTTTGGTAAAAGGAGGCAGCATGGAAAAAACCTGGACATTACTTTCCATTGGTTTGTTCTTTTTCGCTGTTTTGGAAGTTTACGGAACTTTAAAAAATTTTAAAATTTTACGGATTGAAGGGCTCGGCGATGTTCTTGAATTTTTGATACTGATCGCTTTTCTGGCAGCCACGTTCAAAATGAAAAAACTGCTGGAAAAATCTTTCGGCGAATAAACATAATAATATCATAATATAAATGCGATCAACAGCTGTTTTTGTTTTGATAATTTTAAGTTTTATTTTAACCGGAACAATGGGCCCGCTTTTGCTTGAATTCATGGAGCATGGCAGTTATCATCTTTGCCC
>JBBTZV010000031.1:7073-15010 GCA_038061215.1 Patescibacteria group bacterium
GGAAGCGTCGCGGTTTTAATCGCCATCGCGGTTTTAGCCGGAACAATTGGCGGACAAAAAAACAACGATAATGAAACATCTGTCTATTCCAACGGCGCTTTAACAATAAAAGAAAATAATTACGATTTTGGAACGATTTCAATGGCAAACGGCGATGTTTCTTACAGATTTAAACTTAAAAATGAAGGCGATGAAGCGGTTGCCGTCAAAAAAGTTTATACTTCCTGCATGTGCACAATAGCCAATATTTTAGACGCTTTTGAAAAAAAATTGGGCGTTTTCGGAATGCCGGGCCATGGCGGAGCGTCATCTAATGCAAATATAGAAATTAAAGCCGGAGAATCGATTATTGTTGAAGCTGTTTTTAATCCTGCGGCTCACGGCCCATCGGGAGTTGGATTGGCTCAAAGGTCAATTTATCTTGAAACCAATTCTAAAAAATCTCCGAAAGTCGAACTGAATTTTACGGCAACGGTTACGCAATAATATGGATATCATTTTTACCGCGTCAATCATCGCTTCATTTTTTGCCGGAATGGTTGCCTTATTCGCGCCATGCTGCATCAGCATACTTTTGCCGACTTACATGGCTTCGGCGTTAAAACAAAAGAAAAACATTTTGAAAATGACTTTTATGTTTTTTGCCGGCATTGCCGTTATTCTTATTCCCATTGGTTTGGGAGCCGCCGGTTTAGCCAAAGTATTTCAAAATTTTCACAAAGAACTTTATATTTTTGGAGGAATTTTGATGATTATTTTGGGAATTTTGGCGATTTTAGGGAAAGGAGCGTCTATTTTGCCGATGTCAAAAATAACGCTTGCTCCAGCAAACGCTTCGCGGCCGAAATCAGCTTTTTTGCTCGGCATTTTTTCCGGCGCCGCCACTTCCTGCTGCGCGCCGGTGCTTTTCGGCGCCATCACTTTGGCGGTTGTTTCCGGCGTTTTTTGGAAAGCTTTAGTCGTAACTTTCTCTTATGTTTTCGGCATGACCATTCCATTATTTATTGCCGCTTATTTTTACGACCGGTTTAAGCTGGAAAATTCAAAATTCATCAGAGGCAGATTGTTTGAAATAAAATTAGGAGCAAAAACATTTATTGTCCATTCAACCAACCTGATTGCCGGAATAGTTTTTTCAGCAATGGGAACAATTATTTTAATTCTGGCTTTTTCAGAAAACGCTTTTTGGTCTCCTGCTTTTCAATCGGAAATAGGCAAAGCGCTTAACGATTGGTCGCAAAAATCCCTGGAAATTTTTATGAAAGCGCCGGATTTCGTCTGGGGAGTCATAATCGTCGGTTTTTTTCTATTTTTCATTTACAAAATGTGGAAAAAATCCGATAATAACAAAAATGAATCAAAATAATTTACTCTCCGCTTCATTGATATTTTCCAGCGTGCTTATCGCCGGCGCTTTGATTTACAGCGCGGGATTGAAAACGATTAACTCTCCGGAATCGCAATCAATTAACGCATCCGTGTCGCAATCAATTTTTAGCGCGGAAGAAGTGATTCCCGCTAACGGCGTTGAATTGCCGGTCAAATGGAAAAATTTGGGAAAACAACTGGTTGAAAGCGGCGCGATTGACGCCAATAAATTTGAAATGCTTTATGAATCGCGCGGCGGATTAAGCAATGAAGAAAAAAATCTTCTTTACGGAGAAAATAACGGAAATCTGACGATTAATTCCAAAAACGCCGGCTATATTTTGAATTTGCTTTGGGCTTTTGGTTTGGCGAATAAAAATGAAATTTTGGAAAACGGGCCGATGAATGATTCACAATACGGCGGAGCGCAAAATTTCGCTTCCACCGGCGGCTGGACAATGTCGGACGGAGACGCGATGAATCATTACAGCAAACATCAATTTATTGATTTAACATCGGAGCAGCAAGATTTAGTTGCGCGTGTTTCTAAAAACATTTACCGGCCTTGTTGCGGCAATTCCACTTATTTTCCGGATTGCAACCACGGAATGGCGATGCTGGGGCTTTTGGAATTGATGGCAAGCCAAGGCGTTTCGGAAAATGATATGTATCGCGTTGCTTTGATAGTCAATTCTTACTGGTTTGAAGATACTTATTTGACGATTGCCAAATATTTCCAAAATCGCGGAATTAGCTGGAAAGATGTTGACGCGAAAGAAGTTTTAAACTCGGCGTATTCCAGCGCTTCGGGATACCAAAAAATTCTTGAAGAAGTTGAACCGCCGAAATCGCAGGGAGGAGGCGGCTGCGGCGTATAAAGGTCAAAAGTGAAAAATAAATACTAAATACTTATTTATGATGGGATATTACGAAGGATTTGGTTTCGGCTTTGGCTGGTTCTTTATGATTTTGTTCTGGGTTTTGATAATCGTCGGCATAGCGGCTTTGATAAAATGGCTGATCAATCAAAATAAAAACGGAACTGAAAAATCCGCTTTAGACATTCTTAAAGAACGCTATGCCAAAGGCGAAATCAACAAAGAAGAATTTGAGAAAATGAAAAAAGATTTGGTTTAAAATTATGGACCATGCAGGACATGACAAACATGTTGGCCACCGCGCCGAAATGTTTTTGAAAAAATTTTGGGTCAGCTTAGCGCTTACGATTCCCGTCGTGCTGTATGCCGATATTGTAGAAAAGATTTTCAAGTGGTCGCCGCCTGACTTTCCCGGATCAAGATATCTGCCGCTATTGTTTGGTTCAATCGTTTTTTTCTACGGTGGTTGGATTTTTCTTGTTGGAGCGCGAAAAGAAATTCAGGCGCGCCTGCCGGGAATGATGACCCTCATCGGCATTGCGATTTCAACCGCGTATTTTTGGAGCGTATATGCGGTATTTGCCGGCGCGGAAGCGTTATTTTGGGAACTTACCACGCTGATTACCGTCATGCTTCTCGGCCACTGGCTTGAAATGCGCGCGGTATCGGGAGCGCAAGGCGCGCTCAAAGAACTTTCAAAACTTCTTCCTGATACCGCAGAAATAATTCGCGATGGAAAAACGGAAAAAATCGCGCTTTCAGAGCTTCAAGAAAATGATGTCGTGCTCGTCCGGCCCGGAGCTAAAGTTCCCGCCGACGGCGCAATCATAGACGGCGAATCGGACGTAAACGAATCAATGGTCACCGGAGAATCAAAACCGGTATTTAAAAAGAAAGGCGACGCTGTCATTGCCGGCACAATCAACGGCGATGGCGCGCTTAAGGCGCGAGTTTTAAATATCGGCGAGAAAACGTTTCTTGCCGGAGTAATGCGCTTGGTAACCGAAGCTCAAGCATCTAAATCGCGTCTCCAAATTCTTTCAGACAAAGCCGCGCTTATTTTAGCCGTTGTTGCCGTTGTCGGAGGTCTCATTACGCTTTTTGCGTGGCTTGCGGCCGGCGCCGAAGTCGGCTTTGCGGTAGCCCGGCTTGTCGCCGTGCTCGTTATCGCTTGTCCGCACGCTTTGGGTCTTGCCGTCCCTCTTGTCGCTTCTATCTCTACAACCAAAGCCGCACAAAACGGCTTTCTCGTAAAACAACGCCTCGCTTTGGAAGCCGCTCGCGCTATCAATACGGCGCTTTTTGATAAAACCGGAACGCTCACCAAAGGCGAATTCGGAATTGTAAATATCTGGACTATCGGCAACCAAATCAAAAAAGATGAAATGCTCGCGCTTGCTGCTTCTCTTGACGCTCTGTCCGAACATCCAATCGCAAAAGCGGTGGTAACCGAAGCCAAGAAGCGCGGACTTTCTCTTAAAGAACCGAAAAAATTTGAGGCGCTCAAAGGCCGGGGAGTCAAAGCTCTGTTAGAAGAAAAAGAAGTTATGGTTGGTGGCTCGTCTCTCCTTGAAAGCATTGAAATGCGTGTTTCGGTCGAGCTTGCCGAACAAATTCAAGATGCCGGAAAAAAAGGGCAGACGATTATATTTGTGGTGAGAGACCGGATATTGCTCGGCGCCCTTGCTCTTGCCGATGTTATCCGCGAAGAATCCCGCGAAGCGATTAAGGCGCTCAAAGAAATGGGCGTTCGGACATCAATGATCACGGGCGATTCCGCAGACGTGGCAAAGTGGGTAAGCGATGAACTTGGCATTGATGAATACTTTGCCCGGGTATTGCCTCATCAAAAATCCGAAAAAGTAAAACTTCTTCAATCCAAAGGAAATAAAGTCGCGATGGTCGGAGACGGCATCAATGACGCGCCGGCTCTCACGCAAGCCGACATTGGCATTGCTATTGGCGCCGGCACAAATGTCGCGATTGAATCAGCCGGTATTATTCTCGTAAGGAACGATCCGCGCGATATTGTAAAAATTATTAAACTTTCCCGCCTTACTTACGCGAAAATGATTCAAAATCTTTTTTGGGCAACCGGATATAATATCGTCGCTCTGCCTTTGGCTGCCGGAGTTTTATATTTTAAAGGAATTTTGCTTGAACCGGCTTTAGCGGCCTTATTTATGTCTCTTTCCACGATAATTGTGGCGATTAACGCGCTATTTTTAAAAAAACGAGAGTTGTAATAATTGCTTTATTTAGCCGTCTTTATTATTAAATAAAGGTCGGATATGATAAAATAATAATACTGAATAAAAGGTCGAGTATAAGAAATAATTTAATTGAAAATCAATGTTTAAAATTAATAAATCAAAAGTTTTTTTGGTTATGGCTCTGTTGGGACTTGCGATTTTGGGCTCAATAAGCGCGTCAGCCCAAACCTCAACTTCAACGGCCGCCACTTCAACTTTAGAAGCCACAATTAACCAATTGATGGAGCAGATTAAGGGATTGGAGGCTAAAATCGCCGAATTAAAATCTCAAGTAAAAGCCGTGGCTGAAGAATTGAAAATTGAGCGCACGCTTCGGATGGGAGCTTCCGGCGATGACGTTAAAAAACTTCAAGAATTTCTGGGGCAATACCCGGAATTTTATCCCGAGGGTTCAATAACCGGTTATTTCGGTTCTTTAACGCATAAGGCCATCAAAAGGCTTCAGTCCAAGCACAAACTTGAAGAAGACGGAGTACTTGGGGCAAGAACGATTTGCACCTTAAAAGCGGTTTTTGAAAACGAAGCCGGCAAATCCGGACATGTGCCGCCGGGATTATTGATTGCTCCGGGTATTCTTAAAAAAATTGATTGTGAAATAAAACCTTTGGCAGGCCAAATCTTGCCGCCGGGCATTATTTCCAAAATAAGCACATCTACGCCGATTGTTTGTTATGACGACGACGAGGATGAGGATGAGAATAAGAAAGATGACGATGATGAAGATGGCGATGAAGATGACGACGACGAGGATGAGGATGATGACAAAAAATTCAATAAAAAGAAACACAAAGAAAAGAAGCTAAAAAGGAAATGCTATTTCGCGCCTCCGACAGCAACTTCCACGCCGCCAATCGCAACTTCAACCGATATGACAGCGCCGATTATTTCAGCTTTGACAACAACAAGCACCACGGCCACTTCAACTAAAATCATTTGGAATACCGATGAATTATCCGACAGTAAAATCTGGTATGGCGCTTCTGCGCCGATAAGCGCAACCGGAACGCCGTCAATCAGCGCTTCCACCTTATCGCTTAGCCATCAATTTGAACTTATCAATTTAACGGCATCAAGCACTTATTATTATGTGGTCGGTTCAACTGACGCTTCAGCCAATGCCGCGACGAGCAGCGAACAATCATTTACCACGCTTCCGTAATTGATAATTTATAAAAATGCGGCGCAAAATACGGCCTTTAAGGCCGTATTTTGTTTGTATTATTTTTTAAAATTATTTATAGTTTATTTATGAATAACATCAGAAAATATTTCTCAATTTTTTTATTTATTATCATCGCGGCTTTTATTTTTTGGGGTTCGCTGTCTATTCAGGAAATTTTTTACGAAATAGTTTTCTTTATTGAAGATTACGCTTATCAGAATGAAATTTTGGCTATCGCTGTTTTTGTCGGCTTATCGGCGCTTTCGGCGATTGTGTCTCCATTCAGCAGCGCGCCGCTTGCGCCGATTGCGGTGATGATTTGGGGAAGTACGGCGGCTTTCACGATGCTGTTTTCCGGCTGGCTGATAGGCGACATAATCGCTTATTTAATCGGCCGTTACGGAGGCCGCTTGCTTGTGGAACAATTCGTTGATTTTAACAAAATTGAAAATTATCTGGCGCAAATTCCTGTAAAAATTAAATTTTGGCTGGTCCTGCTTTTTCGTTTGACCGCGCCTTCGGAAATAGGCGGTTATGTTTTGGGCGTTCTTCGTTATTATTTCGGCAAATATTTTCTGGCCACTTTTTTGGCGGAATTGCCTTTTGCCTTAATAACGATTTACGCCAGCGAGGCCTTTATTGACCAAAAAATAACGATTTTTGTCGCTTTGATTTTTGCGATGCTTGTTTTAATGAGCGCGACATTTTACGCTTTTCGGCATCAAATAAAGAAACACCATAAAACATCGTAAGACAATTTGAATTTCGCCGTCTATAAATATGAAAGAGAAAAGCCGGAAAAACGAACAGATGAGTTTGGAAAATATGTTTTTACAAGCATACGACAATCATTCAGCCAGAATTTCAAGGCATATTTTTTTTCGCGTGGACGGCAAAGAAATTGCCGAAGACCTGACTTCCGAAACTTTTTTCAAAACTTGGCAGTATTTAAGAGAGGGGAGAAAAATAAAAAATATCGCGGGTTTTCTTTATCAAACGGCGAATAATCTGATTATTGACCATTATCGCGGCAAATCTAAAAGATCCGTATCTCTGGATGAAATCGCGGAACCGATTGATAATCTAAGGCGTTCCAACGAAGACATAGTGGACATAAAAATTGATTTTGCTTTGGTGAAAAAACATTTGGATTTGCTGCCGGAGGTTTATTCAAAAATCGTCATTTACAGATTTATTGACGGATTGAGCGTTTCTGAAATCAAAAAATTAACCGGCAAATCAACCGTCAATGTTTACGTCATCATCCATCGCGCCATAAAAACTTTAAGAAAAAATATCAATGAATAAAAAAATCAATCCGAAAAAAATATTAAAAAAAATGAGCGGTTTGCCGGCAGACGAACAATTTTTGAAATCATTAAGGGAAGAATTGGCCGATTACATGAAAAACACTCCGCCCTTGATAAAAATTAAAAATCCGGAAAAACTTTTCGGAGCAAGAAGTTTTAATTTTAAAATGCCGGCTGTTTTTGGCTTAATCGCGATTTTATTAAGCGGCGGCACGACGGTTTTCGCGTCCCAAAAAAGTTTGCCCGGAGAAACTCTTTATCCGATAAAATTGCTGGTTGAAGACGTCCGTTTGGCCGCCACTTTGAATCCGGAAGCGAAAATAGAATCCCGCATCGCTTTGGCGCAAAAAAGAATTGAAGAAATTCAAACGGTTATTTCAATCGTTCAACTCGAACAAACAACGGAAAAACAAACTTTGGCGCTGGAATCGGCTTTGGACAATTTCAATTCCCAGCTTGAAACGATTTTATCGGACGCCAAAAAATTCAAAAATAAAGGATCTGTTGACAAGGCTTATGAAGTAGCGGCTGGATTGGAAATTTCAATGGATAATTACCGCAAACTCGTTAAAGAACCGAAAAATGAACGAAAAGTTAAAATTAAATATGAAGAAGACGTAATTTCTTCAATAGATAATTTTGAAGGAAAAATGAAAATTGAATTTGACGATGATGATTTAATGGAACAAAAACGGATTATTAAAATGAAATTTTACAAAAACGACGATTCTAATGATGAAGAAAATGATGAAAATCACGATAAGGATGATTTTGACGATTATTCTAATGATGACGAACATGCCGATGATGAAGACGAAAAAGAAAATGAAGGTGAAGATGAAATAGACGAAGAGGATATCCAAGCCAATATCTTAAAAACAATCGATTCCTACAAAAACAACGGCAAAAACAAAGATGGGAAAGACAACGATGAAGACGATTAAAT
>JBBTZV010000031.1:15110-16345 GCA_038061215.1 Patescibacteria group bacterium
GGAGCCGAAAATCATTTACGAAGATAAAAATTTCTTAGCGGTTAATAAGCCCGCGGGACTGCTTGTTCATCCAACCGCGGTTTCCAAAGAAAACACGTTGGTTGATTGGCTTTTGAAAAATTATCCGGAAATTAAAAATGTGGGCGATGCTCCTGAAATTCGGCCGGGAATTGTCCATCGTTTGGATAAAGACACTTCCGGCGTTATTTTAATCGCCAAAAATCAGAGATATTTTGAATATCTTAAAAAACTTTTTCAAACCGGACAAATTAAAAAAACTTATCTGGCTTTGGTTTGGGGCGAAGTTAAACCAAAAACCGGCGAAATCGCGAAGCCCATCAGCTTAAAATCCGGCGGCGTCAAAAGAACCGTTTGGAAAGGCAAAATGGAAAAAGAAGCGATAACGGAGTATAAAGTTATAAAAAGTATCAAGTATCAAATATCAAATATCAAGGAAGAAGTTTTTTCTTTAGTTGAAGCGATGCCGAAAACCGGCCGCACTCACCAGATAAGAATTCATCTGGCTTCAATCGGCCATCCCATTGTCGGTGATGCGCTTTACGGCAGAAAAACAAATCCTTTCGGCCTCGCGCGCCAATTCCTCCACGCCGAATCTGTGGAATTTCCAGTTGAAGAAAAAAGAATGATTAAAGTTGAAGCTGAATTATCGGAGGAATTAAAGAATATATTAAAAATTTTTAATAATACTTGATTTTTTCCGCAGTTCCTATATTCTATATACTAAATACTTTAACCATGATTTCTCAAGAAATTTTATCAAAAATCAAATCCGGAGCCACTGTCCGCGTTTCCGAAAGAATTAAAGAAGGAGACAAGGAAAGAATCGGCAATTTCAAAGGAGTGGTAATCGCCCGAAAACACGGAAACGAATCAGGGGCCACTTTCACAGTCAGAACCGAGCTCGGTGGCGTTGGCGTGGAAAAAATTTATCCGATTAATTCGCCGATGATTTCCAAGGTGGAAATTTTAAGTTCTCCCAAAAAAGTCCATCGCTCAAAGCTTTACTTTTTAAGAAAAGTTTCCAAAAAAGTTTCAAGACAGAAAATTGGAGTGGCGGCGTAAATTAGTATTTAGTATTTAGTAGTTAGTAGTTAGTAGTTAGTAGTTAGTAGTTAGTATTTAGTATTTAGTATTAAGTAGTTAGAAGAATAAATAATGCGCGCGGGTGGCGAAACTGGCAGACGCACTACCTTGAGGTGGTAGCGCCCGCAAGG
>JBBTZV010000032.1:0-7531 GCA_038061215.1 Patescibacteria group bacterium
ATAACCGGCGAATCAATCGGACAAGTGGCTTCGCAAACTTTGGAAAATATAAAAGTTATTGAAGAAGCGATAAAAATTCCGGTTATAAGGCCGCTCGCTGGTTTTGATAAAGAAGAAATAATAAATATCGCCAGAAATATCGGCGCTTATGAAACGTCAATTTTGCCCTGCGACGACACCTGTTCTTTATTCGCCCCGCTTCATCCGGAAACCAAAGCCGACATAAAAAAAATCAAACTCGCGGAGAAAAAACTCAATGCAAAAAAAATAATCGCCGAAGCGATTAAAAACAGCGAAGTTGAAATTATTGGCGCTCCCACCGGGATTTGAACCCGGGTTACCGGCTTGAAAAGCCGATGTCCTAGACCAGACTAGACGATAGGAGCAAATATCGTAAAATTATTTCAATTTTTCCAAAGATTGTTTTATTGCTTCTTTTAAATCGTTAATATCAACCGATTTTTTTTCTCGTTTTGGAAACTGCTCTTTCCTTCTAAAAACCGGCTCTTGCCCGGCAACAGGCAGGCCTTGCGGCTTCAAAACTTCTCCGAGCGGCTTTTCCGAACGGCGCGTCGCTTTTTCTTCAATATCCGCTTCAGCCAGCCATTCTTCGCTAATTTTTTTCTCAACCAAAGATCGCGGCATGGCGTATTTATTCCTGGAATTTTCAATAATCACGTCGCTGAACGATTCGATCGGAATTTCGTAAGGTGGCAATGTTTCCGCGGAAAAAGCTCTTGAAGCGACTCCGTCAATCATTAATTTTACATAAATATTATGTTTTGCCAAATTAACCAAATCATTGGCGTTAAACTCGGGTAAAAATTCTTTTTCAAGAAATTCGGCGTCTATGGCGCCGACTCTGAAACAAATAATTGTTCCGACATTTCCGAAAACAGCCGGCGTCACTTTTTCGTGAAGCTGTTCAATGTATTGATGGGCTAAAATCAAATTTAATTTATATTTTCTTGCCTCGGACAAGATGTTAGCGAACGATTCGGTGGAAAAATTTTGGAACTCGTCAACATAAAGATAAAAATCTTTTCTTTTTTCCATTTGCGTATCAACTCTGCCCATTGCCGCCAATTGAAGCTTGGTTACCAACATGGCTCCCAAAAGCGAAGAATTGTCCTCGCCTATTTTCCCCTTGGAAACATTGATGATTAAAATTTTTCCTTCGTCCATTATTTTTCTTATGTCAACGGTTGAATGGGTTTGACCGATAATATTTCTGATTAAAGGATTGGTCACGAATTGTCCGACTTTATTTTGAATGGCGGCTACGGCTTCGGTTTCCAATCTTTGAGTGTAGCGGGCAAATTCATTGGTCCAAAAAGCCTTAACCACCGGATCAGCCAAATTATCCACCACTTTTTTCCGATATTCTTTTTCCGCCAGCATTCTCATAATTCCCAAAAGCGTGGAGCCCGGATATTCTAATAAAGCCAAAAGCGTATTGTTCAAAATGTATTCCATCCGCGCGGACCAGACATCGGGCCAAAGTTTTTTAAAAACTCCCATAATGCCGGAAGCGATAAGATGGCGATATTCGGCGCTGACAGATTCCAAAGGATTAAAAGCAATCGGATAATTAATGTCGGACGGATTAAAATAAATCACGTCGTCAACGCGGTTTTCCGGAACAAAATCAAGTATTTTTTGGGCGAATTCGCCGTGAGGGTCAACAACAGCCACGCCTTTGCCGCTTCTGATGTCGCTAATAACCATATTTTCCAACAGCGTTGTTTTTCCCACGCCGGTTTTCCCGATAAGATAAACATGCCGTCTGCGATCGTCGGTTTTTATTCCAAATTTAACTCTTTCGCCCCTAAAATTTGTTTGTCCAAAAAGAACTATTTCATTCATAAAAATTTAATTTGATTTACTCAATCGGCAATCCCGGCGGCGGGCTGCCTTTTTTCGCTTCAATATGCCTGACTTTCGGCGCTCCAACCATTATTGTCGGAAAATGAAAAATTGTCGCCAATTCTTCGGTGTTTAAAATGGAAAATTCTTCTTTCCGCGTTTTGTTGTATTTGCCGAATTTTCTTTGCTTGTAATAATCGAACATTCTCCGTTTTTTCAAAAGAACCCGAAAATTTTTGTATCTGGAAAATATTCTGGCAAAAAGCGAATCAAAAAACGTAATATTTTTCGGCTTAAACCTGTTAAGATTTTGGGTATTAAATTGGTGAAAAGCGCCCATTACCGCTCCGACATTTGCCGGCGAAAAACTATCCCGGCGGTCAATATACACAAAACGAATAAACGCTTCAAATCCCAACCTGGAAATTTTATTGTCAATCGCTTTTACCAATTCCTGCTCGTCCGGAGATAAAATTTTAGGCTTTTCCTCTTTTTCTTTTTTTTCCAACGAAGGCCAAGTCGGATGCTCCACCGGCGCCCAAAGAAAATTTTTTGACCAGCTGTAAATGTCCAAAAACGGCTCTTTTTTATTTTCTTCTTTTTTCCGACCGACAATTTTATCAATTTTTTCTCTGCCTTCTTTTACCCATTCATTGCCGGTTTGTTCGCCGGTTGGACTTATCAATAATTGCAGCCAAATCAATTCGTCTTTTTTTAATTTTGACATGGCTTCGGCAATAGCCGACAAAGGATCCAATCTTTTATCCTCATCGGATTCTTCAAAATAAAAATATGTCCTGATTGGCAAATAATTTTCGTTTGCCAAATGTAATTCCGTGCCCCAAATATCATAAACTTCATTCGGCAAATAAGCCGGCAAAAGATCGGTGTAATCGTCAATTTCGCTGATTTCCGCGTCAGGATACTGGGAATAAACAGATGATTCCACCATATTTTTATTTTTATCCGGAACATAAGCGTAAAAATAAACGCCTCCGCTATAACCCACCATTTCAAAAGAAAACCAGGGCTCAACTTTGCCGTCCCAATATTTGGCGTATTTATTGGGGCCGTAAGAATAAGAAGAATAAAGAGACGCGAAAACCTGCTCCATGGCTTTTGGGGTTTTCAGAATTTCTTTGGGAATTTTTATTTCCAAAAGTTTCCATTCGATGTTTTTAACGAACAAAGTCCTGATGTAAATCATCCAAAGACGCCAGCCGACTACAAAAAGAAAAAGCGGCAGAATCAACCACCAAACAGCCAAAAAAACATTGTAAATGTTGTTTAAAACCCCGCTAAAAATATCGTAAAGATTATTAAACACGAATTAGGGTTGAGTCCGCCGGCTGGCGGATAGAATTTAGTGTTTCACGCAATATGGTATCTTCCATCGGCTAATTTTTTAAAATGCTTTTTATTCTGGAGATTCAATAAAACGGTATTGGGCTTGAGAAATCTTTCTTGAAGCACCAAATCAATGACTTTTTCTCTGGCTAACGGCCCTTTTTCTTTCAATATGCGCTTGATGACTTCTTGGGCCGCTCCGGGCTTAAGGCCAAATTCCGAAAGGCCGTACATTCCCCGGCCGACCAAGACAAAACGCGGGTCTTTAATCAATTCATTGTGAACCGTTTGCGGCAAAGCCGGCCTTTTATCGAATTTTGCTTTGTTGATTTCTTCGGCGATTTCCCTGAAATGCAAAGATTGGCCGCGCTTTTTCAAAATCAAATAAGTTTTTGCTCCGATAGTTTGAGGATTGATTTCTTCCCACTGCGACAATCCGAATTCGCCGAAAGAATTGGTTTTGAATTTTTTTGAAACAGCGATGTAATTTTTCGCCAGTGATTCGCTTATGCCGCTTGTTCTGACAAATGAAGAAAAAATTTCGTTGAATTTCTTTTGCTTAAGAACCTCTTCTTTTTTAGCGCTAAGCAATTTGGCTAATTTATTGATAAAATCATCCATCGCGCTGAATGCTTTATCGTCCAAATGCCAAAAACCGTAAAAATCGCCGTCTTGGCGATAAAATTTCGGGCCGCCGGCAACTTCAAAAATGAATTTTAATTGCTGCTGATTTACGCTTTCGTCTTTGAATAAATCGCGAATGTCGTTTAAAAATTTCTCTTCTTTCATTATGCCGCCGATTTTTTTCAAATGATTAACGCAAACGCCGACAAAATCATTGAATTGTTTATCATCAGCCGCTTTTTCTCCGATTAATTTCAGAGAAATTTCTTCTATCTGCCTGATTCTTTCGCGGGTTAAATGATATTTTTCTCCCACCGCCGCCAAAGTCAGCTTTTCTCCTTTTAACCCAAAACGGGTTGTAATGACGTCTTTTTGCCTGACGTCCAAATTTTTGATTAAATTGTTGATTATTTCCTTAAGCATGCTTTATTAATTACCAAATTTTCCCTTAAATGTCAATGAGGGGCTGGCGATAAAAATTGAAGAATAAGTGCCGATAATTGTTCCGACCAGTATTATCAATATGAAATATTTTAAAGAAGCCGGCCCGAAAAAGAACAGCGCGACCAAAGCGAGAACCAGCGTAAAAGAAGTGTTGATTGAACGGGCTATGGTTTGCTTTATGCTGGAATTGACGATTTGCGGAAGATCTAATTTTCCACGGCTGATTGAT
The DNA here is from genome assembly GCA_038061215.1 of Patescibacteria group bacterium. Taxonomy (GTDB): domain Bacteria; phylum Patescibacteriota; class Minisyncoccia; order UBA6257; family UBA9933; genus JBBTZV01. The sequence goes on from JBBTZV010000032.1 coordinate 4,511, forward strand.
AAATTTTCCCTAATCCTGTCAAAAACAACAATGGTGTCGTGAACTGAAAACCCCATAATGACCAAAAGCGCCACAATGAATTTTGTGTCCAATTCAATGCCAAATTTCCAGCCCAAAAACGCCAAAAGGCCGGTTGGAATGATAATGTCGTGAAAAAGAGTAAGCAAGGTAATCAAGCCGTATTTCCACGACTTAATGAATGCCGATGATTTGCGAAAAGCGTAAATGACATAAAGCGATATTCCCAAAAGCACCAGAATAACGGCTTTAATCGCTTTATTGCGCAGTTCTTTGCCGATTGTCGGCCCGATGGTTTCATAACTCAATTCTTCAATTCCGTTGAATTTTTTCTTCAAAGATTGGAGATATTCGCGATGTTTTTCTTCAGAAAGATGATTGAGCCGAATCAAAAAACCTCCTCCCTCGGCCGAATACACGCTTACATTTTTTTCTTTCAAATCATTTTCAAAAAATGTTATCAAGTCGTTGGTTGTTGATTGTTGGTTGTTGGTTGTTGGTTTTATCTGCCACAATGTGCCGCCGACAAAATCAATGCCGAGTTTGAAACCGAAAACAGAAACAGAAACAACGCTGGCCAAAATCAAAATGCCGGAAACGCTTAAAAAAATATATTTGTATTTAACGATATTCATTTTCTTATAAAAACTCTTAAAATAGTTTTGGTGATGGTTATTGCCGAAAACATTGAAACTAAAACGCCGATAAGCAGGGCCAAAGCGAATCCTTTGATAAAGCTGGTCGTGAATTGATAAAGGATAATGGAAGAAATGACGGTGGTGATGTTGGAATCGCGGATCGGCGGCCAAGCCCGACGAAAACCTTCTTCAATAGCCGACAACTTTGACAAACCCTTTTTAATTTCTTCCTTGGTTCTTTCAAAAATCAAAATATTGGCGTCAACCGCCATTCCGATTGAAAGAATGAAACCGGCGATGCCCGACAAAGTCATAGTCATTGAAGTAATTTTGAAAACCGCCAAAGTCAAAACAATATAAATCAAAAGCGCGATTGCCGCGAAAAAACCGAAAAGCCGGTAATAAAAAATCATAAAAATCAGTATCAGCAAAGTTCCGATAAAGCCGGCGTAAATCGCGTCTTTCAGCGAAACTTCTCCCAAAGAAGCGCCGACCAACTGCTGGCTGACTAAATTTACCGGCGCCGGCAACGCTCCGGCGTTAAGCAAATTAACGAGCGCCGTTGCCTCATCAATATTCAATCCGGTAATTACCGCGTTGCCACCGATAATTTTTTCATTGACCCTCGGGCTGGAAATTAAATTATTATCAAGAAATATGGCCAATGGCTTGCCGATATTTTTTCCTGTGATTTCTTCAAACAATTTTTTTCCTTCGTCGTTAAAATTCAAAGCAACCTGTGGCTGCCCCAATTCATTGGATATTATCTGCGCTTTTGCCAAATATTTTCCAGTAAGTCCGGCTGGAATGAAACTGACTTTCGGCTCGTCTTGCCCTTCAATTTTTTCTTCAATAACTTCTCTGAAATCCAAAAAAGCCGTCCGGCCGATTTGGTCAACCGCTTCCTGGGGATTTTTAACGCCGGCGAGCTCCACGATAATCCTGTAAAAATCGCCGACTTTTGAAGTGACCACTTGCGGCTCGCTGATTCCGAATGAATTTACCCGCCGCTCCATCACGTCTCTTAGGCCTTCCATCACCGATTGGCGGTCGGAATCGGCTGTTCCGGAAAAATCAACCTCATAAACCAAATGCGTGCCGCCGATTAAATCCAAACCTAAACGCCACGGCATCCTCTTGCTTAAAAAATCAAAAGGCGAAGACAGGGGCTGATAAACAAAAAAACCGGCGCTCACCGCCAAGACAATAATTGCGATTAATAAAATTATCGGCCGTTTCATTATATTTTATCGAATTTTGCCATTAACTCGTTGAAATTTCCATCCAATTCGTTGATAATTCTGGCTTCTTCGTTTATTTTTCCTATTAATTCTAAAATTTTGCCGTCGGTATCCGACGCTTGAGGGTCCAAAAATTTTTCCCTTAAAATTTCAAACAGCTGGTTTAAATAATCATTGTAATTAATCAGCCGGCTGATTAAAGCGGTTTCCAAGCTGACTGCCTGAAGCGCGACTTGGCCGGCTGAACTCGGCTCAATAGCGGAAATATTTTCCGCCATCGCCGCCAATTTTACGGATAAATTAATGGCTTTTTCCCGCGCCAGCCAATTGCGCTCGCGCTCCGCTGAAATAATAACCAGCGCTTCGCTGTATTTTTTCTGGCTGTCTAACTCCGAAACTTTATTCAAATTTTCGTTGATTCCAACGGAAACCGCGATAATTTCTTTAGCAATCAGCGACGCTTCCTGCCGGGCCTTAAGAAATTCATCCGGAATGATTTTGGGGTTGGGAGTCAAAAAACGGACGACAAAATAAGTCGTTAAAATAATCAACAAAAAAAGAATTAAAATTCTGAACCGGCGCGGAATTTTATGGTAAAAAATAACAAACATGTTGTTAATCCTTGTATAATTAAGTATCTTGATTTTCTTGAAAAAATCAAGAGCTGTGTTAAAATAAAAAAACTGCGGGTATCGTATAATGGCCATTACTCCAGTTTTCCAAACTGGTGACAGGGGTTCGATTCCCCTTACCCGCTCAAAAATTTTAATAAAATTTTTGAGCGAGGCTCGCCCAGAGGGCGGCCCGCTTCAAAATATGTATTTTGTTTATATTCTTAAAAGCATAAAAGATGGAAGAACTTATATTGGATATACAAAAAATCTGGAAAATAGACTAAAATTGCATAATTCTGGTCAAGTCATCGCAACAAAATATCGCAAACCTCTTAAATTATTATTTTCAGAACAATTTAAAACTATAAGCGAAGCGAAACAACGAGAATTATGGTGGAAAAGTGGCGCCGGTAGAAGAAGATTAAAAGAATTTTTTCAAAAAATTTAGTCGCGGGCGATTCCCCTTACCCGCTCAAAAATTTTAATAAAATTTTTGAGCGAGGCTCGCCC
>JBBTZV010000033.1:0-22238 GCA_038061215.1 Patescibacteria group bacterium
GGTTTTTTAAGTTCTCTGATTTTGGCGGCGATTTGGCCGACCAAAAATTTATCGGCGCCGGAAATTTTAATCGTGTTTTTATCAACGGAAATCGTTATTCCTTCAGGCGGAGAAATTTTTATTGGATTGGTAAAGCCGAGAGCCAGCGATAAATTTTTGCCGTCCATCGTGGCCCGATAACCAACCCCTTCAATTTCCAGGATTTTTGAAAATTCGTCTTTTACGCCAAGAACGGCGTTATTGACCAGCGCTCTCATCGTTCCCCAATTTGCCCATGAGCTTTTTGATTTATTGGCGGCGTTGAAGATAATTTTCCCGTCGTTTAATTCAACTTTAACTTGAGGCAGAATTTTTAGCGACAATTCGCCGTTTTTGCCCTTGATTCTTATCGTTTCTTCGCTGATTTGCGCTTCAACGCCTTCGGGAATTATTATTGGTTTTTTTCCGATTTTGCTCATAATTAATTTAATTTACCAAATTTCAAATAATGCTTCTCCGCCAACCTTTAATTTTCTCGCTTCTTTATTGGTTATTATTCCTTTTGGAGTTGAGATGACCATTATTCCGTAACCTTGTTTTACCGGCCTGATGTTTTTGTAGCCGATGTAAATTTTGAGGGACGGCTTGCTGATAAGTTTTATGCCCTTAATCGCCGCGGCTCCTTTTTCATATTTCAGCTTAATATCCAAAATGCGTTTTACTCCCCTGCCTTTTTTTTCAACGGAATCAATAAAATTGTTGGCAGTTAAAATTTTCGCGATTGTTTCGTTAATTTTTGAAAAAAGAACTTTTATATTCTCTTTTTTAACCGCTTGAGCGTTTTTCAGTTGTGTCAATAAATTTATATAGGACATATTACCAGCTGGCTTTTTTCACTCCCGGGATTTCGCCCTTGCTCGCCATTTCTCTGAAGCAAATTCTGCATAAGCCGAAATCTCTGATATAACCTCTTTTGCGGCCGCATTTAAAACAACGCCGGACAATCCGAGTTGAATATTTTGGTTTTTTTAAAGCTCGCGCTATTACCGATTGTTTAGCCATAAATTTAGGATTTTTTGAGCGGCAATCCCAATTGCCGATAAAGCTCAATCGCCTCTTCTCTTTTTTTAGCATTACTTACAATACTGATTTCCAAGCCAAAGTCAATCTTTGAAGCTTCAACATTGATTTCCGGAAAAATCACGTGTTCTTTGAAGCCGACGGTCAAGTTGCCGTTATTATCGACGTTTTTAAGATTAATGCCCCGAAAATCTTTGACCCGGGGAAAAGCGACGGAATTCAATCTTTCCAGAAAATCGTACATTCGCTTGCTCCGCAAGGTGGTTTTTAATCCGACAGTTTGACCGGCTCTTATTTTGAATCCGGCGATTGATTTTTTGGCTTTCGCGCTAGCCGGTTTTTGTCCCGTAATTATAGACAAGTCTTTGATTATTTCGGGCAGTATTTTTTCTTCAAAATTGCTTTGCTGGCTTAATCGGCCGACGCCGACATTGACGACGATTTTTTCCAATCGCGGAACCATCAAGCTGTTTTTATAGCCGAATTTTTCTTTCATAGCGGGAATAATTTCTTTATGATATTTTTGGAATAAATTTGTCATATTTTCGCTTTACATTTTTTACAAATCCTTTCTTTTTTTTCGCCTTCCAGGCGATAGCCGATTTTAACCGCTTGGCCGCAAGAAGCGCAAAGAATCATTGCGTTTGAAACGTTAATCGGCCGCGGAACCAGAATCGTTTGGCCCTTTTCGCCTTGTTTTTTAGGCCGAACGTGTTTTTTAAATAAATTCAGCCCCTCAATTAAAATCTTGTCCTTTTTGGGGATAACCTTTAAAACTTTGCCGGTTTTTCCGCTGTCTTTGCCGGTGATTATTTTTATTGTGTCTCCTTTATGAATTTTCATACTATTTCTTCCGCCATTGTTACGATTTTTTCAAAGCCTTTTTCTTTAAGCTCTCTCGGTATCGGGCCGAAAATTCTCGTGGCTTGCGGTTCTTTTTTCGGGTCAATTAAGACCGCGGCATTTTCGTCAAATCTGACGCAGGAGCCGTCAGGCCGGCAAAAAGTTTTTCGCTGCCTGACAATCACGGCTTTTACGATATCTTTTTTCTTTACGGCTTTTCTCGGTTCGCTTTTTTGCACCGAAGCGACGATTATATCGCCGATCTCGGCGTAGCGGCGTTTTGTTCCGCCCAAAACTTTAAAACAGCGAATGATTTTCGCTCCGGAATTATCCGCGATTTTTAAAATTGACCGTTCTTGAATCATAATTTACCGACAATTTTCCATCTTTTTTCTTTTGACATCGGCCTTGTTTCTTCAATAATTATTTTATCGCCAGTTTTATATTCATTTTTCTCGTCGTGGGCTTTAAATTTAACAGTTGATTTGTAATATTTTTTGTACCTTGAATGTTTTTTCAAGCGATTCACCGCCACCACTCGAGTCTTATTCATTTTGTCGGAAATAACAGTTCCTTGCAGTTGTCTTTTCATGTTTGTATTTTATTAATAATGGTTAATATTCTCGCGATCGCTTTTTTTATTTTTTTTATTTCTGAAACATTTTTGACTTTTCCTTGGGCCAAATCAAATTGAAGAGTCCTTAATTTTTCTCGGTATTCTTCCAATTGTTTCGCCAATTCAGGCAATGGTTTTGTTTTTAATTGTTGGAAATCAGATTTTTTCATTTTGATATTATTCTTGTTTTGACCGGCAATTTATGGCCCGCCCTTCTTAACGCTTCTTTGGCGGTTTCTTCGCTTATGCCGTCAATTTCAAATAAAATTCTGCCTGGTCTTGTCGGAAATACATAATGGTCAACGCTGCCCTTTCCTCCGCCCATTGTCACTTCCGGCGGTCTTTTTGTAATCGGCTTGTCGGGAAAAATTCTTATCCAAACTTTGCCGCCTCTTTTGGTAAAATGAGAAATTGTTTTTCTGGCGGCTTCAATTTGCCTTGAATTAATCCAAGCGCTTTCCAACGACTGCAATCCCCAATTGCCGAAACTTAAAGCCGTTCCTCTAATCTCAACCTGGCGGTTTTTGGACCTGCCCTTTTGCCATTTTCTATGTTTTACTTTTTTAGGAATTAACATATTTAACTTTTTAGCTTTTAAGCTTATTAACTCGTTTTAAACACATCGCCTTTATATATCCAAACTTTTACTCCAATCGTGCCGTAAGTCGTAAAAGCCGTTGCCTGTCCGTAATCAATGTTCGCCCGAAAAGTGTGCAAAGGAAGATTTCCTTGTTCCAAATGTTCGCTTCTCGCGATTTCAGAGCCACCTAATCGGCCGGCAATTTTTATTTTCGCTCCTTTGACTTCTTTATTATGCATTATTGATTCCAGATATTTTTTAATAAGCCGGCGGAAAGGCATTCTTTTTTCCGTGTCCCAAGCGATATTTTGAGCGATGACCGCGGCTGAAACTTCAGACCTTTTTACTTCTTCAATATTCAAATTTATTGCCGGAGACTCTTTGATTTCTTTTTTAGCCCTTAATTTTTTCAAATTTGATTCTAATTTTTTTGTAAGGGTTTCAATTCCTTTGCCGCCTCTGCCGATAACTAATCCGGGACGCGCCACTTTGACGGAGATTCTGCATTTATTGCCCATTCTTTCGATTTCTATCTTGTCAATTCCGGCGCTGCTGATTTCTTTATTGATGATTTTTCTAATCAAAACATCCTCCTCCAATAAAGGTTTGAAATTTTTGGAAAACCATCTGGAATTCCAATCTTTAATTATTCCCAATCTAAATGAATCCGGTCTTATTTTTTGCGCCATATTTATATGCTTTTTCTACTGAACATTTTTTTGAAAAATCCTTTACCGGGCGATTTTTTGGCTGAGAATTTTTCAGTCGGCCTTTCTTTTTCTTCCTTTTCTTTATTTTTTTCCATTTTTTCCGCGCGTAATTTTGAAATTTTTTCCGTTTTTTTAATTTTGAATCTCGGCTCTTTTAATTTTTCGCTTTCCGCCAGAATTAAAGTAATATGGCTTGATTTTTTTTGAATCATGGCGCCTCTTCCCTGCGCTCGAGGCATTGATCTCTTCAAAATAGGCCCGTTGTCAACTCTGATTTCTTTAATAAAAAGGTTTCCCAATTTCAGCTCTTTTTGTTTGCTGTTATTTATTGCTGAACGCAAAAGCTTCAGCAACGGTTCGGTTGCTTTTCTTGGATTTATCATTAGCTGGGCTTCGGCTTCGTCAATCGGCAATCCCTTAAGCAAATTGGCGATTAGCCGCACTTTCCGCGGCGCCATCCTAAGATGATTCAGTTTTGCTGTTTGGGTTTTCATGATTTTTATTTTTGCGTTTCCGCCGCTTTTTGTTCCAATTCTTTCTGGATTTTTCCGCCGTGCCTGACGAATTTTCTGGTTGGCGAAAATTCTCCCAGGCAATGGCCTATCATTTCTTCGGTTATTCTTACTTCAATAAAATTTTTTCCGTTATAAACTCCAAACGTATAACCGACCATTTCCGGAGCGATTGAACAGTCCCTTGACCAAGTTTTAACAACCGTTTTGTCGTCGGGTTTTATTTTGCTTATTTTTTTTAATAATTTCGGGTCAATATACGGACCCTTTTTGGATGACCTGCTCATGTTTTTACTTTCTGCGTTTTATAATTACCCTATTGCTCCATTTCTTTCTATTTCTGGTTTTTCTTCCGCCGGTAATTTTTCCCCATCTGGTTTTCGGCCTCTTTGTCCCCCTCATGGCTCTTCCTTCGCCGCCGCCGTAAGGATGGTCGCAAGGATTCATGGCGCTGCCTCTGACCGTCGGCCTGATGCCCAAATGCCTTGAACGGCCGGCTTTTCCGATAACCGTCAAGCTCCAATCCGGATTGGAAATTTGTCCCAAGGAAGCGAAATTTTTCCAGTCAATTTTTCTGATTTCTCCGGAGGAAAGCTTTAAATTCGTCCAGCCGTTTTCTTGGGCCAAAACTTCGGCGTAAGAACCGGCTGAACGGGCTAATTTTCCGCCGCCGCCTTTTTTCATTTCTATATTATAAATAAAATAACCAATCGGAATGTTTTTAAGCGCCAAGCGATTGCCTTCTTTTAACGGCGCGTTTTCGGCAACGATAATTTCATCGCCGACTTTCATATTTTTTGAAGCTAAAATATAAGAACGTTCGCCGTCTTTGTATAAAATCAGCGCGATAAAAGCCGTGCGGTAAGGGTCGTATTCAATGGTTTCAACTCGCGCCGGAACGTTTAATTTATTCTGGTTGAAATCGATTAAGCGATAAAGTTTTTTATGGCCGCCGCTTTGGTGGCGAGTGGTGATTCGGCCTTGATTATTGCGGCCCGCGCGCTGGCAAATTTTTGAAGTAAGATTTTTATAGGGTTCAACCGCGCTTAAAACGCCCCGATAAATAGGAGTTGTCATTTGTCTTCTTGATGGAGTTGTCGGATTATATTGTTTCATAAAACTTTAATAATGCTTTTCAGCTTTTAAGCTTTTCAGCTCTTTTAAGTCGGCATTACGTCAATTTTTCCTTCTTTTAACGTTATAATCGCTTTTTTAAAACCGGACACTTTGCCCATGGTTCTTCCCAGTCGCCTCGGCTTTTCTTTCGCGTTAACAATGTTAACCGAAGCCACCCTAACTTTATAAATCGATTCAACAGCTTTTTTCACTTCCGGTTTGTTTGTTTTTTTGTCAACTATAAAAATATATTTTTTAGCGCGCGTCAAATCACCGGCTTTTTCCGTTGTCCAAGCTTGTTTAATGATGGATTTTATCGCGTTTGAATTGGTCATATATAACATTCTTCCATTTCTTTTACCGCTTTTTTTTCGGATAAAATATTTTTATATTTCAATAAATCGTAGATATTCAATGATTTCGCGCCGATAGCGTCAATATTTTTAATATTGGAAACCAATTGCTTGATTTTACGATTATCGGTTGAAGCGATTAAAAGCGCGTTCGGTTTGTCGCCGAATATTTTTTTCAAAAACATTGCCGCGTTTTTTGATTTTGCCGGTTCAATTTTCAAATCATCTATCAATTTGAATTCGTTATTTTCCAGTTTTTTTGAAAGGATTGAAAAAATCGCCAAGCGATTCGCTTTTTTATTGATTTTTTTGCCGAAATTTCTTTCTTTATTCGGACCGTGAGTGGCGCCGCCTCCTTTCCAAATCGGCGAACGGATTGAACCGTGTCTGGAGCGGCCGGTGCCTTTTTGGCGCCAGGGCTTTTTGCCGCCGCCTCTGACTTCGCCCCTTCCTTTGGCATGCGCAATCGGTTCCCGACGGTTGGCTAATTGGGTCATTAAGGCCTGATGCACCAAATTCGGATTCCATTTTATTCCGAATATTTTTTCCGGCAATTCCGTTGTTTCTATTTTTTTATTTTGTTTATTGAAAACGTCGGTAGTCATAAAATTACTAATTACTAATTTCTAATAATGTTCCTCTTGCTCCGGGAACCGCTCCTTTGACCATTAAAATATTTTTATCTTTATCAATGCTTACAATTTCAAGATTTTTAACGGATGTTCTTTCTTGCCCCATGTGTCCGGCCATTTTTCTTCCTTTAATAACTCTTTGCGGCGCGGTGCTGCCGATAGAGCCGGGAGCCCGCAAGCGGTTTTTTTGGCCGTGAGTTTGCGGACCGCCGTGGAATCCGTGTCTTTTAACAACGCCTTGAAAACCGCGGCCTTTGTCTAATCCGCTGATTTTAACTTTCGCGCCTTCTTGAAATTGGCTGACATCTAAAATATCGCTAACTTTATATTCCTTGTCGCTTATTGCTTGTCGTTCGCCGTCAATTCTGAATTCTTTAAGATGTTTAAAATTTCCTAAATCTTTCAAATGGCCCTGAAGCGGTTTGTTTAATCTTTTTTTTGTCGCGTCAAAACCAATTTGAACGGCGCTGTAGCCGTCTTTTTCTTTTGTTCTGATTTGGGTGATTTTTGCCGGGCCGGCTTGAATCAGCGTTACGGGAATCGCTTTATCGTTTTTCCAAATCTGGGACATTTTCAATTTTTTACCGAGAATAAACGGCATAATAATAAAAACAGCCAGATTTAACCGGCTGTTTTTGGCTAAACCCGCTCTTTTTTTATTTGACTGGTCAAAAAACCATTGGAATAAAGATAGCAAATAGCGCGGGGCATGTCAATAACAAAAAACGCCACAATTTATTTGAGGCGTTTTTTGTTATTTTATTTCATTTTTATTTCCACTTCCACTCCGGCCGGTAAATTCAAACTGCTTAAAGATTGGATGATTTTTTGGTTGGGATTTAAGATGTCAATAAGCCGTTTATGCACCCGCAATTCAAATTGTTCGCGGCTCGGCTTATGGACGAAAGTGGAGCGATTAACCGTATAGCGTCTGAATTCGGTGGGCAAAGGAATCGGACCGACTATTTCGGCGCCGTTTCTGGTCGCCATGTCAATAATCGTTTTCGCCGAATTGTCTATCAATCGATGGTCGTAGGATTTAATCCTCAATCTGAGTTTTGATTGCTGTTCGACTGTTTTTGTCATATTGAAATTCTACTACCGGGCGCAACAAAGAGTGGTTCGGAGATTACTTTATAATTTTGGTGACAACTCCCGCGCCAACGGTTTTTCCTCCTTCGCGGATGGCAAACCTCTGCTTTTCTTCCAAAGCCACCGGCATAATCAAATTAACCGATAATTTAATGGTATCGCCAGGCATCACCATTTCAACGCCTTGGGGCAAAATCACCTCGCCGGTAACGTCAGTGGTGCGCATGTAGAATTGCGGTTTATAGCCCTTGAAAAACGGAGTGTGCCTGCCGCCTTCTTCTTTAGTTAAAACATAAATTTCAGTTTCAAATTCGGTGTGCGGAGTAACACTGCCCGGTTTTGCCACCACTTGGCCGCGTTCCACGTCTTCTTTTTTAAGTCCCCGCAAAAGGATGCCGACATTGTCTCCGGCCCGGCCTTCATCTAAAAGTTTTTTGAACATTTCAATGCCGGTAATCGTGGTTTTTTGCGTCGGACGCAATCCGACAATCTCGATTTCTTCGTTGTTTTTGATGATTCCCCTTTCAGCGCGTCCTGTAACGACAGTTCCCCGCCCTTCAATTGAAAAAACGTCTTCAATCGGCATTAAAAACGGCTTGTCAATTTCTCTGACCGGTTCAGGAATGTATTCGTCCAAAGCTTTGACGAGTTCCAAAATCGGTTTAACGTCTTCTTCATCGGCTGATTTGGCGTTTAAAGCTTTGAGAGCCGAACCCTTGATAATCGGCGTTTCATCGCCCGGATATTCGTATTTTTTCAAAAGTTCCCGCACTTCCGCTTCAACCAAGTCAATAAGTTCTTTATCGTCAACTTGGTCAACTTTATTAAGGAAAACGACGATGGACGGCACGCCGATTTGGCGCGCCAATAAAATATGCTCGCGGGTTTGCGGCATCGGGCCGTCGGCGGCTGAAACCACCAAGACCGCTCCGTCCATTTGGGCGGCGCCGGTAATCATGTTTTTGACGTAATCCGCGTGTCCAGGAGCGTCAACGTGCGCGTAATGCCTTTTTTCCGACTGATATTCGGAATGATGCAAAGCAATAGTGATGCCTCTTGCTTTTTCTTCCGGCGCGTTGTCAATCTGGTCAACCGATTCTTCTTTGTCAATAAGACCTTTTAATTTAAGGACGTGAGTGATGGCCGCGGTAAGAGTTGTTTTGCCGTGGTCAACGTGGCCGATGGTGCCGACATTCAAGTGCGGCTTAGTTCGTTCGAATTTTTCTTTTTCTGCCATTTGTTTTAGCTGTTAGCTGTTAGCTGTTAGCTGTTAGAAATAATTTATCCAAAAGCTAAAACCTAAAACCTAAAAGCTGGATTTACGACTTTTTTATGTTTTATTCAACGACAATTTTTATGATAATCAAATAGTTATTCAATGTCAACCCCTAAATAAATTCAACGATTGCCATATCCGATTTATCGTTTTTTCTCGTTTTCCCGGTTTTAATTATTCTTAAATAGCCGCCTTTTCGTTCAAGATAGCGCGGCGCGATTTGGTAATACAATTTTTGGGCGGAATTTTTGTTGAGCCGCGACAAAAGAATTCTTAATGACGCCAAATTTTGGCGCTTGGCGAGAGTGATTAATTTTTCCGCCAGCGGTTTGATTTCCTTCGCTTTAGCTTCGGTAATTTCTATTTTTTCGATAGAGATTAAATTATTAAGCAATCCCTTAATCAGCGCTTTTCTTTGTCCTTTTTTTCTGTGGAATTTTCTGCCTTTTTTTAAGTGGCGCATTTTATTTTGTCTTTTTAGTTTTCTTTTCCGCCTTTTCTTTTTTGGTTTTTTTCGGCTCTTTCGTTTTAGTCGGTTCTTTTATTTCCTTTACTTCAATTGCCGAAATTTTATCAATATGGTCGCGTAAAACATTGGCGGCTTTGTGCAGGGCGTTTGACGGCGCGATGCTGCCGTCGGTTTTTATGGAAATTATCAGCCGATTGTAGTCGGTTCGTTCTCCGACGCGCATATTTTCAATGGTAAAATTCACGTTAAGCACAGGCGTGAAAAAAGCGTCAATGGCAATCACTCCCACCGGCAGTTTTTCCGCTTTTCGGCTTTCAACCGGAGCGTATCCCAATCCTTTTTCAATAACCAGCTCCATTTCCAGTTCCGAGTTTTTATTGGTTAAAGCGGCGATATGGGCTTCGGGATTGATAATTTCAACCAAGGGATTAGTTTCAATGTCTTTCGCTTGGACGTCGCGTTCGCCCTTTGTTTTGAGCGTTAATGTTTGCGGTTCATCGGCGAAAAATTTGAAACGGACGCGCTTAAGATTGGCGATAATTTCAATAACGTCTTCTTTTATTCCGCTGACGGCGGAAAATTCATGTTTAACACCTTTGATTTTTACTTGAGTAACGGCGGCGCCGGGCAATGATGAAAGAAGCGCTCGCCTCAAGGCGTTGCCAACGGTCAATCCGTAGCCGACATAAAGACCTTCAATTTCAAAAACGCCCTCGGTGTCGGTTTCGGAAATTTTTTTAATTTTTACGGCTTCGCTTAATTTTGCGTATTCCATAATTTTAATTTCTTTATCTTGAATAATAATCTACGACCAAATTTATATCAAACGGCATTTCCGCGCCTTGAGGCAAAGATTTTATTTTACCCTCAAGTTTGTCTTTGTCAATTTCCAGCCATTCCGGCGGGTTGTAATTTTTAATGGTATTCGGCAAATTTTTGAAAATCAAAAGTTCTTTTGAACTCGGTTTGATGGAAATAATGTCGTTGGTTTTTGCCAAAAAAGACGGGACAGTGACTTTTTTGCCGTTAACCGTAAAATGGCCGTGATTGACATATTGGCGGGCGACAATTCGCGAAGGCGCCAAGCCAAGCCGAAAAACAACGTTATCAAGCCGGCGCTCCAAAATCGTCATAATATTGCGGCCGATTGAACCGGTTTTTAAATTGCCCTTAAAAAGTCGGCGCAGCTGCGCTTCCCGCAATCCGTAAATAATTTTGACCTTTTGTTTTTCAATCAATTGCTGTCCGTATTCGGAAACGCTGCGTTTTCTTTTTCCGCCATGCATGCCGGGACGATAAGGCCGCCTGGTCATGGCGCATTTTGGTCCGGCGCAACGTTCGGCTTTCAACTGAAGCTTGATTCCCAAGGCCCGTTCTTTTTTTTCTTTAGCTCTTAATAACATAATATTATTTTATATGCGCCTTGCTTTTGGCGGACGCGTTCCATTATGAGGAATCGGCGTTTCATCTTTAATGGTCGTGATATTAAAACCCTGATTAGCCAATGATTTGATGGCTGAATCGCGGCCCTTGCCCACTCCCTTAATAATTATTTCAATGTCTTCAAATCCGATTTTTTTGAGTTTTTCCGATATGGCGGAAACCATTTTTGAAGCGGCGAACGGCGTCGCTTTTTTGGGTCCGGAAAAACCCAGTGAGCCGGCTGAAGCCCAAGCCAAAGCATTGCCGTTTTCATCGGCAGCCGTCAAAATAGTGTTATTATAGCTGGCATTAATGTAAATTTTTCCTTTGCTTATCTTCTTGCCGGCGGTTTTTTCCTTTTTGACTTGGCCGGCTTTTGAAGCCGCTGATTCCAGTTTTTCGGTTTCTTTTAACGCCTCTTCGTTTGTTTGTTGAATTACTTTTTTTTGTCCCATAAAAATATTATTTCAAATCAACTTTTCTTTTTCCGCTGCCGACTGTCTTTCTGACATTGCCGCGAATCGTCCGAGAATTGGTTTTTGTCCGCTGTCCCCTTACGGGCAATTTTCTTTCGTGTCTGGAACCGCGATAACAACGGATTTCTTTCAACCGCTTGATGTTGCTTTTAATCAATTGCCTCAATTCTCCTTCAATTTTATATTTTTTTTCAATAAATTCTTTAATCTTACTCACTTCTTCGGGTGTCAATTGCGTAGGTTTTTTAGCGGCGTCAATGCCGGCGGCTTTCAAAATATCTTGCGCTAAATGACGGCCTACGCCGTAAATATAGGTTAAAGAAATTTCTATTCTTTTATTATCAGGAATGTTGATGCCCGCTAAACGCATAGTTATCCTTGCCGTTGTTTATGTTTTGGATTTTTTTTACAAATAATATAAAGCCGTCCGTTTCTCCGGACAGTTTTACAGTTTTTGCAAATCGTTTTAACCGAAGAACGCACTTTCATAATCTTCTGATTATTCTTCCTCTTTTTCCGTCAGGACTTAATTCAAGCAGAACTTTGTCTCCCGGAAGCACTTTAATATAATACAATCTCATTTTGCCGGCTAAATAAGCCAAAATTTCTTCATTGCCGTTCGCAAGTTTTACCTTAAAAGTTGCCGACGGCAGAGCTTCAAGAATAATTCCTTCAACCGGCTTTTCTTTGTCTTTTTTAGACATGTGGAAAGATAATAACGGATTGAGCGTTTGATGTCAACCCTTCCCTACTCTATTTCAATTTTTATTTTGGCTAAATTATCAGGAACTCTTTTTACCCAAAAAGGCCAGAAAGAAACCGTTGCCCGTTCAACACCCGGCAAAGCGAAAACGGCGATTTTCAAATCGCTTTCATTTTTTTTGATTATCGCGGCTTTGAAATCTTCAATGTCAATCGGTTTCCAAAAATTTCCCTGATAAGCGGCCAAAAACGACAATTCGCCGTTTTTAAAATCAGGCCGCGAAGTTTGATAATCCAGTTTATAATTTTTAATTTCGTAATCGCTCCCAAGCGCTTGCTTGGCCAGATCATTTATCAAATTCAGGGCGTCGGTTTCCTTGAAGGCGATGATTTTCAATTCAGCTTCAAGAAAAATGGAAAAATTGCCGTTCTCGTCTATTCCATCGCTGATTTTTTCGTTTAATATGGATAATTGTTCTCCGCCGTCAATTTTTTTGAAATCTTTTGGAATTTGCGCTGAAAGGAAAGATGAGAGATTTTCTTTAAGGCTGACCGTTGTTTTTTCGCGGGCGTTTTTAATGTCTTCTTCGGTCGGATAAGTCATTTCGCCGGTAAATCCTCCGGCCATTGGATTTTGAGCGGTTGCGTAAAACTTGTCGTATTTTGCCGAACCCTTAAATCCGGGAATTGAAAGTTTTTCAATCGGCCCGATATTGTATTCCGTTCCGGCGGATTCGGCC
This sequence comes from Patescibacteria group bacterium, assembly GCA_038061215.1. Lineage (GTDB taxonomy): Bacteria > Patescibacteriota > Minisyncoccia > UBA6257 > UBA9933 > JBBTZV01. The sequence continues at coordinate 12,599 of JBBTZV010000033.1, forward strand.
GTGATTGCGGCCTTGACGCTTGAAGGAACGATTTTTCCTTCTTCAACTTTTACTCCGGGAACGGTTATTTTTTTATCAAGATAGAATATTTTTCCGTCCGGAGCGGCAAATCTCGTGTCTTCAACCAAAAGTTGGGATTTTGAGCTGTAAGCGTTGTAAATGACGATTTCGCCCTTGGCTTTTTGTTCAACGAATTTTTTGCCGGTTGCCGGATAGGCCAGATTGATATTTTTTTTATCGGAGAAAATTTCAGCCGGAATCTGTTTTTTCGCAGTATCAACGGCCGGCGCGTTTTTAGAAGCCAAAATCCAGTCGCCGAAATTCCAATTTATTTTTTGGACGGTAATTTTTATTTCCGCTGTCGGCAGATATTCAATTGAAGCGTAAGCAGAACCGCCTAATATGGATAAAACTATCAGCCAGAACAAAAATCTTTTGAATTTGCTTTTTGGCTTAATTGACGAAAGGTCTTCTTCAATATCTTTGTCTTTTTTATCTTTTTTTGCGATTAAAGAAAAACTTTCGGTTTGGCTGATTTTTTTAATATCCGGCCCCTTCGGCTGGCTCATGGCAGGCTCTTTTTTGATTTCTTTGATTTCCTTGGCAATTTCTTTTTTAGCTGGCGCAACATCTTTTGGCGGCTCTATTTTCGGCGGCTGTTTGATTTCTTCTTTAAAAATTTCTTTTCTTAAATCCGTTTCCGCCGGCTTGTTTTCTTCAGGAACGACAATATCAACCATTTTGATTATTTTTTTATCATTGGCCATTTGGTATATATTAGTATATTTTCAGTTAAAAATAAACGGTTGCCCTGATTCTCCTTGTGCCGGCGCTGACAGATTCTTCTTTCAAAATTTTGAATTCTCCGATTTCGGAAGCGCGTTCAACGTGCGGACCGCCGCAAAATTCAGCGCTGATAGGAGCTTGCCCTGAACCTACCGAAGGGCCGATATAATAAATCTTCACGATTTCCGGATATTTTGCTTTGAAAAACGACAGCGCGCCTGTTTTTTCGGCTTCGGCCTTCGGCATTTCCTTGAAATAAACAGGCAAATCTTCTTTGATTTTTTGGTTGATCAGATTTTCTATTTTTTTGATTTCTTCGGAAGCCAATTTTCGGTCAAAAGAAAAATCAAATCTCATCCGTTCAGCGGTGATATCCGAACCCATTTGTCCGATATTTTTTCCTAAAACCTCGCGCAAAGCCCATTGGAGCAAATGGGTGGCGGTGTGAAGCCGAATGACTTTTTTCATTTCTTTTTCGTCTTTGGCTTTTAATTCTCCGGTGTTCAAAATCAGTCCGTGGCCGCCGAATTTTTTTTCAGCTCCGGCTCGGGAAACTTCCTGATGTTTTTCAAATTCTTTGTCAAAATTTTCTTTTGTCAGATTTTTAATCGCTTGTTCAGGCGCCAATTCTTTGACTAATTCAAACGGCAAGCCGAATGTTTCGTAAAGGTAAAAAGCTTCTTTGCCGGAAATGGTTTTATATTTTTCAATTTCTTTGATTCCATTGGCGATTGTTGCTTGGAATTTTTGCGCTTCATTTTCCATAACTTCCAAAATAATTTTAGTTTCTTTGGTTTCCGGATAAATCTTTCCGAATTTTTCTTTGATAATTTCCGCGCCTTCCGGGAAAAGGTCGGCGTGAACATCGTATTTTATTTGATAAGCCAGAATTCGGCGCAATAAACGACGCAAAACATAGCCGGCTTCTTTGTTTGACGGCCGGACGCCGTCGGCAATCAAGAAAATTGAAGCGCGAAGATGGTCGGTTAGAATTTTTGAAATTTTTTCTCCGGCCGTGGGAGCCAGTTCTTGAATTTTTAAAAAGAGCGGTTTTAACAAATCAGTTTCAAAAACATCGTCAACGCCTTGCATTATTGCCGTCAATCTTTCCAGTCCCATTCCGGTATCTACGCCAGGCGCGTTTGTTTTTTTAAAATTTCCAGATTTTTCTTTATGATATTCGTTAAAAACCAAATTCCAGATTTCAACTCCGTCAACATAAATCTCGCTTGAAGGCCCGCATGGGCCTTCGTCGCCGGTCGGCCCCCAGAAATTATCTTTTCGTTCGCCTAAAATAATTTTATCTTTCGGAATGCCGATTTCTTCATTCCAGATTTTATAGGATTCTTCATCCAAAGGAATAGCTTGTCCTAAGCCTGCCGAAGAGTCGCCTTTGAAAATAGATACCGTTATTTTATTGGCGTCAATTCCCAAGATTTTCGTAACGAATTCATAAGCCCAAAGAATGGCGGATTGTTTGAAATAATCGCCAAAAGAAAAATTACCGAGCATTTCAAAAAAAGTCAGGTGCGTCTTGTCGCCGACTTCTTCAATGTCGCTGGTGCGGAAGCATTTTTGGATGGAAACGGTTTTTCGCGAGCCGAAATTTTTTAGAGCGTCAAGTTCAGCGGTAAAATATTTTTTGAATTGCTGCATTCCGGCGGTGGTTAAAAGCACAGACGGGTCGTCGGGAATTAAAGACGAAGAGGGAACAATTTTATGTCCCCTCTTTTGAAAAAATTCAAAAAATTTACGGCGAATTTCTTCCGAACTCATTTAATAATTTAATATGGATTTTATTCCTTCTCGCAGACTTTCAATGCCATCATTTCCTTCTCCTGAATTAATGTTTTCATTCGGTTCTATTGCGTTGCGGCAAGCGTCAATTCTTTTCCAACCAGTCGGCACATCGCAAGGAGTTGGGAATTCTTTGCAAACACCATCAGGAGAAACAGCCGGAGTAATTACTTGAATGCAAACTCTTCCATCTTCATTGGTGACTCCTGTTCCAGTTGGCAAAGAAGTAGTAGCTCCATTCGGCATCATCGGCATTATTTGTTTCTCTATTAAAGCCCTTAATCCGTTATTGGCGATTACCAAAGCCGAGGTGGCCTTGCCGAAGGCCTCCCGCCAATTTTCCGTTGAATTTTTTTGTTTGGCTTCATTAAGATTGGCTTTAGCTTTTACTAAATGGTCTTTGGCGATTTTCAGGCGATATTCTGGAACAGCCGATGAAGCGGCGATTTTTTCTTCCAATTTGGAAATCGCGCTGGCGGCTTCATTGATTGTAGCTTCAACTTTTTCTTTGGTTAAATTTTCAACGCTGGTTTCCATTTTATCGCCAACAGCCTCAATTCGTTTTCTAAAGCTGGAGTTGTCTGTTCCCTGCCCCATTTCTTCAAAAATTTTCATGCGGTGAAATTCATCGCCGGGTAATCTGTTTAAAATTTCCGACGAAAGAACGCTTATTTTATCCGATTCTTTCAAGGCGTTTATTCTTTCTTCAAATTTTTCCATAAAAGCGTCTTTGGTTTTTTGAATCGCTTCTTTTTGCTCTTCAGTAAGATTATCGTCCATGCGGTCAATAATTTCCGTGGCCCGCAGTTCTTTGAATAAATTATCAGGCCTTTTTTCAATTACCCGTTCAAGCCGTTTTTGAAAAGTTTCGGGTCGGTCAAATTGCCGCGGCACAATGGCCATAACATCGCCTATTGTTTGTCCGGCGCTTTCCAATCCTTGAATCAAATCTTCTCTGCCTTCAAATTTTTGTTTTAAACCGTCAAAAAGTTCCTGGTGCTTGATTGAACGGTCAACGAGTTTGTCCATCATTTTGTCAATGTTCGGATTTTGGCTGGTTTCGCCAATCGCTTCCAGGCGGGTTTTTAGCCGCTCAACATTATTTTGATAATTGCCAATCGCTTTTGAAATAGAACTTATGCGGTCAGGCGCGATCTCTTCAACTTTTTTGATTTCTGCGGCTTGCTGGTTAATGATTTCCAGTTCCAATTCGGCTTTTTTCGTCGGGTCAAGAGTGACAATCCGTTTAATTCCCCTTGTCCAATTTTTCAAAAAATAAAATGGACTGGTTGGAAGCATTCCCGGGTCTTCCACTTCTAAATCTTCAGCGGTGATTTCGGCTGTTTGGACGGCGGTTTCGGCAATATCAGTTGTTTGCGCCATTGCCAAAGAAGCGACAGAAAAACTAAAAACGACTAAAAACGATAAAATAAATAATTTCTTCATAAAATATATAAATATGTTATTAATGTCGACTTTTATATTATATCACAACGCGACAAAAAGTTATCCACAAGTCAAAAATCAGAAATCAATGATTAATGATTTAGTACTCTTCCAATGCTCTGGATTTCTCGTGTTTTTTGATTTTTTCCAGGGCCTTGGCTTCAATTTGGCGGATTCTTTCGCGCGTAACATTGAATTTTTTTCCCACTTCTTCAAGAGTATGGGTGACGCCGTCAATGAGGCCGAATCTTAATTTTAGAATTTCTTGTTCCCGCGGCGCCAAATCCGTTAAAATTTCGTTGATTTTATCCTTTAACAGCGATTGGGCCGTTAATTGAATGGAGCCCGGGCTTTTTTCGTCTTTGACCAATTCGGATAAAGTCGCTTCTTCGCCTTCTTCGCCTATGGGCGCTTCCAAAGACAGAACTTCTTGGGAGATTTTTTGGATATGGCGGATTTTTTCAATCGGCATCGCCATTTCATTGGCGATTTCTTCAGCCAGCGGATCGCGGCCGAGTTCGGTGAACAGCCGCCTTTTGGTTTGGGTATATTTGGAAATGGTCTCAATCATGTGCACCGGAATTCTGATGGTTCTTGACTGGTCGGCCAATGCCCGCGTAATCGCCTGCCTTATCCACCAAGTGGCGTAAGTGGAAAATTTAAATCCCCGGCGGTAGTCGAATTTTTCCACCGCTTTGGAAAGTCCGATGTTGCCTTCCTGAATCAAGTCCAAAATGCTTAAATTCGGCGAACGGTAAACATAACGTTTGGCAATGGAAACCACCAATCTTAAATTGGCTTTCATTAATTGCTGTCTGGCCTCTTCATCGCCTTTTTCGGCTCTTTTTGCCAGCTCTTTTTCTTTGTCGGCGTTAATCAGCGGAGTTTTTCCGATGGTTTTAAGATACATCTGCACGGCGTCCGGCAATTCGCCGCTCGTGATTTGCGTCGCTTTTTTAAGTTCGCGTTCGCTTACCTCTTCTTTTTCCGGCAATTCAATCAATTGGCTGGTTTCAATAATTTTGACATTGGCATTTCCCAATCGGTTGTAAAGTTCTTCCAAAAAATGGACGTCTTTTTCAATGTTCGGGAAATAATAAAGAATTTCCGTGTCGGTTACAAAGCCCTTTGATTTGCCGCGCTTAACAAGCTCTTCAATTAAAGATTCGTCAAATTTAAACTTCGGCTTTTTTGAAGCTTTGGTTTTGATTTTTTTTTGGTTTTTCTTCGGCTTGGCGCGTTTTTTTCTTTTTGTTTTGGAGTTCGCCATTATTTAATTTATAAATTATGTATTAATTTTGAAACTCTGTCAAATTCTTCCAAAGCAACGGAGATTTCTTTTTCTTGGTCAATGCTTTTAGCGCTTTTATTTTTTTCTGCTTTTTTAATGAGTTCGGCCAATTCAATTCTTTTTTCTTTAAAATATTCGGTTTTCAACTGGCGCAAGAGTTCGTTGAGTTCGTTTTTTATTTTTTCTTCGTCAAGCGCGGATTCCGTTGACGAATGAAGCGAAATCAAATTCAATTTATCCGATAATCTTTCTTCATCGGGTTTTTTGCGGTTCTTTACGCTTTCAATTATTATCAAATAATCATTGGGCAGATAAGCAATGTGTTCGTTGATTATTGATAAAAAATTTTCATTCGCCATCAATAAGCCGGTTAATCTTTCCGCTATCAAATCGCGCCTTGTTGACGCAAGCGCTTGTTTTGCCGGCATTGGTTGGCGCAGAGTGTTTGACGGCGAACTCGGCGTTTTAAGCTGTGATAATTCGTCCAATAAAACTTCTTCTTTAATTTTTGTTATTAACGAAAGTTCTTTAAGCCAGTGCGCCCGTTCTATGGCGCTCGTCAGATTTTTAATCTTGCCTAAAATTATCCGCACATTATTTTTAAGATTAATTAAATTATCATTGGTTGTTTGCCGTTTGTCGTTTGTTAAATAGCGATTAAAATAAAATTCCATCGCTGATTTTGCTTCCTCCAATAATTTTAACAGCAAGCCCGGCGATTTTTGGGCTATTTCCGCCGGGTCTTTGTAATTTTCAACGACCAGCAATTTAACGCTGAAATCCTGCTGATTAGCCAAGTCAATGCTGCGTTCCGCGGCTTTCAATCCGGCTTCATCGTTGTCAAAGAAAAAAATTATTTCATCGGCCAAACGTTTCAGGATTTTCAAATGGTCAACGGTTAAAGCCGTGCCGGAAACAGCCACTATGTTTTTGACGCCGTCCTGATGAGCCATTAAAAGGTCCATTTGGCCTTCTACCGCCACCGCTTTCTTTTTGTCGCGGATGTGATTTTTGGTTTTGTGGAATCCGTAAAGAATTTTTGATTTGTTGAAAATCAAAGTTTCCGGAGAATTGACGTATTTTCCGGTTTCCGGAGTTTCAAATCGCGGAAGAATTCTTCCGGAAAATCCGATTGTTTTTCCGAAATTATTGTAAAGCGGAAACATAATTCTGTTCCTGAATCGGTCAATCAAGCTGCCCCGTTCGTTTTTAAAAATCAACCCCGCTCTTTCAATGTCAGCGGCTGAATAACCTTTTTTGATTAAATAAATCGCCAAAATATCCCACTTGTCCGGCGCCAGGCCGAGTTCAAATTCATCAATGGTTTCTTGTTTTAATCCCCTGCTGTCAAGATATTTTTTCGCTTCCCCTGATGATTTCAGATTCTGTTTGAAAAATTCTTTCGCCGCTTCGTTGATTTCGTATAAAACGCCGAATTGTTTTTGGTCAATCGGGCTGACGCGCTTTAGTTCCACTCCGGCTTTTTCCGCCAGAATTTTCAGGGCTTCATGAAATTCCAGATTTTCATATTTCATCAGAAATTTAAAAATGTCGCCGCCTTCGGAACAAGCGCCGAAACAATGCCAGGTTTGCCTTTCCGGAGAAATACTAAAAGAAGGCGTTCTTTCCTTGTGAAAGGGACAGAGCGCTTTAAAATTTTTTCCCGCCGGCTGAAGTTGAATATAAGAGCGGATAAATTCAACAATATCTAATTTTTCCTTAATTTGTTCAACAGGGGTCATAAAAAAACTTTGTATTGTCTAATTTTCCGTTGATTTATTTTCGTCAATATTGGCGAGTATGGCGTCCACTTGTTTTTCGGCTATCCTTTCTATTTCTTCATTTTTAAGAACGATTCCTTTTGCCATGCATGCATTTTTAATATCCTCAAATAATTCTTTATTGAAATTCAAATCGGCGAATTTTATGATTTCTCCGCTTTGATTTCTGACAAAATATTCTTTAACTTTTAAGCTGTTTATTTCCGCCTCTGTTTTTGGGCCGTCTGTTTGATTATTTGTTTCAAAATGCATTTCAAGATTTTTGCCGTCAGGCAAAGGAATTATTTCAACGTAATCGGCTTGTTTTTTAATTTTTTCCAGTTTTTCCATGTTTTTAACATCCAAATTCTCCTTTTTCACAGGGGCTCGGGAATTCGGAAATTTTCGGCTTGCCCGGTTCTTTTCCCTTGGCGATATAATCTTCCATTTTGCTCGGCGTTTCTCCGTCGTGATTCCATAAATTCCAGAAATACCGCCACTCGTTCCATCCGATTCCCAAATGTTTTACGTAAATATCGTTTTCAGCCAGCATCTTGCCGATTTTTCTGGCGGTCATGCATGGAATGGAATAGCAATAAGCGATAATTTCTTTATTTTTTGGCAAATCCTTAAAAGCGTTGATGATTCTTTCTTTCTCTTCATAAGCCGAAGTATCAGGGTCTTTGTAAGCCGGAATGTTAATAGCGGTAACAATATGTTCTTTTTCGTATTCCTCGGCGCTTCTTAAATCAACTAAAACATAATTATCAGTTTCGCCTTTGCTCATTTTTTGGCGCAAACCGTGAGGACTGACATAAACCGCGTTTTCAATATCGTAAAATTCTCTAATTAAATCTTCTTGGCTCGGTTTTTGATAAGAAATAATGCCGAAAACAGTTAAGGCGCCGACAGCCGCTCCGATTAAAGACGGGATAATAATTGATTTTACGCTCCAATTCATTTACTTAATTTATTGCTTATCAGGTTGAGTGTCAATCTGCGATAAAATCATTTCTCTAAATTCTTCATAGCTTCTCGGCTGGATTTTTTTGCCATTCAAGAAAAACGTTGGAGTGGAATTGACCTTGGCCGTTTCTCCGCTTATTAAGTCGCTGTTGACCTTATTTTTTATTTCATTGGAATCTAAGTCGTTTTTGAATTGTTCAATATTTAGGCCGAGCGTTTCAGCGTATTTTACGAATAATTCTTCGGCCTTTGATTTGCTTAAATCAGACCAATTTTCTTGATTTTCAAAAAGCAAATCGTGCATTTCCCAAAATTTATTTTGACGGCCGCCGGTTTCCGATGCCGTCGCCGCTAATCGCGCGTTTTGATGCTGGCTTAATGGAAAATGACGGTAGGCAAAAGCCATTTTATTTCCGAATTCATCGCTTAATCGTTTAACTATCGGCTGATAAACCGCGCAAGCCGGACATTGAAAATCGCTGTATTCAATCAAAACTATTTTGGCTGATTTATCTCCTTTAACCCAATCGGAAGAAGTTATTGCGTCAATCGGCAAAGCAGGGCCTTTGTTCTGGGGATTTTTTTTCAAATACGCGCCTAAAACTACAAATCCTCCTATTAAAACAATAATTATCGCGATTAAAATATATGTTTCTTTTTTGTTTAACATAAAAATAAAAATTTTGCGGTGCCTTTTGGTTAAAATCCGAACTTTTTTTGACGAAAATCCGGACTGCGAAATTTGACGCTCGGGCGAGGCGGAATTCCCCCCACACCCCCCACCCCCCTTCCGCTCGCCTCGCCTTGCCTGCCCGACCGAAACTAAAAAGTGAAGGCGGGAACCGGAGCGGAAAGGACGATTTCAAGTTTTTCTTTGGCGGCAGGAAAATCTATCTTATCTGAAGCAATTTCTCGGCGTTTTTGTGGGCGTACTTTTCTTGCACTGTCAGGTTTAATTGTCCAATGAACGATCGCGAAAATTCCTCTTTATTTTTTTTCGAATTTAATTCCGGTGAAGCCGAAAATGCGCAAGGCATTGGCAAATGCATAGTTATCGCGGTGCTCAGCGGGAAGTGAATCAACGAGCGAACGGGAAAAATCCATCAGGCGGCTAAACACTGCCGTTTCCCCGTGCCATACCGCGACGATATCCGTTCCCCACATCACGCGGTCGGGCGCAACTTCAAGAAGAGGCAATAATTTACTGCGGACAGAATTGAGATACTGTTGTTTGTTTGCGTCAAACCAGGAAATAAAACCGGCTGAATCCTGAAACCTGTAAAGATACCCGTCCAGCATCGTTGCCAGGTCATAAGTCCAGTAGAGATTTTTATGATTGCGGAGCAGGTTGGTCAGGTCGGGAGTGTTTAGCAGCTCAAATCCGTGGAGCATGACTTTGGTATTCGGGTATCGCGAAAGCATTGTCCCGATCTCACTTGCTTGTTTCTGCGTCGGATGGAGCATCAGGAAAAGATTTTTTCCCGCCGCATAATTATATATTGCAGGCCACGGTTCCGCGGTGAACGAAGTTCCCAATAGCGGTTCCGTGTAGAAAGCATATTCGCCGATGCCGAAAAATGCTTCTTCCCGACCC
>JBBTZV010000034.1:0-3138 GCA_038061215.1 Patescibacteria group bacterium
GAAATGGTGCGGATTTATTTCCGCGACATTTTTTGGATTCACGGAATGGACGACAAATACGATTTGAACGTCGTTGACAATCTCAAAAAAGCCGAAGAAATAATCGCTAATCCGGAAACCAGGCCGGCCATTCTTTTTTTGGATTTGGTGATGCCAACGGAAATCAACGGCCGGACAGTCATCTCGCCCGAAGCCGGATTCGGTTTGCTGAAAAAAATAAAATCCTCTCCGGATTTGAAAAACATCAAAGTCATCGTATTTTCCGGCCATACCGAAGAAGCCCTGCAAAAACAAGCGGAAAAACTGGGAGCGGAAACTTATCTGATTAAAGGAAGCAATCTGCCGAAAGAACTCGTGGAATTCGTGGAAAAAATCGCCAAAAAATAAAATGGAATCGTTAATCAAGCTTACAAACGTCAATCACTGGTACGATAAAAGCAAGCCGTCGGAAGTTTGGGCGCTGAAGAACATCAACCTTGAAGTTGAAAAAGGCGAATACGTGGCTTTTTTCGGGCCGTCGGGCTGCGGCAAAACAACTTTGCTTTACTCCATCTCCGGCATTGAACAGCTTCAAGAAGGAAGCGTTTCCATCAATGGCCGAGACATTTCAAAATTTTCCCGCAAAGAACTGGCGATTTACAGGCAAATCGGCATCGGCATAGTTTTTCAGCAATTCAATCTTATCCCCTCTCTGACGGTGATGAACAACGTGGCTTTGCCGATGGCTTTTCTTGGCGTTGTCCAGGAAAAACGCGAAGCCGAAGCAATGAAGCTTCTGGACCGTTTGGGAATAAAAGATTTGGCTGGCCGTTATCCGTTTGAACTTTCCGGCGGCCAACAGCAAAGAGTCGGCATTGCCCGGGCTTTGGCGAACAATCCGCCGATTATCGTGGCTGACGAACCGCTGGGAAATCTTGATTCCGTCAACGCTGAAAAAGTTTTGGAATTTTTGAAAGAACTTAATGAAAAAGACGGACGCACCATTATTATGGTTACCCACGAATCCTGGAGCTTGAGAGACGCCAAAAAAATCTTTTACATGAAAGACGGCGAAATCGTCAAAATGGAAAAATCAGCCCCCAAAACCGTGGCTGAATCGGTTTCCAAACATATTTACAAAGAACTGTCGCCGAAACTCCCGGCTTCCGAGCTGGCGGCGCAAACGCTTTCAAGTTTGCTTTTGCGGGGCTATTCGGTTGATGAAATAAGAAGATTCCAATTCTATCTTCTCCAGCGATTCAAGGACTACATTGATAAAGACACTTTTTTGAGGGTTTTGGACCGGCCTTATAAAGACGGCGGCTTGGGATTATGGAAGCCGAAAGCGATAAAAATCGCCGATTATGTTGACGAAATCATTGAACATAAACGGGAAATAGACGAAATTTATATGGAACTGGAAAAAAATCCCGAAACGCCTTTATTCGCGGAAATTGAAAATATCCGCGACTGGCTGCTCAAGAGTTATAAAGGCAAAATTTCCGGCCTTCAAAAAATACAATTCAACGAAATCATCGCTGAAAGATTAAGGGCGATTATTGACGCCGAACAATTCCAGAAAATAATCGGTTTATCAAAAAATAAATTCGGCATCGGTTTGTCATTCAGAACCAGCCAGAAAATTTCCGAAAAAATGGAAACAATACTAAAAAGCGAAAACCATACAACATTAAATTATTAACTAAACTATGAACGACCCATATCCAAAGCACGGTTTAAGCTTAACGGACCTTTTCAAATTATCTTTAAGGGTTTTCAAAACAAAGCCATTGAGGACTTTTTTGACGATTCTCGGCATGTCTTTCGGCATCAGCGCGGTTTTGTTTTTGGTTTCTCTGGGCTACGGACTGCAATACACCCTGCTCGGAAAACTGGTGGCAACCGAAGATTCGCTGATTACCTTGGAAGCGTTTTATCCGGCGGAAACAGAATTGAACATCACTTACGAAGACCTGAAAACCATTTCTGAAATTGAAGAGGTAAGCGAAGTCAGCCCGGTGGCGGAATTCACCGGCGAAATAAAATACGAAAATATCACCGGTTTGATTCTTATTAAAATAGTGGAACCGAATTATTTCCGGCTTGCCGGCCAAGTGCCCGACATCGGCAAAGGATTCTCGGAAGCGCTTACCGGAACCGTTATTTCCAATTCAGCCGCCAGACTCACCGGTTTGGAAGAAGAAGTAAATGCATTGGCGAATGAAAAAAATTTTAGTATCAATAAAAATTTTTCTTTCAAGATTTTTTACCAAAGCGAACAAGAATTGAGCGTTGAAGAAAGCGAGACCAAAGAACCGCTGGCTTTCACGGGCGTTTTGATTGACGAATTGGCGCCGCCGTTCGCTCTGATTCCAAACAGTTCAGTCGTTAAAAAACCGCCGTTTTTCAAAAAAGTTCTGATTAAAGCCGAAGATATCACGATGGTTGAACCGTTGCGCGACAAACTTCTTGCCAAAGGATTTTTGATTTCCGCCAGAATGGACCTTGTTGAACAAGCCACTAAAGTAATGAGCATCGTCACGATGGTTCTTGGAGCTTTCGGAATAACGGCTTTGGTGGTGGCGGCCGTCGGGATGTTCAACACAATGGTTGTCAGTTTTCTTGAAAGAATTTTTGAAGTGGGAATAATCAAATCCTTGGGCGCGACCGACGCGGACGTGAAAAATTTGTTTTTGATGGAATCTTCCGTAATGGGGCTTTTGGGCGGAGTCGGCGGTATTATTCTTGGCGTTGGCGCCGGCGAACTCGCCAATTTGGGATTGAATATTTTAGCTCAACAATTAGGCGGAAAACCATTTGATTTATTCATCACGCCAATGTGGTTTATCTTGCTGATTATCGCCTCTTCCAGCATAATCGGACTGGCTTCCGGCTTCTGGCCAGCCAGAAAAGCGTCTTTTTTGTCGCCAAAAGAAGCGTTTATCAGAAAATAAATATTATATTAATAAATTAAATAAGTTATATAGACTATATAGGTTCATTTTATTATATGCGTCAAATTATCGCTGGAGCGATAATTTGACGCATATATATTTTGATGTGTATATATAAATTTTGGACGGTGCAAGAATCGAACTTGCGGCCTCTTCGATGTGAACGAAGCGTTCTGCCATTGAACTAACCGTCCAAATCAACGAA
>JBBTZV010000034.1:3238-4540 GCA_038061215.1 Patescibacteria group bacterium
AATAAATTCGTTATTCGGTGATTTATTGGAGTTCCGCTGTTGCGCCGGCGGCTTCCAATTTTTTCTTAAATTCCTCGGCTTCTTCTTTTTTAAGGCCTTCTTTTATCGGCTTTGGAGCGCCATCTACTAAATCTTTGGCTTCTTTCAAGCCCAAGCCAGTTGCTTCTTTGACGGCTTTAATGACATTGATTTTCTGCTCGCCGGCTGATTTAAGAATAACATTAAAGGAGGTTTTTTCTTCGACTACTCCGGCTCCGGCAACTGCGCCAGCCGCAACCGGCATCGCTGCTGAAACGCCGAATTTTTCTTCCAGCGCTTTAATTAATTCGGCCAATTCAACCACGGTTAATTTTTCAACTTTTTCGATTATATCTTTGAATTTTTCCATAATAATTTTATATCATTGCTTTTCGACCGTTTGTTTTGATTTCTCGTTTAATACATTCATAAACATTTTAATCGGCATAGACAGCATTCCGACCAATTGCCCGAGCAAAATTTCTTTCGACGGCAACTGCCCTATTTTTTTAACCGTTTCAGCGTCAATAAATAATTTAGCTAATAAATCATAAGCTCCGAGAATGCCAAAACTGCTGTCTTTTTTAAGCGATTTTGAAAATTTATAAACCGAACCCGCTATTTCAGAAATATCTTTATCGGAAAAAACAGTGGCCGCTTGCGATTCAAATTGCTCCGGATTGAAGTCCATCTCGCTTTCTTTAAAAGCGATTCTCAATAATTTTTTCTTAAAGACCTTCATTTTGGCTCCGATTTCCCTTAAAGCCCGGCGGAGTTTTTTCAATTCCTCCATTGTTACGCCGCTGAAATCAACAAAAATCAAAGATCTGTTGTCTTTTAAAATTTCTTTGCCTTCTTTAATTTGTTCGGCTTTTTGCTGTTTGGTTAACATAATTATTAAAAATAAAAAACGGCTTTTAGTGCCGCAGGCAATTTTATTAATTCATAACTAATCACTATTCATTAATGACTAATTACTAAAATTTCCTCGAGAGGTCTTATAAAGCGCCTCTTGTCTGCGGATATTTATAAATACTAATAAGTTAAATGCCGAATGTCAAGCGTTAGCGCGTTGGGTGTTTTTTATCATTTTTTCGGCTTTTTCTTTTTGTTCCAGCCAATAATCAAGTTCAGGCGAATTTTTAGGCGATATAATCATCCGAAAGATAAAATCTTTGACGGTTTCATTTTCTTCCGGCGCGATTTTATTTTTAATCGCCGATTCCCTCAAATAATTCTGGAGTTCAATGCGATTATTGATTTCTTCATGGTCAACTTCTCCGA
>JBBTZV010000034.1:4640-8697 GCA_038061215.1 Patescibacteria group bacterium
CTTCCGGATTATCGTAAGCCGTTCGAGTATTGGTTTGGGGATTCCAAAGGTCAAATTTATTTTCTTTCGGCGCGATAACTTTTTCCAATTCCAGCGGCGTTTTTTCTTTTTTATCAAGGATTTCTTTCAATTCATCCCTTTGTTTTTTCAATTCTTCATGCTTTTTTTTAAATATCTCAACTTCTTTCCTGTAATAATCTTTGATTTTCTCGTCCCTGACATTTTCAACTTTTTTTCTGAAATAAACAAGCTTTTCTCCGGCTTCGTCTATTTCTTCGCGGATTTTAACAATGTCTTCCGGACTGACTTTTTCAAAAACATCTTCGCCGAGCTGGGCTTTAACGAGATCTTCCGCAAGCTTCTCGTTTAATAATTCTTTTTCTTTCTGTTCCATACTGTTATCGCTATATTTCCGCGCAACCTTTAATCATATTTTCTTTGATTATTTCTTCAAGCTTTTCTTCTCCGAAATAATCAATGAAAATCTTGTTCCATAGGGATTCTTGATGATGAAAAAGATATTTTTCCAATTCTTTTTCGCGAATTAAAGCCATTATTGAATCAACCAGATTGAAACTTACCAAAACTTCAATGCCGGTTGAGGTTTTGAAATAATCTCCGACCCAATCCAAGTTCTGCCAAAAATTAAAATTGGCGTAAACGTCTTTCAGGGTTTTGTTAATATCAACCAGATGCCTCTCGGCTTTGACCCAAAACAGCGATTCAGGCGAAATGTGCGGCTCCATAAGCCGCCAATCATTGGGATCGTATTTCGCCAGATATCTCGGCAAAATAAGAAAACGAAGCTTGTCGGTTTCCGGCAATCTTTTGTCAATAATTTCCACCTTGACGACTGAAGCCAGATTTTGCCCGAAAGTTTCCGGTTCATCGGCAAATTTCCTGAACAAATCGGCGTGAAATTTCACTTCATAAAAATAATGAAGCGCCATGGAAAAAACCCTGGTTGTTTCTCCAAAAATCCCCAATTCCACCGGCACCACAAAAATAAAACCTAATTCTTTCAAATGCGAAATGTTTTGATATTTCTTTTTCAAAAAAGATTGGGCGATGCCGACCCATTTTTGGTTCAAAGATTTGATTTCAATGTCCCGCTCTTCAAAATCTTCCGGCTTTAATTTCTTGTACTGCTCCATGAAAATTTCATTGAACCATTTGGAGTCCTCAAAAAGCCGGATAGCGGAAAAAATTTCGTAAACATCCTCGCGATTTATCAATTCATTAACGTTCTTGTACCCCAAATAATTGATGACTTTTTGCGGCGGCTGATTAGTTAAAAATTCAACGGCTTTTTCTTTTTTCAAAAAAAAGCCCTTGGAAGGAGGAATCAGTTCTTTAACCTTGCTTAAAACAGTATCAACGTCTTCCTTTAACATAAAAGACGGCTTGCCCAGCGCCTTAAAAAGCTGAATGTCGTCATTTTTTATTTTATCAAGCAAAGCATTATGGATTTCTTCGGCAGTAAGGTTTCCGCCGGATTCTTTCAATTGAAGCCTGTCTTTAATTAAGGTTTCGTTTTTAGAAACTATCTCGTCAAGTATGCCGGATTTTCCGGTAATGGCGTCGGCTTTGGATTCCAAATTTTCAATGGTATTTTTATCAACTCTTAAAATTTGCGAAATTTTTTCCGTTGGAGTCATATGTTAGTGAATAATGATTAGTGATTAGTGATTAACGGCACGAAACTGAATCCAAAATACTCTTTTTTAGCATATTCTTTTTTGCCGATTTTATCAATAACAACAATGCTGTTTTCAATCGGCGCGACAATTTTGCCGCCAATTTTCAATTGTTTTTTCCATTCAGGAGGGATGTCGCCGTATGCCGCTGCTCCTGAAATAACTTTATCATAAAAAGCTTCTTCTTTATACCCTTTTGAACCATCGGCTAAAACGATTTTAACAACGCCTTTTTCAAGGAAATTATATTTTGCCGTATTTCTTTCAGCCATTTCTTTCAGTTCCGGAACGCGTTCAACTCCGATAATCATGCCTTTATCGCCGACAATTTGCGCCAAAAGAGCCGTCACCCAACCGCTGCCGGCGCCGATATCCAAAATTTTATCTCCGGCTTTCGGCCCTAAAAGTTCAATTATAAAAGCCACGGTCAATGGCTGTGAAATCGTCTGGCCGAAGCCAATCGGCAAAGGCGCGTTAACATAAGCGTCGCTTTTATATTTTTTCGGCGTAAAATTTTTACGGTCAATTTTTTTAAACGCCTCAATAATTTCCGGAGTTTTCAAATAGCCGTCTTTAATAAGAGAGTTAACGAGATTTTCGTATTCAAAATTAATTTTATTATCCATAATAAAATTCCGGCTCAAGCCGGAATTGCGGGTCCACGAGGATTCGAACCTCGATCTTTGGTTTTGGAGACCAAAATTCTGCCATTGAACTATAGACCCACTGCAAGACTTATACCTTCGCTTCTTTATGGATTGTATGTTTCTTGCACCACTTGCAATATTTTTTAAATTCCAATTTTCTCTCCAATGTTTTTTTCTTACGAGTATAATAATTATACCGTTTGCAAACAGCGCACCGCAATTTTATTAAATTTTCTCTGAATTTTGATTTTGCCATATTCGCAAGCCGATGGGGAGGATTGAACTCCCGACCCCGTTCTTACCATGAACGTGCTCTGCCACTGAGCTACATCGGCAACTATAAACGAGAGCCGGAGAGAGGAGTCGAACCCCCAACCTTTGCTTTACAAAAGCACTGCTCTGCCATTGAGCTACTCCGGCTTAGTTTATAATACTAAGTTTTTTTTATCAATTCTTCAAGATCGTTAAGCATCTTTTTCGGTTCGCCTTTGGAAAAATGTTCTCTTGCCGGCTTAAGCGATTCAATCAGATATTCGGCGACAAAATTTTTCAAATCATCCGGGTGAAGCTCTTTATTTTTTCCGCCTGAGGCGGATCCGCCTTTGGCGGAAAATATTTCTTTAAGTTCGTCAATGTTTTTTATTGTTAAATTTCCGCCATGCTCCGGCTTGCGCTCTATTGTTATTTTTTCTTCTGTTGAAAAAATCAGGTATTCCGCCCAATCAATGATCGGATTGAATTCAATTTCGCCTTCCGGACAATAAGCTTTTTTTATTTTGCGCCGGATTTCTTCTTCACTATCGTGAATAAAAACCGCGCTGTCCGGCTTGGATTTGCTCATTTTCATTGAAGTTTGGCTGGCTTCTTCGTTTTTTTCTCCAACCGGCGGTTTTTCCAGCCCCAAAAGCAAATGATGATGGACCGCCACCGGTTTTACAATTTCATTGTTGATTTTAAGCGGCGAGAATTTGAGCTGATTGGCGACGTCGCGAGCAATGACATTGGCTTTTCGCTGGTCAATTCCGGCTTGTGAAAAATGGAAACCGCCGACAAATATATCCGCCACCTGCATCGCCGGATAAAGCAATTTGGCAAAATCAACTTCCGCTCCTTCTTTTTTACCCAAAATAGTAATGCTTCTTTGCATTCTGGCCAAACTTGTATTTTTGGAAACTTCAATCAAGGTTTGCCAGTATAAATCGTTGTTATGGTAAAAATCCGAACCAAGAATAAAATTCAAATCTTTAGGATTGCCGCCAAGGCATTGGTAAGCGATGGAAAGCCCTTCTTTGAAATAACCGACCGCCGTTTCTTTTATTTTTTCCAGATTGCCACCGAGCTTGTCGTTAATCCAAGTGTGATAATCAGCCAAAAAAATGTTGGTTTTAATACCGGCGTCCGCGAAATCTTTCACTTTCCGCATACAAACCAAACCGGTGCCTAAATGAATTTTTCCAGAAATCTCAAAACCGATATAATGGTTCAAGGGCGCGCTTTTTGAAAGCAAATTTTTTAAATCTTCAGCGGTAAGAATTTCCTCGATTTGCCGAGAGATTAAATTTATTTTATCTTGAATGCTCATCATTACTTACTAAATACTAAATACTAAATACTCAATACTAGATACTAGATACTAGATACTAGATACTAAATACTAAATACTAATAAAATGTCCGGCGGGTAGGATTCGAACCTACGCAGGGACATGCCCGT
>JBBTZV010000035.1:0-1748 GCA_038061215.1 Patescibacteria group bacterium
CGATTCCCCTTACCCGCTCAAAAATTTTAATAAAATTTTTGAGCGAGGCTCGCCCGAAAGGGCGGCCCGCTTATAATATAAGACTGATTTTAAGAAATTATTTTACTTTCCTCTGCCCTTGTATTTTTCAAAAATCGTCCAGAAACTGAAATTTTTTTCTCCATTATTATAAACTTTATGAAAATCGCCTGCCGCTACAAGAACAACGTCTCCGGCTTTAACGGAAAGCTTGCGCTCGCCCGCTTCCATAAAACCGCTGCCGTCGATAAAAACATAAACTTCATCAGCGTCATTGTGAGAATGGCCGCTTGTTTCTTTTTGCGGATAAAGCTCGGTTAAAGAAACCGTCAGATGGTTAAGAACTGATAAATCATAAACTTTATAAATTTCATTATCTCGTATTAGTTTCGCCGATTGTTTATATTCGTTGATATCCATTTTCATATTATACAAAATAATCGGCCAAAACAAAAACCAGCTGAAATTTCAGCTGGTTTTGTTATCTACAGGCACCTATTGAATTTTTCGCTAAAAAGAAACGTCAAAATTCAAATCTTGTTCTTTTAATTCGTCCTGGAGAGCGTCCGGACTGGCAATTGAATTTAATGCCGCGTCCAAATCGCTGTCTACGCCTTCAATATTATTTGCGGTGGGCGCGGACTTGAAATCAGATGGTTCCTTTTTATTGAGATACAAATATCCTCCAATCGCAATGGCTGCCGCTAAAATTATTATTACAATTAAAATTAATTTATTGTTGGCCATAATTAAAATTATATTGTTTTCAATTCTTTTGCTATGTCTTTCAAATTTTTATAAGCCGCGCGAACATATTGATTGGCGTCTTTTATAAAATTATCCCCGCCGCGCAATAAAGTATCGGCTTCTTTAAGTTCGGCGTTCAATTGAGACAAAGTAGTTGATCCGGCTGTGCCGATTTGGTCGTATTGCGCGACTGCCGCGTCTCTTTTTTGTTTTGCCAAATTCAAATTATTTTCAAAATCAACAAGCCAAGCTTCTAATTTGGAAGTATCTTTTCCTTCGTCTTTTAATTTTTGGATCCTCGTTTCAACATCGGCGCCAATTTTATCGCCTTCCTCGATAGCAGCGTTAATTCTGTAAATTAAAATTTTCCCCGCTAATCTTTTGGCGTGAACGCGGACTTTTATCCAGTGAAGCTTCATTTGCTCGCCGTGTTCTGTCAATTGTTCTTTTGTCGTCGCGTTTGGAATCTGGGGTTTGTGCTGTTCCAACCAAGCGATATCGGAATTTATCTCGCTTAATATCTGCTGTCTTTCGGACTCTGTGATGCCGGCAACGGTTTCTGCCTTTGCTTTGAGCATATTCAAATACTTAATCATCGCTTCATCGGCTTTTACCAAAAAATCTTTGGCTTTTTGAAGGGCCGCAGCGCCATTTTCCGCATTCTTGGATTTGAGATATTTGTCTTTCGCGGTCAAATAATCCTGCCTCATGCTTTTATAGACATTTACCGCTTGCGTATATTCCGACTTATACTTATTGTATTTTTCTACGGCTTTTTTGTCGGTTTCAGCAAGTTTTGCCTGAGAAATTGAAACTAGGGCAAATAAAAACACAATGGATATCAAGGCTCCGCTTATTTTCAACATATTTTTATTCATATTTAATATAATATCTTAGTCATAGCGTAAAAATCAATAGATGCCTGTGGATAACAAAACCAGCTGAAATTTCAGCTTTCAAATCGACTTATGTAAGCCCGCGCC
>JBBTZV010000036.1:0-7020 GCA_038061215.1 Patescibacteria group bacterium
CTAATCCAACTGTCGTCCTGAAAAACGCGTACTTGCCGACGATAAAAGGAAAAAGCGTAGAGTTGCTGACAATCACCACAAAAAAAACGGAAATGAACAAAAAAAACTTGGAAATTTTAAAATAATCCGTTGCCATAAATTATAATTTTAATATTATCTCCCAATTTCCCTTTTTTGCCAAATCAATTAAAACCTCCATATCGTCTTTCATCTCCGAAAATTGGCGAAAATATTGGGCTATTTTAATAAAATTTCCGGCATCGCGCTTATCGGCAAAATATTTAAGCGACAATAAATAATCGTCTTGAGACATGGCAATCATATTCTTTCCGTCAAGACGCTGAATCGCAAGCTCGGCGATTTTATCAAAACTCCCGATAATCTTATAAGCCAAAATCAAACCAGAGGAGTCAAAATAATAAAGACTGCTTAAATCGGGATTGAGTTTCTGAACCATATCCAAAGCCTCAAGAGCTTCGGTTTTCTTTTTAACAATGGCGTACATCAGCCCCAAATGATAATAAGCCCGGGGCACTTGCGGATTCAATTCAACCGCCGCTTGAGCGGCTTTAACCGCTTCTTCATAACGGCCCTGACCAACCAAATCAAGAGCCAAGCCGTAATAAAATTCCTGGCGCCGGGGAGCCATTTCCATTCCTTTTCTTATTGTTGCCTCCGCTTCTTTGAAAAGCGCTTCATTGCCCGGACGTTTGGCAAAAATAAACAAAATTTGATTTTTTCTCAAATAATAACGGGGGTCGTAATTCGGTTCGCGCTCAATAATTTCATCTATTGATTTTTCCGTTTCTTTTGAAAGCAAATCAAATTGGGGATTGCTGAAAATATCATAGCCGCCGCTTACATTGTAAAAACGGTCAAAAAGCAAATCGCGAATTGAGCTTTGGCTGAAATTATACGGCTCAAGCGCATTTTTAAGATGCTTCATTATTATTTTTTGATTTTCCGGGGTTGGCCGTGTATTGTATACAAAATTAGCGGCTTTGGCTTGATTATAAGGAATATAATTGTAAAAATAACTGAAAGCAAGAATTAAAAATGCCGCCGTGCTTGCGATTATTATTCCTTTATTTTTTAATGGCTTCACTTCTTCGGCAACGACTTCAACAACATTATTTTTATTCACAAAATAAACTATCGCAAATCCGAGAATCGGGAAAAAAAGCAAATATGAATTGGTTTCTTCAAAAACAAAAAGGTTTTGAACAAAATAAGCGACAAGACCGGCTAAAACCAGCGGTTGCCGGCGAAACGCGCGAAGCAATAAACCAACCAAAGCCAAATAAGCCAATATGCCGACAATTCCCTGCATCACCAAAACATCAATAAATTTATTATGGGAACGGTCAAGCCAAGTTTCGCCGTAAACCGCGTATTTTGGGTCATAATATTTTGAGTAAGCGGTCAAATATCCTTCAAGGCCCCAACCGATAAGAGGTTTTTCCTTAAAAGCCTCCCAGCTTGATCGCCAGGCAATAAGCCGAGTTTGAATCGCGGCGTCATTTGAATTTAAAAAATCTGTTTTGGCCAGCCTGTCAAAACCAGGCAATGTTTGCCAAAAAGAATTGGATTTAGTGAACCAAAAAACGCCAGTAAAAATAATCAAAAAAACTAATAGAAAAATAGAAATTTTTTGCAAACTCAATTTTGGAGACATCGAAAGTCCCAAGGACTTACGATGTCCAAATATTGAAAAAAAAATCAATAAAACAAAAATACCGACTGCCAACCCCAAAAGAGCGCCTCTTGTTCGAGTAAGGAATATCATCGCAAAGCTTAATATCATTGCCAGATAAATCAAATTCTTCTGCCATTTTTTAGAAACAAATCCAGCCATAATGCCGCTGACAGCGATAATAAGTATCAAATAAGCGCCGAAAAAAGCGGGATTGCCGATAAAAGAACCGACTCGTTCGCTGGCGCCGCCTTGGGGCATAAAAGGAAAATTCATAATCCCGACGGATTGAAGAAAGCCGTAAAAAATCGTAATTATCCCGACTCCCAATGAAATCGCGAAAAATTTAAACCAATCGCGGCGGCTGAACAAAACAATCATCAACAGCAATAAAGCCAGATAATGAAAAAAATTGACCAATCCTTCGCCGCGCTCCAAATTTCCCCAAAAAGCCCGATAAGGATTTACCGCGAAGATTGTGCTAATGAGCAAAGAAACGAAAAAAGCAAGTAGCGCGAGCAATAAAAAATTTTTCTTATAAGCGCCGAAAAGCGACTTAAAATCATTTTTGAGTTCTTCAGGGGAATTTATTGAAAACGCCTTGTAGGCGATAAAAGAAATTAAAGCGAATTCAATGATGAGCCGCAAAAAAAATAATTTACCGGTTAAGTAGGGATAGATAACATTCGCTTTATAAATTAACGGAGTAAAAGCAACCGCGAAAAGAAAAATCTTGGCTGATTTCAGAAAAAATATATTATTAAACATAGTAAAATAATTGAACTAAATAATAACATTTATTTATTTTTATCTCAAATTATCGTATTGGTCAAATAACCGCACGTGCGGTTATTTGACCAATACGATATAACTACATAATTATAACTATGACTATTTAACGACTATGATTATTTAACGGGCAAACAAAAACCCGTTCGCCAGCTGGCGAACGGGTTTTTGTTTTCATAACTGAATGACTGAATGACTGAATGACTGAAAGATTAGTTCCTGAGGCTGTTCACAACATCCGTGAAAGAACCAGGTTTGACAAACACGCCATTGGCCCAGTCAGCGGTTGAAGACGAGTGAGTCGTAACCGACTGATCAGACCAGATAAACGACGGTGTCATATTGGTATCAACGGCCGCTCCAGCGATTCCAGCGTACCATGTGGCGTTAGATACGGTGTTTTCCTCACGATAGAGTTTAATTACCGCGCTAGCCGCGTCATTGGTAGTTGAAATATCGGAGAAAGTAAGCTGCAAATCATAGTCCTTGGAAGAGCCAGATGAAATCTGCTCATGAGTGGTCAATTCAATACCGACATAGCCAGTATTGCCGCTGGTAATGGTGGCAGTGGTGGCTGCGGTTGAAGTTGAACCGCTGTAAACCGTTGAAAGAGTCAACGAGCCGCCAGTGCTTACGTCTTTCAAAACCACATTGGCTGTTGAAGCCGCTGACATTGTCGCGTTAGCCATAGCAACCTGGAAAACAGCTTTCTTCCAGGAAACATTGCCGGCTGAATCAGCCGCAACTTTGAACCTCAAAGCAGTAATATTGGTGCCGGAAGTCAATGAGTTGTCGCCGGAATTCGGTTGAGTTCCCGCGCTCAAAGTCGGCTTGGTCTTATACACAACTTTCTGGTTGCCAGTGGCGGCGGTTATTGTGCTATCCAAAGCAGTTGAACCCTGAGATTCAAAACCCGCGACCATTATGCTGGCGTAAACCGAAGCGCCAGTATCAGCGCCTCCGGAAATTGTGTTAAGAACGCCTTTAACCGTCAAAGTCTTGTTGGTGTCTTTCGGAATCTGCCATCCAAGGTCAGTAATGTAGACAACGCCTGAATTGTCGCCGGAACCGGTTACATTATAACCAGCCGTAGCGCCAACCTGGGTTGAACCGTCATAAAGCTTGATTGTCGGAGCTTCATCAGCAGAAGCCGAAGAAGTCGCAGTCGCGCTTGCGGTCGGAACAACCAAAAGCTGCATCTTATTGACAGTCATTGTCTCGTTGGTGGAAGTAAACTTGAATTTGCCAAGAATAGCTTCCTGACCAGCGACAACAATGCCCGCTTCTGATTCAGTGTCATCCGGTGATTTAACAACGGTGACATCGCCGGAAGTGGTGATGGTCAACACAACAGTATTGCCTGAATTGGCGGCTGTGCCTGAAAGAGTAATGCTATTGCCCGTTGTATCGGTGGCGGAAATATTAGTGCTATTTGCCGCCGCGATATAGAAGTAATAAGCATCAGCGTTCGCGGCATCAGCGGAAATATTGCCTTTTAAGGTCAATGTTTTTGTTGTGCCTTTGGCGACCGTTAAATTAAGGCCGTCAAAAGTGGCGCTGAAAGCCGAGCCGTCAGCGGCCAATGATTTTAAGCTGCCAACCAAAGTACTAGCGTCATACAAACCAATGCTCTGAACCTCTCCAGAGGTCAAAGCGCCTGCGGTTGAAGAAGCGGTTACTTTAACTGAACTCAACTTAACATCAGCGGAAATCGCCCTAAAGCTGAAACCAGCGAGCGAAACATTGCTGAGTCCCCTGACAACTGTCTGGGAAGACGGCGTTGCTGACAACTGAACATCCAATGACGGAGCTCTGGAAGTCATTTCATTGCCGCTTACAGTGGCATTAGGAACAATGTCCGCCAAAGCCACATTCTGGTTGTTGTCCAAATTTTTGACGTCTCCGAGGGAGAAAGCCAATAATTGAACCTTCAAAATCTGAGTATTGGTGTTATCAGCATCAACATCAACCGTCACTTTATAGGTCTTTGATTGACCGGCGCTGATGTTAATCACATCAGTGTAAGTAACATT
Organism: Patescibacteria group bacterium; assembly: GCA_038061215.1. Taxonomy (GTDB): domain Bacteria; phylum Patescibacteriota; class Minisyncoccia; order UBA6257; family UBA9933; genus JBBTZV01. Next base: position 4,516 of record JBBTZV010000036.1, read on the forward strand.
TGATGAGGTAGTAACATCAGTGGCGCTGGTGATTACCGCGTTAGACGAAGTGTCCCAGACTTTCATGTCTGGAAAACTGCTGGTGGCAATCATATTAGTGGTACTGGCGTAAAACCTCAAATTCTTGATTTCAATGTTATTAGCCGCGGCAAGGGTGAAGTTATAAACTTCAACATCCTGACCTCTGACCGCGAGGTCGCCGGTAATCGGACCATTAAAAGTAATGGTCACGGTGCCGCCGGCAATGGTCAAAGTCTGGCCTTCGCCTGAAGCATCAATGCCGACAATGTCCGGATTAACCGTAAAGCCGTAAAGCTTGCCGGTTGCCTGAACATCTGACTTGCTGTCAACGTAAAAGATAATGGTGTCAGCTGACCTTGTTTGGCCGGAAATGTCTCCATAAAGCTGGAAAACTCTTTCTTGACCTTTCTCCAAAGTAAATGGAGTGGCAAAAACAAGAGTTACCAAATCTTTGGAACCGACTGCTGAAGCATTAGCCACAACTGTTCCGCTTTGTTTCAAAACAAAATTGGAAAGATAGCTGTTGGTAATGGTTCCAGCTTCGGTCAAAGCGATTTGCTTGATGCTGATGTCTTCAACTGAACCAGCGGTTAATTTAAATTCCGCCAAAAGCGCGGCTTGCTGGCCAATTTTCGGATTGGTCACGGAGCCGGAACTGGTGGCAGTAATCGTGCCTGCCGCTGAACTGCCCAAGGTAATAGCATTGCCGGTCAAAGCGCCGGCTGGGGTTGGATCGCCAACTGCTGAAACCAAGGTGAAATAGTCGTAGTTGCCGGAAGTGCCGGTACTGGAAATATCAGCTAACAAGCTCAAAGTTCTTGTTCCGCTAACTGAAAGATTTAATCCAGTGAACGAAACTTCGTGGCTGGTTGAATTAATGCTGCGTCCGCTGGTCAACCTCGTGCTGCCTTCATAAAGATAAAAGCCGCTTGAAGCGAAATCAGCGGTGGCGCCAATGCCGTTTCTCTTGAAAGTAAGAGATGACAAAGTTCCGGCGCCGGAAACATTAAACTTCAACACTTCGACTCCGGCAGCTCCTAATGGAACGGTTCTCTGAGCCGGGTTATCCGAAGCCACAGCCAAAGTAAACGGTCCGGTCGGGGTTGTCGGGGTTGTTGGGGTTGTTGGGGTTGTTGGGGTTGTGCTTGCCAACGATGTGTATTTGGCTCTTGAAGCAGAACCAAAAATGCCGTCAGCAGTCAAACTTTTGGCCGCTTGCCATGATTTCACGGCAGCCGCGGTTTTTGAACCAAAATAAGTTGATTCATTGCCAGTTGAACCGGCTCCGCTGCTAGATACGGTGTATCCAGCGCCGTTAAGGTATTGCTGCAAACACTTTACCGTGTCGCCCTTTGAACCCAATTTCAAAGTGCTGGTGAAAGCGCAAGCAGGAGCGGATGAGGCGCCTTGTAAGGCCAGCAACTGCGCTTGCAACGCCACAATTTGAGCCATAAGCTCGTCAATTGTCGCGCCTTGAGCAGTCGGAATCGCAACAACGCCAATCATCCAAGCCATCGTTGTAATTGTAAGGGCGATGGCTGAAAATTTCTTTATATTATTCATTTGTTGTTTGTTATTTGTTGTTTGTTATTTTTCGACAAAAAGTTTTGTAGACTTTTTGCATAATAATTTTCGTAGCGAAATTTTCAGATTTTAAGGCGAGGCGAAGTAAAAATTTTGAAGCATATACAGAGTATATGTTGAAAAATTTTTGCAAAGCCGCAGCCAAAATATGAAAATTGCAGCAGAAAGATTATTATGTAAAAGGTCTTATTTTTCAGGAAACTGTTTTCGCGCCAATCGACCCCTCTATTTAGCTGAAAAGCTTAAAAGCTGATAAGCTGAAATATAGAGACGACAAAAAAACAGCTTTGGTATCAAAATTGGAGCTCAAACCTTTGAGCAGTTTTAATTATATTAAACAATAACCCCTTGGCAACCCCTTTTCATGCCTTTTATATAGGAAACGAGCCAAAAATGAAATTGTTACAATTAAGGTTGCCAGGTGGACGCTATAAAGACAATTAAGCTGAAAATTGCGAATAAAGTGATGTTTTTCAGGACAATTCGGCGCGAAAGCAGGCCATTCAGGTAGTTGGCAAGCAAATCCTTCAAAATCAGGGCTCCGGTTGTCATTAAAACCAAGGAATTCAAAAAACCAATGGGCAAAAGCGATAATGCCCAAGCGTATTGGATAATTACCATTGCCAAACAAGCGGCCAATAAATCAATTTTGGAAGGAAAATAATTCCGTTGAACCAGCGGCTCCTTAAACAGCGCGAAAACCGCAAAAAACAAAACCAAATACCACAGCCAAAAAAATCGCGTCTTGTCAATTTGAAAAAAAATCAGAAAAACCGCGAAAAAGAGAAAATTATTCAAAAAATGATAATAATTTTCGCGGTTGATGAAAAATAAATTTTTAATCGCCAATAAAATAAAAAACAAAGCTCCGAAAACCAAAGAGATAAGAATTGAAAATTG
>JBBTZV010000037.1:0-2973 GCA_038061215.1 Patescibacteria group bacterium
TTTCCAGGACTGCCAGTTAAACCGCTCCTGCACCTTTCCACTTTAAGCGTGATTGCGATTTGTATAAATTTTACCAAAATTTATACAAATTAAGAACAAGCGAACGCGCTATCACTATGCGAACCCTCCTTTTTTCTTTTCCGTTCTTTTTTGCTCCAATTCTTTTATTATGATTTTATTTTTCAAAGACGCGGCAAAATCGTAATGAAGATTGCCGGGCTCAATTCCTTTTTTCTCAAGATTTTCAATATACCCCGAAATTTCTTTTTCTGTCAAAATATCGTTTTTGAATTTTTCAGCCAGCTCAAAATCATCGTTTGATAATTTATTAATATCAAATTTTAAATGAGGGTCAAGCGGATTATCTTTAATAATTTTCCAAACAGCGTCAAAATTATCGGGTTCTTTGTCGGGTAAATAATTTTGTTCAATGGCCATATTACGCGATTTTGCTTGATTTTACAATTTTATTTTTGCCTTGTTTTTTCGCTTTATACATCGCTTTGTCCGCCAGTTTAAATAAATCTTCAAAATTTTTCGCTTGGCTGAAATCAGCCACTCCTCCGCTAACGGTAAATTTTAGAATTTTTTTGTCGTATTTAAATTTTGTTTCGGCGATTTTTTCGCGGATGTCATCGGCTATATTGTAAGCGTCATTTTCATTGGCGCCTATTAATCCCAAAATAAATTCTTCGCCTCCCCATCTCGCCGCCAAATCAATATCTCTGATTCTCTCCAAAATCAATTTACCCAGAGTTTTTAACGCTTCATCGCCGGCTCGATGTCCATAAGTATCGTTGAGCCGTTTGAAATTATCAATGTCAAAAATCGTTAAAGCAAAATTTTTAACGAGAAAAGATTCTCTTCTTTCGGGATGTTTTTGAAAAGCAATCGCTTCTTTCAAAAATTTCTCCGCTTCTTCTTTGAAGCCATGGCGGTTGTAAAGTTTGCTTAGTTCGTCTTTGTAAGCCGATTCTTTGAGCCGCTTGATTTCTTCTTTTAATTTTTGAATTTCGCTTTTTTGAGCCATACTATATTAAATTTTCAATCCTTTTAACGCTTTAATTCTTTCTCCTGCCGGCGGGTGAGTCATAAACATCTTATGTAACCAGTGGATTTTTTTACCATCATCTATTCCATGAGTAAAAGGATCATCAACCCATAAATGCGCTGTTGTATTTTTGGCAATCGGTAAAGGAGTCGGATCGCTGGCTATTTTTTCTAGCGCGCTTGCCAGTCCTTCGGGATATCTGGTAAGCAAAGCTCCGTCAGCGTCCGCCAAAAATTCTCTTTTTCGGGAAATCGCCAAACGGATTAAAAGCGCGGCAATCGGAGCCAGAATCGCCAAAACAATGCCGACAATCATTAAAATCGCCTGCGCTTGTCCTCCGCCTTCTCTGTCTCGTCGACGGCCGCCAAAAAACATTGACCTTAAAAACATATCCGAAAGAATGGAAATAAAGCCGACTAAAATCACTATGGCCGTTGACAACAGCATATCGCGGTTGTTGATATGGGAAAGTTCGTGAGCAATCACTCCTTCAAGCTCGCTCCTGTTTAATTTTTCCAATAGCCCTTCGGTAACGGCAACTACCGCGTGAGCCGGATTTCTGCCGGTTGCAAAAGCGTTTGGCGCTTTTTCTTTGATTAAATAAATTTTTGGCGTTGGCAGGCCGGCGGCAGCGCTTAAATTTTCAACAATATTATAAAGCTCCGGCATTTCTTCTTTTTTGACCGGCGTTGCCCGCGCCATCAATAAAACAATTCTGTCGCTGAACCAATAAGCGATTATATTCATTAAAACGCTGAAAATTACGGCAAAATATAAAATTGAAGAATCTTTGTAAATTTGAGAGAAAAACCAGCCGACGCCGATGATAAAAATAAGAAAAACGCCGAATAATGTCCAAGTTTTGAAAATATTTTTGTTTTTGCCGGTATAAAAAATCATAATCTTATTATGTCTTTTATAGTAATCGCAAGCATTAAAAATATCAGAAGGCTGAAGCCGACGGCGTTGGTTATTTTTTCAAATTTGGGATTAACCGGCGAACCTTTAATTTTTTCAATTCCCAGAAAAATCAAACGGCCGCCGTCCAAAGCCGGAAAAGGAAAAATATTGATTACAGCCAGATTCAAAGAAATCAAAGCCAGAAGCTGAAGCAGATAAACAAAGCCCAGACTGCCGGCTTGGGATGTTATTTTAACGATGCCGATGGGTCCGGTTACCGCTTCCAAAGAAGCTTTGCCGATAAAAGCTTTGGCAGCCAAATCAAAAATCGCCAAAGCAATGGTTTTAATAAGCGTCAGAGACGCTTTTAATCCTTCCCAAAAACTCATTAAAATATTTTGTTTCGGCAGTCCGGCGTCAACCAAAGAGATGCCCAAAGAACCTTCGCCGGCTGGCGGATTTATTCTCGGAACGGCTAAAAAATCAATTATGTCGCCGTTTCTTTTTATTCTTACGCTGGTTTCTTTGCCGCGATTTTCATTGATGATTTTAATCACCTGTTCCGAGCCGAATACATTTTCATTGTCAGCAATGATTTTAATATTATTTATTTCAATAATCTGGTCTCCGGCTTTTAATCCGATTTCCGTCGCCGGACTGTTTTGTTTTGTTTCAGTGATTAAAACCACCTGCGGAATGCCGACCATAAAAACCACGGAAAGCACGAACCAGCCGAGCAGAAAATTCATCAGAACTCCGGCGGCAATGATAATTGCCCGCCTGCCGAGAGATATTGACGGAAAACTCCGCGACCCGGCGGCCTCGCCGTCTTCTCCGAAAATTTTCACAAACCCGCCGAAAGGCAGAGCGTTAATGCTGTAAATCGTTTCCCCGATTTTTTTCTTCCAGATTTTCGGCGGCAAGCCGAAACCGAATTCTTCAACCAGAAGCCCGAATTTTTTGGCGGTCAAAAAATGCCCCAACTCGTGGGCCAAAATCAAAATTGACAAAAAAATTATGAC
>JBBTZV010000038.1:0-4664 GCA_038061215.1 Patescibacteria group bacterium
TCAATGATTATCCATCCACTCCCGCGCTTCTTTAGTCGCAATTCTGCCGCTGGGCGTTCTTTGCAAAAATCCGATTTTCGTCAAATACGGCTCGTAAACCGCTTCTATTACCCCTTTTTCTTCGCCTGAAGCGGCTGACAAAGCGTTAATCCCCACTGGTCCGCCTCTGAATTTTTTAATGATAATTTCCAAAAGATTGCGGTCGTGAAATTCCAATCCCAACTCGTCAATGTCCAGCATTCCAAAAGTTTCAGCGACAATATTATCGTTAATTAAGTCCAAGTTTTTTACTTCCGCGACGTCGCGCGCCCGCTTAAGCAAACGATTCGCGATCCGGGGCGTAAAACGCGAAGCTTTGACGATTTTTTCAATCGCCGATTGGCTGATTTTACAATTCAAAATTTCCGTTGACCGCTGGACAATTAAAGCTATCTCCTTGTTTTCATAATAATCAATTCTGAAAGTGGCGCCGAAACGCGACCTTAACGGATGGGAAAGCAAATTAATTCTGGTGGTGGCGGAAATTAAAGTGAATGGCTGAAGGTCCATGGCGATCAAACGGCTTGACGGCCCCTTGCCGACGCTTAAATTGATTTTCCTGTTGTCAATCGCGCCGTAAAGCATTTCTTCAACCGCTCGGTTCATCCGATGGGCTTCGTCAATAAAAATAATATCCTTGTTTTCCAAATTGGAAAGGATAGCGGCAAGGTCTCCGATTTTTGACAAATTCGGCCCGGAAATTATCCTTAAATTCGCCCCCATTTCCTTGGCCACGATAGTCGCCAATGTTGTTTTGCCCAAGCCCGGCTGGCCGTAGAATAACAAATGGTCGCTTGGTTCGTTTCTTTTCTTGGCGGCGCCTAAAATAATTTTTAAGCTTTTTTTTATTTTTTCCTGGCCGACATAATCCTTAAGGGAAGTCGGCCTTAAAAGGTCGTCTATAAACCGGTCTTCGGATTGGGTATTGACTTTTGGCATGTTTAAAATAATATAGAAAATTACGGCTTATCCGCCTATTGACAATTTAATATAAATATGCTATGTATATAATACTGGGCCATCTGGTCCTGTGGGCAAAGGGAATTGTTTTTAGTCCTTTCGGACGATTTGGCTCCGGCTGAATCCATCCTCAGAACAATTCTATACTCTTTTATTCAACTCTAAGAGCTTTTAACTGCCCACAGAACTAGGTGGCCCTATTTATTTATCGCGCTTGGCCCGGTCACTGCTTCCACTTCTTCAATGGTTGTCAGCCCGGAAATAACTTTCAAAATGCCGTCTTGCTGCATTGTTATCATCTCCTGCTCCAAGGCGAATTTTTTTATCGTTGATTCCGAAGCCGAAGATATTATCAATTCTTCCAATTCTTTATGGGAAGAAAGCGCGGTGTGGGTCGGGTCAACCAGCAGTTTTTCGTATTCCGGATCGTTCAAAAGCAATTCGTAAATGCCGATTCTTCCTTTATACCCGGAATTATTGCATTTTTGGCATCCGCCGGCTGGCGGATTAAAAATTTTTATTTCTTTGTATTTTTCTTTGTTTATTTTTTTCGGCAATTTTTCCAAAAACTTTTCCATTTTCTCCTGAAAGATTTTATCCGTTTTTTGGGGAAATTTACAGCTCTCGCAAAGTTTTCTGACCAATCTCTGGGCAATTATTAAGTTCAAAGCCGGACCGATGCTTGAAGGCTTTACCCCTAAATCAACAATCCTGGGAATGGCGCCGGCCGCTGAATTGGCGTGAACGGTTGAAAGCACCAAGTGGCCGGTAAGAGCCGCCTGAATGCCTATTTCCGCGGTTTCCTTGTCTCTGATTTCGCCGACTAAAATCATATCCGGGTCCTGCCTCATCAAAGACCGCAATCCGTCGGCAAAAGTATAGCCGGCTTCTTCGTCAACCTGCGTCTGCTCAATGCCCTCCAAATGATATTCAATCGGGTCTTCAATGGTGATAATTTTGATTTCCGAACTTTTTTTGTATTTTAAAAAAGCGTAAAGGGTCGTTGTTTTTCCGGAACCGGTCGGACCGGTGTTTAAAATCAAACCATTCGGCCTTTTTAATTCGGTTTTTATAATTTCCAAATCGTCTTCCCTGATTCCCAAGTCGGTCAAAGAAAGATTGATGGCGTCCGGGTCAAGCAATCTCATCACCGCCACTTCGCCGAATTCCGAAGGCGCGATCGCTATCCTGACTTCCACTTTTTTTTGGGGAAACTCCATGGTAAACCGGCCGTCCTGCGCTTCGTCGGAAACATTGATTTTTAAATTGGAAAGGAGTTTGAGCCTTGAAAGAATGCTGAAATAAAAATTTTTATTAAATCCGTAAAAAACATCGTGTAAAATTCCGTCAACTCTTATTCGAATTTTAATTTTATTTTCATCCGGCTCAAAATGGATGTCCGAAGCGCGGTTTGCCAGCGCTCCATCAAAAATAATTTCCAAAATTTCGGCCGTGTCCTTGATTGACGAGCTCGCTGATTTCAAAATCTCGCCAAAATTGTCCAAACCGACGATTTTTTCTTTTAAAGATTTCACTTTGACGCTGCTGGTGATTTTTTCTTGGGCATTGGAAATAAATTTATAAAAATCAAAGACGTAATTCAGACCGCTTAAAGAAACAATGAAAATTTTTAATTGAAATCCCCTTGATTTAAGCTCATTGATTAATTTTTGAGCAGGTTCGGCGTTTGGGTCGTAAACCACCAAGGCCAATTTGTTCTCTTTTATCTCAATTGCCGCGGCTTTGGCTTCTTTGGCGATATTTTCTGGAATTAAGCCCAGGGCATGAGTGTCAATTGGGGAGGTTGAAAGATTAAAGTAAGGAAAATCGCTTTTTTGAGCTCTTCTTTGGGCGTCCCGCTCTTCGGCTTCGCGCCTCATTTTAATTAATTTTTCTTTGATATTTGATTTTTGAAACATATATTTAATATTTAATTGAGAAATTCAAAATAATAAATATAATATAACAAGAAAACAATCGGAATACAATAAATTTGTCCGCTTGCGGCGCGCTTATAATGGTTTTCCACAATTAATCCACAAATTCCGAATTTTAAGGCATTTGACTAAATGTAAAATTAAAATAGGATGAGGAACATGACCACAGACCAGCTCTGGCAAACAACGTTGTCGGAGATCGAACTTCAAATTTCCCGCCCCAATTTTTTAACTTGGCTGAAAAACAGCCAACTCCTTGAAAAAACCGATGACGGCAAAATTTCCATAGGCCTGGCCAATAATTTCGCCAAAGAATGGGTTGAAAATAAATACCATAAAATAATTTTTGAGATTTTAAAAAATTACGACGACTCAATCAAGAAAATTGAGTATGTGGTTTGCGGCGATAAGGCGATAATTTTCGGAAAAGACAAAGGGGCCGCTTCAACGGTCGCCGAAATTCTTGACAAGCAGCTTACTTTTTTGGAATTCAAAATTGATTCGGAAACCGGCCTGCATCCCCGCTACACATTTGATTCTTTTGTGGTCGGCTCTTCCAATGAACTGGCTTTTGCGGCGTCCATGGCCATCGTTAAAAATATCGGAAGAAAATATAATCCGTTTTTTATTTACGGCGGCACCGGTTTGGGAAAAACTCATTTAATTCAGGCGATTGGCAATGAAATTAAAAAGAATTATAAAAATAAGGTTAAAGTTAAATACGTCCATTCGGAAAAATTCGTCAATGAAGTGGTTTCCGCCATTCGCAATAAAAGAATGGAGGATATTAAAAATAAATACCGGAATATCGATGTCTTGATTATTGACGATATTCAATTTATCGGCGGCAAAGAAAGAAGCGAAGAAGAATTTTTCCACACCTTCAACGCTTTGTACGAAAACAACAAGCAAATAATTCTTTCTTCCGACCGCTCGCCGGCCGCCATCCCCACGCTTCACGAAAGATTGCGCTCCCGTTTTGAAGGCGGAATGACGGCTGACATCACTTATCCCGATTATGAAATGCGCTTGGCGATTATTAAAAACAAACTCCAGGAAATGAAAAATAATTTGCCGGATGAAACTTGCGAAATAATCGCTTCAAAAATTCAAAGAAACATCAGGGAGATTGAGGGGATTTTAAATAAAATTTTATTTTATCGCGAAGTAAAAAATATCGCGCTGGATAAAAAAATTGTTGAAGAAATAATCGGCAGCATAATCCAACAATCCAATAAAAAAATAAATTCCGGCCAGGTTATTAAAACGGTGGCGAATTTTTTTGAGATTTTAACCGATGATATCACGAGCCACTCTCGAAGAAAAAAAGTCATTGAGCCGCGCCAAATAACTATTTTTCTTCTTCGGGAAATGCTGGGGATGTCTTACCCCGACATTGGGGAAGAGATTGGGAAAAGGGACCACACAACCGCCATCCATTCTTATGAAAAAATTTCTAGGGAAATCAATAAAAACCACTCGTTAAATCAAAAAATTATCTTAATTAAAGAAATGATTTATGAAAATTCCTAGGTTTAACTGGGTTATAAGTTATTAGTTATTAATTATGAGGTTGTTGGTTGTTGATTATGATATTGTCCACAGATAATTAGTAATTAGTAATTAGAAATTAGTAATTAGAAATTAAAATTATTTGAACTTATCCACAAATTCACACCCACCAACTAAAACAACTACAATTATATTTATATATATTAGTAATTAGTA
>JBBTZV010000038.1:4764-12949 GCA_038061215.1 Patescibacteria group bacterium
ATATTAGTAATTAGTATTAAAGCGTTATGAAATTTATTATTCTTAAAAAAAATTTAAAAGACGGATTAAGAGCGATAGAAAAAATCACAAGCGATAATTTAAATCTGCCGATACTGAAAAATTTTCTAATAGAATCATTTGATAATAAAATAAAATTATCGGCGACGAATTTAGAATTGGCGATTACCACTTTTATTTCCGGGAAAATAATTGAAAACGGCGGCATAACCATTCCCTTGGGAATTTTTTCGGCGATTATCAACAACCTGCAAAGCGAAAGAATAAATTTGGAATTAAAAAATAATAAATTATCAATCAAAACCGACAATTACAGCGCCGAAATCCAAGGAGTAAAAAAAGAAGAATTTCCAATTATCCCAAAAATCGCCGACAACCAATCTTACTTGGAAATCAACAACTCAATTTTAAAAAATTCCCTAATTTCAATTATTGATTCCATCGGCGTTAACGCGCGGCCGGAATTTAACGGAGTTTTATTTGACTACCAATCAACCTTATTAAAATTAGCCGCCACCGACAGCTTTCGGTTGTCGGAAAAAACCATTTTTAACACCCAATTTGAATCAAATTTCAATAAAAATTTTAAAATCATTATTCCGGCGAAAACAATTTTTGAATGCGTCAAAGAACTTCAAAACAACGAAAATGGAAAAACAATTATTTACATCGACCCAAGCCAAATTCTTTTTAAAACGGAAAACACCGAAATAATTTCCCGCTTAATCAGCGGTGAATTTCCCCAATATCAGCAAATCATTCCCAGCGGCACGGAAACCGAAATTCTTTTGGGTAAAAACGAATTGATTAACGCCTTAAAACTCGCCGGAATTTTTACCGACCGGCTCAGCGAAATAAAATTCAATTTTCAAAAAGACCTTAAAAACATAGAAATTTTTTCTCACAGCCAAAACTTGGGAGAAAACAAGTATTTAATTCCCGCCAAGATAAAAAGCGATGCCAAAAGCGCCATTCCGGAAACAATTTTTAATTGGCGATTTTTTTTGGACGGCGTGAAAAATATTGAATCAGAAAATGTTTTTATCGGCTTAAATAATCCAAATAAACCGGCGCTTATTAAATCGCCGGAAGATATCTCCTGGTTTTATATCTTAATGCCGATTAAAGGGTAGGCGCCGGTATTGTTGTTAAAATAAAGTTATTTTGCCGCAGCCAATTTTGGACAGCCGCTTCCCAGTTTTTAAACTGGGGGTCATTGCTTGGGGATAGCGGCGCCGGCCCGAACAGGTCGTTTTTGTCAATATAATATAAAATAGAATGGATTTGGCCGTCAGCTGCTTGATAATTGCCGTTTAGCATGGGTTTATCAATAACTTCTCCTTCTGAAAGCGGATTATTAAAAGTTTCAATTGGATATTTATCGATTATTGCAGTCACAAAAGAGCTCCAAATAGGCAAAGCCGCTAAAATGCTGCTACCGTGTTTTTGCATTGGTTTTTGGTCGTTATTTCCCGCCCAAACGCCAACCGTTAAATAAGGAGTGTAACCGATGGTCCATGCGTCGCGATAATCGTTGCTGGTGCCGGTTTTCATCGCTACTTGGCGGTCGTTAAAAACGGTTAAATTAAAACTATTCTGATAAAGCCCCTGTCGCGCGTTCTCGTCCGACAAAACATCGTTTAATAATTTAACGTATTGCGAATCAATAACCTGAACAGTGAAATCGGAAAACGATTCAACAACTCCGCCGCTAACATCTTCAACTTTTAAAATCAAAGATTGATTGTGTTTGACGCCGTCTTGGCTGAAAACCGCGTAAGCGTTGACCAAATCGATTAATTTGACTTCTCCGCCGCCCAAGACCAAAGAAAGGCCGTAGCGGCTGACGTCGTTGAGGGTAGTGATGCCTAAATTTTTGGCAACTTGGATGGTGTCGTAAAGGTTCGCCAAATATAAAACTTTAACCGACGGGATGTTCACCGATTGCGCCAAGGCGTTCCTTAAGCTGATCGGGCCGCGAAATTTTTTGTCAAAATTTTCCGGATGGTAGCAATCCTCAAAATCGTTATTAAAATCAACGATTTCCGGGCATTCAGGCCGATTAGGAGCGAATTCGGTTGGCACGTCAAAAACCACATTTTCCGGATTAAACCCTTTTTTAAAAGCCGTTAAATAAGCGAACGGCTTAAAAGCCGAGCCCGGTTGCCGCAATCCTTGCGCCGCCACGTTAAAATTGCCTTCGTTTTTAACGTCAAAATAATCCCGCGATCCCACCAGGGCCAGAATTTGGCCGGTTTTTGGGTCTTGAGCCACTAAAGCGGCGTTTTTTCCTTGATATAATTCTTCATTGCGTTTGGCGCCTTCGGCGATAATTTGTTCCGCGGCTTGCTGTTTTTCCCAATCCAAAGTCGTCGTGATTTTCAATCCGCCTTTTCTTAAAAATTCTTCGCCGTATTTATCAGCTAAATATTCATAAACCATCATTACAAAATGAGGGGCTTTTATTGAGCCGATGTTTTTGTTGGCGAATTCCAGTTGCGTTGATTTGGCTCTTTGTTGCTCTTCTTCGTCAATAAAGCCGATATTTTTCATTTGCTCCAAAACATAATCTTTCCGCTGCATTAATTCATTGATATGAGAGCCCCAAGGAGAATAATACGTCGGCGCTTTGGGAAGGCTGGCTAAAAGAGCGGCTTCCGTTAAAGACAGTTCTTTTGCCGATTTATTAAAATAAAGCCGCGAAGCCGCCTCAATGCCGTAAGTATTGGCGCCGTAAGAAACTTGGTTAAGATAAAGATTCAGGATTTCGTCTTTGGAATAGCGTTTTTCAATCCAATAAGCCAAGATTAATTCTCGAATTTTTCTTTCCACAGTGCGTTCCGGCGTTAAAAAAGCGTTTTTGGCGAGTTGTTGGGTGATGGTTGATCCGCCTTGGACAACCCGGCCTTTTAAGGCGTTGACGATTAATGCCCTAATCACCGCCCGCCAGTCAAAAGCCGGATGAACGTAAAAATTTTTATCTTCAATGGCAACCGTGGCTTTTTTGACGTAATCCGGAATTTCTTCAAAAGGAATAACGGTTCTTTTTTCTTCGCCGTAAATTTCATAAAGCAGAATTTCGCCGGTGCGGTCGTAGACTTTGCTTGATTGGGTGATTTGGCGGCTGGAGATGAATTGTTTCGGGTCGGGCAATTCTCTGGCGATTTGCGCCACTTTCGCCAAAACAAAAAGCATTGAAGCAAAAAAAAGAAGCAAAAGAATTGCTAAAAATTTTAACCACAACCGGCTCTTTTTTTTTGCCATTTGAGAATAATATAATATAAAACCGCTCTTTTTTCAAGAGCGGTTTTATATTTTTATTTATTATTATTCTTCCTCTTCGTCTTCTTCGTCCAATTCTTTCTCAATTGATTCATCGTCGCTTTCTTCATCGGGATTGCAATGCGGGCATTTACCCCCCACTAATTCTTCGCCGCATTCTTCGCAAAGCTCTTTTTCTCCGCTTTGCGATTTCAGAGTTTTTAATTCAAGAATAGACATATAGTGCTTAATTGAAAACGACCTTTATTTAAAATTCTTGTATAATAACTTTTATTTCAAACGTGGCAAGCCGCGCAAATGGCGGTTGCCAAGGCATCGCTAATATCGTCAATTTTTCCAATTTTATCGGTTTTTAAAATTTTAGCAACCATTTTCGCCACCGCTTTTTTGTCGGCCAATCCGTAGCCGGTTGCCGCTATTTTAATTTCCGACGGCGAAAATTCCAATAACGGTATTTTGTATTTTGCGGTTAATAATGTCAAGACCCCGCGGGACTGGGCCACATCCAGGGCGGTTTTCATATTTTTCATGAAAAAAAGCCTTTCCAAGGATATTAAATCGGGTTTATGTTTTTTTATCAAGCCGGATAAATCTTTTTCTATTTCCAGCAGCCGCTGGCCTTTGTCTTTGGACAATACTTTTAAGAGTCCGCATTCAATCAGCTTCAAATCATTTTTTTCTTTTTTAATCAAGCCGTAGCCGACGCGGGTTGAACCGGGGTCAAGGCCGAGAATTAACATTAAATAAAATATAAAAAATTAAAAATAAAAAAGCAAATAAAAACCCGCTCCATAAATGAAGCGGGGCATAAATAAAAGAACTTGCATACTTACGGATCGCGGATGTCCCAGCGGCTGATTGCCCAATCAACAACTTCTTGTTGATTGGCGTTTCCATAAAAATAAAACACGCGATTGGCAACGCCGACAACGCGATTATTTTTATAAGCCACTGCCACCACCGAAACTTGCCTGCTGATTTTATAATCAACATAGACGCTGATTCGCGCCGGAAGCCCGGGCGGAATTCTATTGGCTTTTGCGTTGTTTTCAAGAGTTATGTCGGCTCTTCTGCCGTTTACAAAAATTTCAAACTCATTTGGCGTGCCGTTTATCAGCACAATTATTTTGTAGGGATAAAATGTCCCGTAATCGTAAAAGCTGGAATAGCGGCGATTAAAATCTCCGCTTATATGAATGTCCGGCCGGAATATCAGCTGGTCGCCGGGAGCGCAGCCGAATAACACGAAAAGCAACAGCCAAACTTTCAACCAAAGATAAATCTTCAAAACTTTTAAGGCTAAGATTTTCATCTGCGCCACCTCCCTCCTTATTTATTTTTATTTCTTATGCTAATTTAATAATACAAGATTTTTAACAAATTGTCAATCCCTCTTGTTTTTAGTCGTTAGTTCTATTATCTTTATATAAAAGTCGAAATATCGCAAACAAATAAAATCTAAATTCTGTATTCTAAATACTAAATTCTTAAATTAACTATGTCGCTTACATATCAGCCGAAAAAACGAAAAAGAAGGAAATCCCACGGCTTTTTGAAAAGGTCAAGAACTCCAGGCGGAAGAAATGTTTTAAGGAGAAGAAGGGGGAAAGGAAGAAAAAAAATCAGCGTTTAATATGCTGGCTAAAAAATTCCGCCTTCAAATTCAACGCTGGCTTAAGGAAAGAAAGAAAATTATTACTCGCAAGAGCGATTTTTTTATTGTAAAAAGCAGCGGCAACAATCTGCCTTACAGCCGTTTTGGCGTTGTTATCAGTTCAAAAGTGAGCAAGTCGGCGGTAAAGAGAAATAAAATTAAAAGAACAATTTTTGATTTTATCCGGCTTAACAAATTTCACGAAATCAAAGGAATGGACGCGTTAATAATTGTTTCGCCAAAAACCGCAGGATTAAAAAATGAAGAGATAAAAAGAGAGTTATTTTTATTACTAAATACTAAATACTAAATACTCCATACTAAATACTAAATTCTATGACTTATATTTTCAACGAATTTTTTTATCGCCCCTTATTCAATGTTTTGATTTTTTTATACAATAATTTTTCTTTCGGCGATTTGGGCATTGCCATTGTTGTTTTAACGATTTTAATCCGAATAATTTTACTGCCGTTATTCTATAAAAGCGCCAAAGATCAGGCGATTATGCAGCGTTTGATGCCGAGAATCAAGGAGATTCAAAAAAATCACAAAGACGACAAAGAAAAACAATCCAAGGCAATAATGGAGATTTATCGCGAGCATAAAGTTAATCCATTTTCCGGATTTTTTATGCTCTTGGTTCAGTTGCCGATTTTAATCGCCTTGTATCAGGTTTTTTTAAAAGAAATTACCGTTGAATCCCTGAATAACGGCTTATATTCTTTTATTTTTAATCCGGAAATTATCAATCATCAGTTTTTGGGCTTGGTTGATTTAAGCCAGCGCAATTTGATAATTGTTGTTTTAGCGAGCTTGGCGCAATATTTTCAGGGCAAATTGTCGCTGTTGAAAAAAGATAAATCAGCCAAAGATCTTTCGCCGGCTGAAGCTATGGGCCGGCAAATGGTTTTTATCGCGCCGGTTTTGACTTTTGTGTTTTTGTATTCATTCGGCTTGCCTTCGGCAGTCGGGCTTTATTGGTTGACAACCTCGATTTTTTCGGTTATTCAACAGATAGTGATAAATAAACGGCTTTCCGCCACCCACGAAGTGGAAAAAGAAATAAAAGAACATGAACCAGCTTCAAGATAATTTTCAGCAAATAATTGAATTGATGGGCTTCAGCGATTTTTCGGTTAATTACGACTCCGCCAATAATCATTTATCGGTTATTATTGACGATGAATTGATATCCGAAGAGAATCTGCCGAGTTTGGTGAATAATCTTGATTGTTTGATGCGGCTTATCGCTCAGAAAAACAATTTGGAGCCGGTTTTCGTTGACGTGAATAATTACCGCAAAAAACGGAGGGATTTGATTGTTGAACTGGCCAAAGCCGCGGCGAGAAAATCATTGGCGGAAAAAAAGGAAATTCCTTTGCCTCCGATGAACGCTTATGAAAGGAGAATCGTCCATTTGGAGCTTTCTTCGCGCCCTGACATTAAAACCGAAAGTATCGGCGAGGGCAGGGAGAGATACATAGTCATCAGGCCGATATAATGTTTTAATCATTAATCATTGGCCATTGATCCTCTCTATCATTTTTTTAAATCCTAATTTTTCAAAGTATTTGCCGATTTTTTCTTTTTGAAGGCCTTGATGTCGGAGCTCATCGAGGTTTTTTATTTCCAGCGGCGCGTCGCGCCTGATAATCGCCAATTCTTTTGAAAGTTTCGCCGTTTCTTGGGCTTCAAAAATTTTCTTGTAAGCTTTTTCATTTTGGCCTTCTTCCAAAAAATTTTCCAAACTGCCGTATTTTTCAATTAAAGGAGCGGCGGTTTTCGGGCCGATGCCCTTGACGCCGGAGATATTATCCGAAGAATCGCCGACCAATCCTTTGTAATCGGGCATTTGTTTGGGCAAAATACCGAAGCGATTTTTTACCGCTTCGCTGTCGTAAATCACCGTGTCTGAAATCCCCTTTTTGAACGTTTCAATGACGATTTTTCCGTTGTCAATCAATTGCAGGGCGTCCAAATCGCCGGTCAAGACGATAATTTTCAATTCCGGTTCATTTTTGAATTTTTCCACGGTTGAGCCGATTAAATCATCGGCTTCAAATCCGGGAATTTCAAAAGTTTTTACGCTGAAACTTTCAAATAAATTATGGGCTTCAATAATCTGGCTTTTTAATTCATCCGGCGCCGGCGGCCGCTGGCCTTTGTATTCTTTGTACATTTCTTTCCTGAAAGTCGGTTCCGGCCGGTCAAAAAAAGCGACGATGTGGCTGGGATTTTGTTCGCGGAAAATTTTAATCAAAACGCTGGCCAAGCCGTATAAAGCGCCGGTTGGTCGGCCTTCTTTATCGGTGAAGGGCGGCAAGGCGTGAAAGCATCGGTAGATTAAAGAATTGGCGTCAATGATAAGAAGTTTTTTCATTGTTAAAAATTATAACATAGTTATAATTAAATAGGCCTCAAATATGTATTTGCTTTACGCGTTTTTATCGGCAATTACCGCGGCCTTGGTGGCGATTTTCGCCAAACTTGGCCTTAAAGGAATTGACCCGACTCTGGCAACAACGGTCAGGTCTTTGATAATGGCCGGTTTTTTGGTTTTAGTCAGTTTATTGTTAAAAAAGTTTCAGGCGCATCAAATAGCCGCGTCTTTTAATTCTTTCAGTTCCAGAGATTGGTTTTTGATTTTTTTGGCCGGGATTAGCGGCGCTTTGTCCTGGCTTTTTTATTTTTTCGCTTTGAAATACGGCTTGGCCTCAAAAGTGGTTGCCATTGACCGGCTAAGCATTGTTTTTGTCGTTATTTTGGCGGCCTTGTTTTTGGGCGAGGCGCTTGGCTGGAAAACGGTTCTGGGAGCGGTTTTGATGGTTGTTGGCGCGATTTTGATCATGCTTTGAATTACAAAATACCAGTTTCAGCGCGCAATTCAAAGCGCGCTTTAAAACAAAAATGGAATTCAAGATTCTTAAAAAGTCAAAAACCAGCCGCGCCCGGCTGGGGATTTTAAAAACTTTGCATGGCGAAATTGAAACTCCGTCTTTTGCGCCGGTGGCGACGCAGGCGGTTGTCAAAACTTTAACCAGCGAAGAAGCGCGGGCGGCCAAGTGCCAGATTTTAATCTGCAATACTTTTCATCTTCATTTGAAGCCCGGCGAAAAAATCGTTAAAGCCAACGGCAAGCTTCATAAATTTATGAACTGGAAGGGGCCGCTGATGACCGATTCCGGCGGTTTTCAGGTTTTTAGTTTGGGATTCGGTCGGGATTTTGGC
>JBBTZV010000039.1:0-5282 GCA_038061215.1 Patescibacteria group bacterium
TCGTTTCGTTTTTTAACTTCAATTTTATTTCCGGTTTTTTCGCTGATAACCAATCGGTATGGAATGCCGATTAAATCGGCGTCCGCGAATTTTTCTCCGGCTGAAATGTCTTTTCTGTCATCGTATAATACTTCAACGCCGGCTTTTTGTAAATTATCGTAAATTTTGTCGGCAAATTTTCTGACACTTGGTCCGCCAGCCGGCGGATGACGCTTGACACTTGATAAATGCGCCGTAAACGGCGCCGCGCTTTCCGGCCAAATAATGCCTTTTTCATCATGAGAAACCTCAACGATTGTTCCAATTAAGCGATTCAATCCCATTCCATAACAGCCCATAATTACATCGTGATTGCCGCCTTTCTCGTCTTTGTAGCTTAATCCGAATGGTTGGGAATATTTTATTTTTAACTTGAAAATATTGCCGATTTCAATGGCTTTTTCTTTTCTTAAATTTTTATTGCCGCAAAAAGGGCAAGCGCTTTGTTCGTTAATTATTTCCTCGTTAACCGCCACCTTGCATTTATCGCAGATGTAAATTGTGTCTTCGCCGGCCGGAGTAAGCGTCTGAAATTCATGGGAATATTTGGAAAAAGTGCCGCCGGAAGCGAAAGTCAGATAAGTCAATTTTTCCAAGCCGAGTATTTTGAAAATTTTTTCGTAAGATTTCTTGGCTTTTTCGTAATATTTATCAAGGTCAGTTTCGTCTTTGTGGAAGCTGTATAAATCTTTCATAAAAAATTCCCGGCCGCGCAAAATGCCCGATTTCGCCCTTGGTTCGTCGCGGAATTTGTTTTGAATTTGAAAAACGTATTTCGGCAAATCCTTGTAAGAAGAAACGAATTTTGCCAAAAGCGGAGAGACGATTTCTTCGTGAGTCGGCCCCAAAGCGTAATCGGTTTTAGTGTAAAAACTGGTGAATTTGAACAAGGAATCGTAAGTTTCCCAGCGACCGGTTTTTTCCCAGTTTGATTTCGGCTGAAGCGAAGGCATCAGAATTTCCTGTCCGCCGATCGCTTCCATTTCCCGGCGGATAATATTTTCAATTTTTTTAAGGACCCTAAAGCCCAGAGGCAAAAAAGAATAAACTCCGGCCATTGTCTTATCAATAAATCCGGCTTTGATTAAAAGTTTGGCGTTAATCGCTTCTTCGTCTTTTGGAATTTGTTTTTGAGTTTTGGCGAAAAGTTCTGATTGGCGCATATTAATATATTAAGAAAAACGGGGGCTGATGTCAAAAAAACGGCCTAAGGCCGTTTTGAAATATTAAGATATCAATTAGTTGTTGGTTAGTTATTGGTTGGACATATTTTTATCTATTTGTAAACTTCATGAGTGCCAATATCTAAAAACAAAACTTCTTTGTCGCTAAGGAAGATAAATTTTATCCGATAAGTATAATTTATCCAAAAAGCCCAGATTTCTTTTTCTTTGCCGGAAAGTTTGTGAGTTTTTAAGGTTAAATCAAAAGGATTATTGCGGAAAATGGTTTCTTTTTCTTCAGCTTGATTTATTATTTTTAGCGGCAGCTTTTTTAAGGATTTCAAAAATCTCCTTGAATATTCAATTCTTTCTATTTTTCTGTTTGCCATAAATCCGCAAAGCTTCTTTTAAAGAAGAAGCGCTAATAGTTTTTCCTTCTTTATAATCTTTTAGCCCATTTTCAACCAATTTATCTAACTTTTCAGCCCCTTTGTCGGTCAAATAATAAGTCGGCACTGCTCTTTCGCAAAGTTTTTGGTATTCATTGAGAGACAAAATAACCACTCCTTTTTCTTTATTTATTTTTGATTTAGAAATAGTGATCGTAGACATAATTTTATGCTATCAAAATCAATTCTTAAAGTCAATAAATGCGAAATGCCGCTTTATTTCGAATTTTAATTTATTCGTCTTTTGGAATTTGTTTTTGAGTTTTAGCGAAAAGTTCTGATTGGCGCATGGTTTAATGATATTAAAAGTAATTTTTAATGTCAAAAAAACTCTGCGCGTTTGGGACTTGCGTAATATTAAAAATATTATATAATATATAATTAGTATTTTGATAATTTAGAAAAGGAGGGTTTGGCATGAAAAAATTGATCGTTTTAGCAGTGATAGTTTTTGCAGTAATTTTTGCAACCGTAAACAACGCAATCGCCGGTCCAATCGACAGATACATAGGGCAGATGCAGGGATGGAAGGCGACGACAGGATTGAAAGGCAATTATAAAGGCAAGCCGTTTATCCTATATTCTGGAGACCGGTTGGTGATGGAAAGAGACAGGAGGGACGGAAAGATATGGATAGTAGGCATTTACTATCCTGATGTGGAAAATGAAAAAGAAACATGGGAATGCGTTGTTGCTATTAAAAAAGTGGAAATTTCACGCCTCGATGTTGTGCTTAATGTCAACATTAATGAGGAGTGGATTCATCATTGTTATTAAAATACGCAAGTTTTTTAACTTGCGTATTTTTTATTGCTTTGCCGTTCAAAAAATCAGGAAGTCCAATTTGGTGCTGTAATTATACACTTTGCGCGAACTTTTTTTGAAAAGAATTTCTGAACGCTCGGGCGGGCAAAAAGGAAGGGGGTTGAGGGGAAGGAATTTTTGCCCGCCCTCGCTTTCCGCCGCCGCCGAATTTCGTGCCAACAAAGTTGGTATATCGTCTTTATTAAAGTTTACAGATTTTGTCCTTTGACGGCAAATTTGTTACCTCTCCTCCACAAACACCGGTTTGTCTTTTAAGGTTATTGTAATTTTGCTGGCGTTTACGGATTTCGTCTCTGTGTTGAAGGCTGTTGAGTAATCTTTTACATCTTTTCCAGATTCATATTTAGGAACGGCTTCTGTAATTTTGATTTGGCTTGATGATATATTGGCAATAGTAATTTGTTTTTCCGCGGAGTTATCGTTCCATGCTGCCCATATCGGCTTGCTGTTTTTTGTAAATTTGTAGATATACACGCCGTCTTTTTCCTGAATAGTTTGAATATTATTCCAATCGCTTCCTTCTAAAATTTCCACCATTTTTTTGTAAGTGTAGTAGGAGAGTTTTTTTACGTCGTACCCCAAATCATTACTGCCTTTTCCATCATAAATAAAACCTGTGTGATCAAAATATCCGTCATTACCCTTAAATCCTTCAATCAGCCCAAAGGCGGGAAATATTTTTTTAATTCCCAAGAAAAGAGGGTAAATAAAACGTTTCAAATAATCTCCAGCTTGTTCTGTTTCGTTTTGATATGAAAATATTTTTTCTCCTTTCGGGCTTTTATCCGATGGCGCTCCGCTATAAGCTCCCATTTCGGTTATCCAGACAGAAACATTTGAAAATCCGTATTTTTTAAGAATTTTTTTAAGTTCAAGATAAACCGGTTTTATAAGCGCATAATCGCCTTTTGCGCCTCCATACCAATGAAAATCAAATATATCAAAACCGCTGCCGTTTAATTCTTGCAGATATGGCTCGTAGCTTTCGCCAAAATCAAAAAAATAATCTTCGGCTTTGCTTACAAATCCCAAAGTTTTTATTCCAAAAATATCAATCGGTTGCGCGGCGCCGCCGATAATCACTTTACACTCAGAACAAACTTCTTTTATCGCGCCATATGTTATTTTTTGAAGTTTGGCAAAATCTTTGAGCTGCGCCTTATTATTTGGCTCATTGCCAACTTGCCAGTAAAGAATCGGGTTTTTAAGATTGGGCATATCATTATTCCCGTCGCCGTCATATCTTTCAACGCCGGCTTTAACAAATTTTAAATACTTATCTTCGTTTATTGGAAAATACGAACTATCGAGCAAATATCCTTTACTACGCTTTGGATTGTCAGGAGCAATGTTGCCTAAAATATTTATTTCGTCCGGTACGGCACCATAATATTCATCATAAAATTGAAAATCAAATTTATCGCTGTTTAAATCTTTTTGGACAAGAGACCAAAACATATACATTGGTGGCCTGTGCCATTTCACTCCCATATCAACAGCCTCGGCATATTGATTTGACGATTTTGTATTGGCGGGATGCATCCCAAACGGCGAATCTTGGCTGATTTGTTCCTGAGACTTTGATTGGTTAGTTGATGGTTGTTGATTTGTTGTCGCAGGTTGTTGAGTTGTCTGCTGATTTTGCTGTCCTTCTTGTTTGCTTTGACTATTTTGTCCGCAATCTTTTGGACAGGCATTTTTGTCTTTTTCTACTGAATCACAAACACCGTCACCGCATTTTCCCTGAGAATTTTGAGAAAATGGCAATATTTTTGGTAGATTAGGAAGAGCCGATTTATTGAAAATAAAATATCCGCCGATGCCCGCGGTAACAACGATAGCTATGATAATTGGAATGATTAGTTTGCTCATGTGCAGTATTCTTGAATTAGTCCGAACGCATTTCGCTCCGCCAGTTGGCGGACAAGGCGGCGAGAAAGTTCCCCCGCGAAAATTCGGAAAGGCGGCGAAGCCGCACCGCTGACAATTTCCAATTTTTCTTTGGCGGCAATTCGGAATTTCGGAAATTATTGACCACCGAAAAGCTCGTTCAACTTTGCTCGTGTGAGAGGTCCAACATATCCAGTCTGTATAATTCCGTACTTGGCTTGAAACCGCTTTACTGCTTTCAAGGTCAATGGGCCAAAATAACCAGTAACGAGCTTTTCGGGGTAAATGGATGAGTCAGTGGATAAATCACCCTGCAAGGTTGAAACTGAAGAATTTTTCAATCCGAAATAGAGGTTCCGTATATATTTCTGTTGAGCTATGGTTCCGAGGTTGTAGGAATCAAAGGATGCTCCCCAAAAAGATCTAACAACACCATCTATCTTCTGATTAACAGAAAAAGTATCGCCGGATTTCACCTTATCCTTATTGATAAAAATTTTTGAAATCTTGCCGACAGGATACATATTTTGGCAAGTGTTGAAACTGGTATCACCACTAACATGAGAAACAGAATTTATACTTACATCAAAAAAGTATCGTGCGGGGTGATGAAGCTCCATATCGGTGGGGCAACCATACGGCTCTTTGAGGCAGGCTTCGTCGTAAGCGTCTTTGAATTCAACCGATTTTATTACGCCAGAAATGCTACATACGGGGGTTGGTACTGGCGGAGAAGCAAAGACAAACGTATCTGCAACACTAAAAATTGCGACGACAAAAGAGAAGACAAAAATCCACTTCCATCGTTTTATAAAAATTTGATTCATATTGATAATTGTAAATTAGTTTTCGACTCTATGATTAAAAATTTTCTTTTCTTCTTTCAAAATCGCCAATTCGTTTTTGCCCCGAAAAT
>JBBTZV010000040.1:0-9896 GCA_038061215.1 Patescibacteria group bacterium
AAAACTTTTTGAATGGCGGAGGCGATTTCCACCAGATGCTGATTGATGGCTTCGGCTATTTCATTGGAATTGACGATGATGTCCTTTGGAAAACCGGAAATCATGTGTCTGCCTTTGACCTGATAAGTGTTTTTATTTTTTGTCGCCAGAGCCGAGCCGATTTCAATTTTGATTTGTTCGGCGCTTTGTTCGCCGATGGCCAGAGAATATTTTTTTTTCAGATAATCCATGATGGCTTGGTCAAATTTATTGCCGGCGATTCTTACGCTTGCCCAGGAAACGATTCCGCCCAAAGAAATAATCGCCACTTCCGCGGTGCCGCCGCCGATATTGACAATCATGCTGCCGCTTCTGGCGTTAATGGGAATACCGGCTCCCAAAGCCGCCAAAATCGGCTCCCTAACAATATGGGCTTCTTTGGCTCCGGCTTCTTTTGCCGCGTTTAACACAGCTCTTCTTTCCGTTTGGGTAATGCCGGCCGGCGCGGAAATTACCACATCGGGCTTGAAAACATTAAAAGAACCGATGGCATGGCTGATAAAATATTTCAGCATTGCCTTGGTGATGTAATAATCGGCAATTACGCCGTCTTTAAGCGGCCGGTACGATTTTATGTCTTCCGGAGTGCGGCCGATCATTTCTTTGGCTTCTTTGCCGACCGCCATCACGGTATTGTCGGGCGAGCTTAAAGCCACGATTGTCGGTTCGTTAATCACAAAACCGCGCCCCGGAACAAAAACAATGGTGTTGGTCGTGCCAAGATCTATGCCGATTTTTCTTATGAACATAGTATATAGTTTAGTTTTTTAGCTTTCATTTCAAAGATAAGCGATTTTATTGAAAAATTCAAGCAGAAAAGATATAATAGGTTTTAATAAAATGTCCTTTAGATTTCGCCGTTTTTTATTTTATTCGTTTTTTTTATTTTTTGTTTTAGCCAGCGTTGGAATTGTTATGTATGCCAGCGGCTGGCGGATTGATTTTGGGATTTTGGCGATTAAAAAAACCGGCGGCCTTTATATTGAAACCATTCCCAAGGACGCTGTCATTGAAATTAACAATGAGCAATTTCCCAACCGTTCCGGCTTGATTAAAAGCGGCACTTTAATAACAAATCTTTTGTCAAAAACTTATCAAGTTGAAATAAGCCGCGAAGGTTATTTTTCTTATCATAAAAATATTTTAGTCAAGCCGTCTTTGGTTGCTGAATTGATAAATGTCGTTTTAGTTCCAGAAGAAATCAAAAAAACAACGGTTGCGTCCCAAAAAATAAAAGGAAATGAAATTATTGATTTTAGCGGAGACAGCAAAAAATTTATCGTTAAAAATCAAAACAAAATTTATTATTTGCATAATTTAAGCGATTCATCTGCCGCTTTGAACATTAATATGGCTTTAAATAACGCTTATAAAAATGATTCCTTAACGGAAAGCGTAAAAAGCGTTGTTTTTCATCCATTTGATTCTAAGCGGCTGATTATTGAGGCGTCTAATCTTTATATTTTTGAGCCCGAACGCGGAAAATTGGAATATATTTTCAAAAGCGCGAAAATCCGCCAGTCGGCGGACAGGTTGGTCGCTTGGTCAATGAAAAATTCCAACGTTTATTTATTAAAATCCCAAGCGAATTCCAATTATCAAATCTCTTCTTTTAATTTAATGACAAAAACGGAAAATGCTGTTTTTGAATTTCCGGAGATTGAAACAGGAGAAATAATTGGAATTGCCGCGGCTGATTCCGGAAACAACATAGCGATTATCAATAATTTGGGAGATATTTATATCTTGGATATTGTCGCTAAAAATTTTCAAAAAATCGCTCATGACGCCAAAATATTTTCATTTTCGCCGGACAGCGGGAAAATCGCTTTTATTGATAATGACGGGAAATTGAATATTCATTTTTTAGAGAATCAGTTCAAAAATAATTTCAGGAAAGCAGGTGAAACAATCAGGTTTGATTTAGAAAATAAAGAATTGATTGAAAATATTTATTGGCATAAAGATTCGCATCATTTATTTGTTATGCAGGCCAACGCGAACAATGCCAAGTCCGTGATTTTTGCGGAAATTGACGACCGTTTGCCGCTAAATCAGTATCCTATCGCTGGCGATGTTGAAGATTTTTATTACAACCAGGAATTCGCTTATTTTATCCAAAATATGAGATTGTATAAGATGGAGTTATAAATTTTCAATTTTTAATATATGCGTCAAATTATCGCTGGAGCGATAATTTGACGCATCATGATAATTTATAATTTATCGGTTTTTGATTTAAGTAAAAAATAAATTCCCAATAATGCCGAGCCGCCCACTAAATCAAAAAACAAGTCGGCAATAGTGTCCGCGGCGGATAATTGCATATAGCCGTAATATCCTTTTGAAGATACGAAAACATCGTAGAAAAATTCAAGAAATTCCCAGAAAACGCCGATTAAAGCCACAAAAGAAAGAGTAATTAAAAAAGCAATTAAGTAGCTGGGCAATTGGCTGATTTTTGAATGATATAGCCAGACAAAAAACATCGCCATCCAAAAGCCTCCGAAAAAATGCATTGGAATATCAAGCCAAGGAAAAACCCAGTACCAATAATTAATAATGGCAGTAGCGTGAAAAATCAGAATAACGGCTAAAAGAGCGATTATTGATTTAAGAGAAAACATTTTTTTATTTCTTATCTCTTTCTCCACTGCCTTCCCCTCCTCGCTTTTCTGAATCCGTATTTTTTCCGTTCCACTATTCTGGCGTCGCGGGTGATATAGCCGGCGTTGCGGAGGCGTTTTTTAAATTCAGCGTTAAATTTAACCAAAGCTCTGGCGATGCCGAGCCGGATTGCTTCGGCTTGGGAAGAAACTCCGCCGCCTTTGACTTTGACGGTCGCGCCGAATTTTTCCGCGATTTTCATTTTTTCCAAAGGAGCCAAAATCGCCTGTTGCTGCCTTAAAAGCGGAAAATATTTTTTATAATCTTTGTCATTGACGCTAAACCCGCTTTTCTTGGTGTAAATCCGCACTCTGGCAATGGAAGTTTTCCTGCGGCCGACAGCTTCAAAATAACGTTCTTTTTGAGACGCTTCGGATTCTTTTTTCGGCTTTATTATTTTTTTAGTTTTAATTTCTTTTTCGGACATATAATTTATTTTATCGTCAATCTTTTCATTCTTTTTATCAGTAATCTATTTTTCGGCAGCATTCCCTTAATCGTTCGTTTTAACGTTTCGGCCGGCCCCTTTTTTTCCAAAATCATTTTCAGGGTTCGTTCTTTCAAGTGCCCCAATGGTCCGGTGTGCCGGTAATAAACTCTTTGAATTAATTTTTTCTGGCCTATTGACATTTTATGGATGTTTTCAACAACGACTTTGTCTTCGCCTTCCAAGCGCGGTTCGTATTTCGGATTTTTTTTGCCTTGCAAAATTACGGCTATCTCGCTAGCCAATCGCCCGATTTTTTTATTTGTCGCGTCAATGGTATACAACACAGTTTATAATGTTATAAAGTTCTTAAAGTTATAAAGTATAAAAACTAACTTTACAAACCTTATGAACCTTATAAACTTTTAACTAAATTACTTCTTCCCCTCTATAATCGCCTGCGTTACGCTGTTCGGAGTTTCTTCATAATCAAAAAATTCCATCGTAAAACTCGCCCGGCCTTGGGTCATTGACCGGAGTTTTGTCGCGTAACCGAACATTTCCGAAAGCGGCACTTTGGCGTCTATGACTTTGATGTTGATTCTTTCGCTCATTGATTCAATGCGTCCGCGTTTTCCCTGAATGTCGCCGGCTACATCGCCCAAAAAGTCGGCCGGCGTAACCACTTGAATTTTCATAATCGGTTCAAGCAGAATCGGTTTAGCGCGTTTGGCGGCTTCGGCAAAAGCCATTGCTCCGGCAATTTTAAAAGCTATTTCCGAAGAGTCAACTTCATGGAAAGAACCGTCGTAAAGCGTTGCCTCAACGTCAATGACAGGATAACCCGCTAAAATTCCCCTGTCCAGAGCTTCCTTAACGCCCTTTCCCACCGCTGGAATGAATTCGTTCGGGATAATGCCGCTTTTAATGGCATCAACGAAAACAAATCCTTTGCCGCGTTCCAAACTTTTCACTTTCAGCCAAACATGGCCGTATTGGCCGCGGCCGCCGCTTTGTTTGATGTATTTTCCTTCAGCCTCGGCTTCTCCTTTGACGGTTTCTTTGTAAGCCACCTGTGGACGGCCGACATTGGCTTCAACGTTAAATTCTCTTTTCATCCGGTCAACGATGATTTCCAAATGCAGTTCGCCCATTCCGGAAATAATCGTTTCTCCCGTATCAGGATCTCCTGCAACTCTGAAAGTGGGGTCTTCTTCGGAAAGCCGCCGCAAAGCCAAACCCATTTTTTCCTGGTCAACTTTTGTTTTCGGTTCAATTCTGATGGAGATAACCGGCTCCGGAAAAATAATTTGTTCCAGAACAATCGGTTTGTCCGGAGCGCAAAGCGTGTCGCCGGTTGAAGTGTTTTTTAAGCCGACCAAAGCGCCGATATCACCGGCATAAAGCTCTTCAACTTCTTCCCTTTTGTTGGCGTGCAATCTGACGATGCGGCTGATTCTTTCCTGGTCGTTTTTGATTGAATTTAAAACATAGCTTCCTTTTGCCAGCGTTCCTGAATAAATTCTGAAAAAAGTCAAACTGCCCACGAACGGGTCGCTGGCTATTTTGAAAGCCAGAGCCGCGAACGGTTCGCTGTCTTTCGGCTCGTAAGAAATTTCCTCGCCTTTTAAGTTGTTGCCTTTGATCGGTTTGATTGAAATTAAATCCAGCGGCGACGGCAAATAATCAAGAACAGCGTCCAAGACCAGTTGCACGCCTTTATTTTTCAGGGCCGAACCGCAAAAAACAGGAAAAAATTTATTTTCAATGACAGCTTTTCTTATTGTTTGCCTTAATTCTTCTTCGCTGATTTCTTTGCCCTCCAGATATTTTTCCGTCAGTTTGTCGTCGAATTCCGCGACTTTTTCTATTAAAGAATGCCTGGCGTTTTCCGCCGCGGATTTTAAATTTTCCGGAATTTCAGCTTCAATGATTTTTTCGCCGCGTTCGCCTTCAAACGCGTAAGCTTTCATTTTTATCAAATCAATGACGCCTTGAAAACCATTTTCCAAGCCGATCGGCAGTTGCAGCGGAAAAGCATTGGGGTTCAGCCGTTCTTTGATTGAGTTGAGCGAATTTTCAAAACTGGCTCCGGTTCTGTCGAGCTTGTTGATAAAGCAGATTCTCGGCACTTTGTATTTGTCCGCCTGGTGCCAAACGGTTTCCGATTGCGGTTCAACGCCGGCTACGCCGTCAAAAACAACCACGCCGCCGTCAAGCACTCTCAATGACCTTTCCACTTCAACGGTAAAATCAACGTGCCCCGGCGTGTCAATAATGTTTATTTGGTGTTCGTTTTTCTCGCGGATATCTTTTTTTTCATCGTCGCTTTTTTCTAAAAGAAAACGCGCCGGAGTCCAAAAGCAAGTGGTGGCCGCGGCGGTAATGGTAATGCCTCTTTCTCTTTCCTGCTCCATCCAATCCATAATCGCTTCGCCTTCGTGGACTTCGCCGATTTTGTGGGAAACGCCCGTATAAAAAAGAATCCGTTCGGAAACGGTTGTTTTGCCGGCATCAATGTGGGCAATAATGCCGATATTCCGATATTTTTCAATAGGATATTTGCGCATAAAAATAATTATCTGGCGAAGTGCGCGAACGCCCTATTTGCTTCCGCCATCTTATGCATATTTTGTTTTTTTCTGATGGCTTCGCCTTCGTTTTTGGAAGCCAAAATTATTTCTTGAGCCAGTTTTTTCGCCATTGGTTTGCCCTTGCCGTTTCTGGCAGCGTTGATAATCCAGTTGCAGGCCAGAAAAAATTTTCTTTGCGGCCTGACTTCCCGCGGCACCTGATAATTGGCGCCGCCGATTCTTTTGGAAAACACTTCCAATTGGGGCGAAGCGTTTTCAACCGCTTTTTCAAAAACTGGAAGCGGTTCGGTTTTAATTTCTTTTTCAACAATGTCAAAAGCCGAATATAAAATATGTTCCGCCGTATTTTTCTTCCCGCCTTTCATTAAATAATTAATAAACCGGCTAACGGCGGTATTGTCATATTTAATGTCGGGATTGTGAATTTTTTTGAATTTTCGCTTCTTTCTCATAATTATTTAGGCCGTTTCACACCGTATTTGCTTCTTTCCTGTTTTCTTCCTTCAACGCCTGTCGCATCCAGAACGCCTCTGACAACGTGGTATCTTACGCCCGGCAGGTCTTTGACTCTTCCGCCGCGCACCACCACCACCGAGTGTTCCTGCAGATTGTGGCCCACGCCCGGAATGTAAGCCGTGACTTCCATGCCGTTGCTTAATCTCACCCTGGCGACTTTCCGCAAAGCCGAGTTCGGTTTTTTCGGGGTCGTTGTAAAAACTTTCAAACAAACTCCGCGCTTAAAAGGAGACCATGAATACACCGGTTTATTTTTGACGGTGTTGAAATAATAAGACATTGCCGGCGATTTTGATTTTTTGCCGGTTTTTTTCCTTCCTTTTTTGATTAATTGAGTGATAGTCGGCATTGTAAAAAATAAAAAACCATTTAAGGTTTGTGTAAATATAGCAAAAACATCAGTTGTTTGTCAATCTTCGCTCTGCTGAAAAATATTATAATTAAAACAGCATGCCGCTGCCGAGCAGTCCGTAAAGTTTATAAATTATCGGAGCGATTAAATCAAAAGCGAAAAAAATAAAAAAAAGCAGAATAAAAATGCCGTAGCGTTCCAAAAATAATTGCAGTTCTTCCGACGCTTTCGGCAAAAAAGCGAACAAAATTTTTGAGCCGTCCAGCGGCGGAATCGGCAGCAGATTAAAAGTCCCTAAAATTATATTTATAAAAATTATGATGTCAAAAAAAATTGCCAATGGAGCGTTAATGAAATTCAAAGCGACAAAAATTTTCAAAATCAAACTGAAAATTATCGCGGTGATAAAATTGCTGGCCGGTCCCGCCAAGCCGATAAGCCCGCTGTCGCGTTTGGGATTTTTGAGGTAAATCGGATTGAAAGGAACCGGCTTTGCCCAGCCGAATAAAATCGGCGAACGCGCCAGGAAAAGCGCCAGCGGCACCAGAAATGAACCGAAGAAATCCAAATGTTTCAGCGGATTCAAAGTCAGCCGGCCGGCTTTTTTGGCGGTCGGGTCTCCCAAGCGATAAGCCATCGCGCCATGGCTGACTTCGTGAATCATCACTGAAAAAACCAGAACAATAAGTTGAAAAAATAATATAAGAGTTTGGTCCATTATTTTCGGGCTGCCGGGAATTGAACCCGGGCCGCATGCACCCCATGCATGTATACTGCCGTTATACTACAGCCCGGACGATTTAAAAATTATTTCGCTTTTTTCGCCAGAGTTCTTATGCATTGGCTGCAAATCAAAACGCGCCGTCCGTCAGACAGTCGGCTTTTTTGAAGATTGGGATATTTTCTTTTTTTGGGAGTCGGATTATATTTGCCGCGGAGTTTATTCAGTTGCCCCCGGACGATTGAACCCTTTCCGCAAAGTTCGCATTGGCGCATAAATTAGTATTTAGTATTTAGTATTTAGTATTTAGTGTCAAGTATAATGATTAAATCTCAAAATAAAAAAAGCAGTCAGATGACCGCTTTTTTTTATGGAGTTCATGTATTCCTTCAAATTCTTAAAAGAATGCATGAGCTCCAGTTGTTGGATTGTCCCGACTAAAGCCAGGTGGATAGGCTCAATGACGGTCCAAGGACCGGCATGCTGTTGCCTTTCCGATTGCACCAACTTGATTCGGCAATCACGACCGGAGCTCATTGTCATTATAGCATAAAAATCAACTTGTCAACAGGCCTAATAAATCTATTCGCAAATTTCCTCGTTTTTAAACCACAATTCAATTTCCAATTTCGCTTCTTCCGGCGTTCCCGAAGCATGAACCAAATTTCTGACGGCTTTTTGCTCAATATTGGCGACAATCGGAGATTCAATGGCATAATCGCCGCGAATCGTGCCCGGCAAAGCTTCCGAAGGATAGGTCGCGCCTACCATTTTCCTGACCGCTTCCACCGCGCCGTAACCATTTAAAATAATCGCCGCCACTGGCCCTTCAAGCAGAAAATCAACATTCCATTTTTGAATCAATTTGCCGATTTCTTTGTTGCTTAATTTGCTGAAATTTTCTCCGGCGTCAAAGCCGATTTTTTGATAAAAATCTTTGACTTTTTGGCCGACTTTTTCAAACCATTCTTCGTTTTGGCCGTAATGTTTAAGGCCTTTTTCTTCGTTTGTCTGAATGATTTTCAAGCCGACGATTTTTAACCCCGCTTTTTCAAAACGATTGAGAATTTCGCCGACCAATCCCCTTTTTACTCCGTCGGGTTTTATTAAAACCAAAGTTTTTTCTTGTTGAAGATGAGGCATGATTTTATTTTTTAATCTTTATATTTAATTCTTTTAATTGATTTTCGTCAACTTCGCTGGGCGCGTTTGTCATTAAATCGCGGCCATCGCCGGTTTTTGGAAACGCCATTGTCTCGCGGATATTTTCTTCGCCAAGCAATACCGCCAATAATCTGTCCAAACCAAAGGCGATTCCGCCATGCGGCGGCGCGCCATAGGAAAACGCCTCAAGCATGTGCCCGAAATTATTTTTTATATCTTCTTTTGAATGTCCGAGAACTTCAAAAACTTTTTCCAATAATTCCGGCTTATTTATTCTGACGCCGCCTCCGGCAATCTCAAATCCATTAAGAGCCAAATCGTATTGCTGGGAAATCATTTTCTCAAAATTTTTGTCGTTAAGTAAATCATCAAAAAATTCCTCTTTTGGAGCGGTAAAAGGATTATGGGAATAAGTCAATTTTCCCGTTTTTTCATCTTTTTCAAAAACCGGAAAATCAACAATCCACGCAAAAGCCAGTTCATCCGGATTGTTTTTGTCTTTTCTTAAATCCGGCTTGTCCGAGCTGTATTTTTTCATCGCTTCTTTATAAGTTAAAATCGGGAAAGGAATTTGAGAAATTGTTTTTTCCGGAAAAATTTCTTTCACCAGCGCGATTGCCATTTCTTCCATTAAAGCCAATATGTCTTTTCTCTCGATAAAGCTCATTTCCAAATCCAATTGAGTGAATTCTGGCTGTCTGTCGCCTCTGGTGTCCTCATCGCGGAAACATTTGGCAATTTGAAAATATTTTTCAAAGCCCGCGACCATTAGGAGTTGTTTATATTGTTGGGGCGACTGCGCCAAAGCGTAGAATTTGCCGGAATGAAGCCGCGAAGGCACTAAATAATCCCTCGCGCCTTCGGGAGTTGATTTTCCTAAAATCGGCGTTTCAATTTCCACGAAATCTTTTTCAATTAAAAAATCGCGGATATATTTAATAACCTTGGCCCGCGTTCTTAAATTTTTTTGAAGCCGTGGCCGACGCAAATCAAGATAGCGGTATTTCATTCTGTTATCCTCGCCGATTTCATAGCCATCAGTGTCAATGGCGATCGCTGGAGTTTCGGCTTCGTTCAAAATTTCCAGCTTTTCCGCTTGAATTTCAAATTCTCCGGTGATAATTTCCGGATTTTCCATTCCTTTTGGTCGGCGGCTGACTTTGCCCGTCAGTTTTATCACCCATTCCTGCCTTAATTTATCGGCTGATTCGCGAAGTTCTTCCGGCTTCGGCAAAAAAACAACTTGGCTAATGCCGCTTCTGTCTCTTAAATCAATAAAAATCAATTTGCCGTGGTCTCTTCGCGTTGCAACCCAACCCATCAATTCAACGCTCTCGCCTTCTTTATTTATAATTTCCTTGGTTAAAATACGCATTAAAAAAGTGTATCATTTCTTTTTGAAAATGTTAATCTTAT
>JBBTZV010000041.1:0-4991 GCA_038061215.1 Patescibacteria group bacterium
GGCGAAAGTAGGATATGCCGGCATGTGAAAGGTAAAAAGTTGGCGTCTTTTTTATAATACTTGATACTTGATACTTAATACCCGATACTTATAATTGATGTTTGAAAGAAGGCGAATCAAACAATTAATTTACGGTAGCGGCTATTTGGCGGTTATTTTTTTGATTTTATTCGCTGTTTATTCAATTTGGTTTAAATCAGCGGCCACTTGCTTTGACGGCCGCAAAAATCAAGGAGAAACCGGCATTGATTGCGGCGGGCCGTGCAATACTTGCGAAATAAAAACTTTATCTCCGGTTACCGTTAGTTGGGTAAAATATTTTTCCGCTGAATCCAAAACCATCATTGCGGCGGAAATAAAAAATCTCAATCCGAATTACGGGGCCAGAAAATTCACTTACGCTTTTGACATTTACGGCAAAAATGAAGAAAAAATTAAAACCATTTTTGGAACTTCTTTTATTTATCCGGCGGAAATAAAATACCTCGTTGAATTTTTGGAAATTAATCCAAAAGATATCGGTAAAGTTCAAATTTCTTTCGCTGATTTTAATGATTTTGATTGGGCGCCAAAAGACGATTTTTTCAAGCCGGAAATTGAACCCCGCGAAATTTCCGTTAAAATAAATCCTGTCGGCGATAAAATAGAAGCAAACGGAAAAGTTGTCAACAAAAGCGCTTTTTCGCTGTCTAAAGTCAAAGTTATCGCTTTTTTGGCAACAGCCAATAACATATTTATCAGCGCTTCGCAAACCGAACTGGAAAATCTGGCGGCTTTTGACAGCCGGCCTTTTACGGTTTCTTTTCCAAAAGGCGTTAGTTTGACCGGCGCCACTTCATCGGTTTTTTCGGCTGACTTGAACAAAACGAAAATTTACATTGAAGCTGTCAGATAAAATATGAATATATTTGATAAGCCCTATAGTCCCAAAGAAGTAGAAGAAAAAATTTATAAAAAATGGGAGGATTCCAGATATTTTAATCCTGACTCCGCCAGCCGGCGGATTACCGGCAAAGATAAAAAAAAATCTTTTTCCATAATTATGCCTCCGCCAAACGCCAATGGTTCGCTTCATTTGGGACACGCTTTAATGATTGCGCTTGAAGATATAATGATCCGCTACAAAAGAATGCGGGGATTTAAAACTTTATGGCTGCCCGGAGCCGACCACGCCGGTTTTGAAACGCAGATTGTTTATGAAAAGAAACTGGAAAAAGAGGGCAGAAACAGATTCCAAATTCCGCGGGAGCAATTATGGCGGGAAATTTGGGATTTTACGCAAGCGAATAAAAAAAATATGGAGAGTCAAATCCGCCGGCTTGGCGCGTCCTGCGACTGGTCAAGAAAAAAATTCACGCTTGACGAAGACATAATTTCAAAAACGCAAGACGCTTTTGTTGAATTTTACGAAAAAGGTTTGATTTACCGCGGAAAACGCTTGGTCCATTGGTGCGCCAAACATCAAACCGGATTTTCAGATTTGGAAATTGTCCATGAAGAAAAATTAGACCCTTTATATTACATAAAATACGGGCCGCTAACCATAGCCACCGTCCGCCCTGAAACGATTTTCGGCGACACGGCGGTGGCGGTTAATCCGAAAGACAGCAGATACAAAGAGTTTATCGGAAAAGAAATTGAAGTTGATGTTGTTATCGCGAAATTAAAACTTAAGGTGATAGCCGATAAATTCGTTGATTCCGATTTCGGAACAGGAGCCGTAAAAATAACGCCGGCTCACGACCTTAACGATTTTGAAATTTGGCAGAGGCATAAAAATGAAATTAAAGGGCCGGTTGAAGTCATCAATAAATACGCCAAAATGGATTTGGTAAAACATTTTCCGCAAAGCGAAGAAGCGAAAAAATACGAAGGATTAAAAGTTTTGGAAGCGCGAAAATTGATTGTTGAAGATTTGGAAAAGAGGGGATTGATTGAAAAAATCGACGCGGCTTACAAGCACAATATCGCTTTATGTTATAAATGCAAAACGATTATTGAGCCGCGACTGATGGAACAATGGTTTGTAAAAATGGAACCATTGGCAAAACCGGCGATTGAGGCGGTTAAAAAAGGAAAAATTAAATTTATTCCGGACAGATTCAAAAAAGTTTATTTTCATTGGATGAAAAATATCCGCGATTGGAATATTTCCCGCCAGATTGTTTGGGGCATTCAAATTCCGGCGTGGCAATGCCAAGATTGCGATGAATGGATGATATTCAAAAATAAGCCGCAAAAATGCCGAAAGTGCGGAAGCATAAATTTGGAACAGGACACCGACGTTTTTGACACCTGGTTTTCTTCGGGCCAATGGCCGTTTCTCGCTTTGGGATTTGAAAAAACTAAAAAACTTAAAAACTTAAACACTAAAAGCGATTATAAAACTTTTTATCCAACCAGCGTTATGGAAACCGGCTGGGATATTTTATTTTTCTGGGTGGCAAGAATGATAATGTTCGGGCTTTATCGGACTAAAAAGATTCCCTTTGAAAATGTTTATCTTCACGGCTTGGTTCGCGATGAGTTTAAACAAAAAATGTCAAAATCAAAAGGCAATGTTATAGACCCGCTTGGCGTTGTCAATGAATACGGAGCCGACGCGTTAAGAATGTCTCTAATAATCGGCAATACGCCGGGCAATGATTTAGCTTTTTCCGAAGATAAAATCCGCGGCTACCGCAATTTTGCCAATAAAATTTGGCAGGCATCTCGTTTTGTTTTGATGAATTTGGAAAGTTTTAACGCGAATAAAAAACCGGAATTTTCCGCGATTGATAAAAAATATCTTAAAGAATTTGAAGAGTTAAAGAAGAAAATCGCCAAACAAATGGAATCTTTTAAATTTTATCTGGCAGCCGAAGAAATTTACCATTATTTCTGGCACACTTTTTGCGATAAAATAATTGAAGAAATGAAAGCTCGTTTAAATGGTGAAAATGATAATCCACCGGCTAGCGGACGGCAAGCCGCGCAATTTTTACTTTTTGAAATTTTAAAAGAAAGTTTAAAACTTCTTCATCCGTTTATGCCGTTCATCACCGAAGAAATCTGGCAAAATCTTCCCGGAAACAAAAATAAAATGCTAATAATAGAAAAATGGTGAAATGATAACTTTTGCCGTCATATTGGGATTATTGCCTTCTTTCGCTTGGCTAATTTTCTTTTTGAAAGAAGACATGCATCCAGAGCCGAAAAAAATAATCGCTTTGGTTTTTTCGATGGGCGCTTTAATCACGGCTTTGGCGATTTTCTTGGAAATCGTATCGCAAAACCTTTTGAAAAATTTCAGCGTCAATCAATATCATTTTATTTCTTTTTTGGTTTTGGCGGCCATTGAAGAAATAATGAAATTCTCGGCGGCTTTCATTGTTTTGTCAAAATGGAAAAAAAGATTTTTGGACGAGCCGGTTGACGCGATGATTTATATGATTACCGCGGCCATGGGATTCGCGGCGGCGGAAAACATTTTCGTGGTTTTAAGCAATTCGTTTAACGGCGGAGACATAGGAGAAATCGCCGGCATAATGACTTTTCGCTTCATCGGCGCCACCTTGCTTCACGCTTTAAGTTCCGGCGTTGTCGGCTACTATTGGGCCAAGGGTTTAATTAATAAAAATGTCAGTGGTCAATGGTTAATTGTCAAAGGTCTCGTTATGGCCTCCCTCTTGCATACGCTTTTTAATTATTTTATACTGAAATTCAACGAGATTTTGATTTATCCCACGGTATTTTTAATAATTATCGCTTTTTTTATATTTTGGGATTTTGAAAAATTAAAGAGTAATCGCGAATAATGCGAATTACTTGTAAATAACGCTAATAAAATACAAATAACGCTAATAAAATAATTCGCATTATTTGCTAAAATTAGTATTATTCGCGAACACTATTATGGATAAAGATTTCTTTTCAAAGTTAGCCACAGTCGGGCCGGACGGAAAATTTTCCGCTTACGCCAAAGAAACCGATGAAAGCGAAGGACATAAAAAGAGGATAGGTTTTGTCGCTGAAAAAAAGAATTTCAAAAGCAATTTCGAAAAAAGGGACATTGCGGAACCGGTAAAAAACGACTATCAGTCCGTTGACGAACCGGCGGAAATTTTTGATTTTACCGACGACGGAAAACCGGAAGGCCAGCTTTTGGTTGATATTTATCAAACTCCGATAAGTTTTATTATTGAATCTCATGTTGCCGGCATTGAGCCGGAAAGTTTGGATGTCGCGATCGCTCCGGAAAATATTTCAATAAGAGGCAAGCGCCGAAAAAAAGAAAAAATAGAAGATAACGAATATCTTTTGAAAGAATGTTTTTGGGGAAGATTCGCGCGCTCCGTTATTCTGCCTCAGCAAATCGACCCGGACAAATCTCACGCTTCGCTGAAAAACGGAGTTTTAAAAATCGTGCTTCCGAAATTAAGCAGGCAAAAACATAAAAAATTGGAAGTGCTGGAAAGTTAATCACCGAATAACGAATAAATTGCGAATTTACGAATAAACGAATTCTTAAAGTTGATTTTTATGGACGACAAAGATTTTTTTGAAAAATTAACAGCGGCAAGCGAAAATGAAGAATTTGAACCGCGATTGGCCAAAGCGAAATCAGCGCCTCAAAAAACAGAGGAAGAAAAAGAAGAGGCGATTAAGATTTTTGAAGGACCTGAAGGGCAATTAACCGTTGACGTTTACCAGACGCCGACAAATATCATAATTGAATCGCCGGTTGCCGGAGTGAAAACTGAAGATTTGGATATTTCCATCAATCCGGACACAGTAATTATTAAAGGCAACAGGGAAAAATGCGAAACCGTTGAGGAAAAAGATTATCTCCACAAAGAATGCTTTTGGGGCAGGTTTTCCCGTTCCGTTATTCTGCCTGAAGAAATTGACACGGACAAATCCCACGCTTCGTTGAAAAACGGAGTTTTAAAGATAGTGATGCCGAAAATCAACCGCCATAAAGTCAAAAAACTGAAAATAAAGTTTACTTA
>JBBTZV010000042.1:0-2908 GCA_038061215.1 Patescibacteria group bacterium
AAAGACACAAAAGGCATATTAAGAGTCCACCAATTTGATAAACTGGAAATGTTCAGTTTTTGCCATCCGGAAAAATCAAAAGAAGAGCATGAATTATTTATTGAAACAGAAGAGGAATTAATGAAAGAATTGGGCATTCCTTACCGAGTGGTTCAGCTTTGCACCGGCGATTTATCGCAGCCGTCGGCCTCAACCGTTGACATTGAAGCCTGGCTAGCGGGCCAGAATAACGGCCAAGGAGAATATCGCGAAACACATTCTGCTTCCAATACGACCGACTTTCAAATGCGGCGGTTAAACATTAAATATAGGTCAAGTGTCAGAGGTCAAATGTCAAAGGTTGATTTTGTTCACACCGTAAACGGCACCGCTTTTGCCATCGGCCGAATGCTCATCGCCATTATTGAAAATTACCAGCAAAAAGACGGTTCAATTTTAGTGCCAAAAGCTTTACAAAATTATCTGGGATTTAAAGTCATTAAATGAAGTCCTACTTTGACGAAAAAGAAATTAAAAAACAAAAATTTATCTTTAAATTAAAATTATACGGGATTTTAATCGTTTTTTTGTTTTTATTGGCTGGCGCCGGCTATTTAACGGCTTATTCGTCTTTTTTCAAAATAAACAGCATCGCGCTGATTGACGCCGAAAACAAACAGGCAAATGCCAATGAGATCATCAAAGATTTAAAAGATTCTTTCAATGGAAAATCAAAATTAACTTCTTTTTTGGGCGCCGATAATATTTTAATCTGGCAAAACAAACCCGATGAAACCTTTTTCAAAAATCATCCGAAAATCGTTGATCTGGCAATCAGAAAAGATTATTTAGAAAGAAAAATAGAAATTGATATGGATGAAAGGGAAAAATTGGGCGTTTGGTGCAAAACAACAACTAATAACCAAGAACTAATAACTAATAACTGTTGGTGGTTTGATGAAAACGGCGTAATTTTTGAAGAAGCGCCGATTGTTGAAGGAGAAATGATTTACAAAATTATTGATTCTTCAAACAGAGAATTGGCGCTCGGCGATCGGATTCTTGATGAAAATTTGTTTAATAATTTAATTTTGATTTTTAAAACGCTGGAAGGAGCCGGCTTGAATTTAAAAACTTTGCGCCTGGAAAATTTAAGCGCCCAAGAAGCCATAGCCGAATCGCTATTAACGCCAAAAATTTATTTCAGTTTAAGATTTGACCCGGATTTCAGCTTAAGCGTTTTTGAAAATCTGAAAAAAACCAATTTGGAAAAAGTAGAGTATCTTGATTTAAGAATAAAAAACCGGGCGTACTACAAGCTTAAATAAAATTATAGTTTATAAATGAATATTGATGTTCCAACTCTAAAATCCGGTTCGTAAGGATTTTTTATTTCTTTCAGCCATCGATATTCGTCTTTTGGATTTCGCAATTGCCCGGGATGAAGCTCTCCCAACGCGCCTTGTAGATTATTTATTGAAATCGCGAGCCAATTAATGCCGTAAAGCTTTGGATTTCCTTTGGCTGACTGCCAATATTCCGCCTTGTCTCCCAAATAATATCCCGGATTGCCGCCGCCGAAATAATCAATGGCGATTTTTTTTACGTCATTGCGGCTATCTACCCATTGAGCAAATCGCTTTAAATCCTGCCCCCAATCATAATTGGAATCAACAACGTATTTATAGCCGTTGAAAACTCCGCCGCCGATTTGATTGAAATAAGAAATGTAATAAGGAGCGCCAATGAGGGTCTCTCCGAAATACCAAATAATTAAAATTATTATCAATCCGGCTTTAAGAGAAATGAAAAACAGATTTTTGATCGTTGAAGTTATTTTTTTCAAAAAATCTCCGCCGCCGAAAATCGTCAATGCGTCGAAATTTACCCATTTTTTAACGGCTCCGGCGCTTAAAATATAAATAAACGGCAATGTCGGCAAAATATGCCGAACTCCGATATTCAAGGGACTTTTAACGCTGTAAAGCCAATAAAAAATAACAAAGGAAATCATTGAAAATTCGGCGAAATGAGTGCCGAAATAATCGCTCAATAAACTTCTGACTTTTGACATTTGGCCTTTGAAATTTTTAACAATTCTCCAAACGCTTAATAGAAGGGCTAAAAAAATTAAAATCAAAGAAGGCAATGGCTCTTTCAGCGCAAAAACCACCGGGAAATAATACCACCAGCCAGCCGCGGAAACTTCACCCAAAAAATAACCCGTATTGCCGCCGGAAGATCTCTGCATGACCATTAAAACTCCGAGCATATATTCTCCCATTGGCCTTAAAATTTTATTGCCGGCCATATAGACATTAATCTCCGCTAAACAGCGTACGCGGCGCGATAAAGAAATATCGGATTTTAATTTACAACTTTCCCAATTTTGGTCAGGATTGCCGGCAAATGAAGTCAAAATAAATTCCGTATCCGCCTTTTGTTTTTCAACGGGATAATTAACGACAAAAGCCGCGTAAACCAGATAAACAAAACCATAACCAATGATGAAAATTAAAACGAGATTTTTGGCGTAGCGCAGAAAACGCGTTGAAAATTTTTTCAACCGCGCCAAAGGAGCGGTTTCCTGCCATTCCAAACCGGTTTTCCAAATATAAAAAACAGCCATTAAGAATATAAAAAACGGAATAAGCAAAACAGCGGAAAATTTCATCAATTGGGCAAGGCCGAAAACAATGCCGGCTAAAAATAAATTTTTCCGCGATTGCTCAAAAAGAAACCTGACGAAATAATAAGTGGCTATAAAAATGCCCAAAGCCGCTCCAAGATCAGTGGTAACATAATGGCCATGAGCAAGGACAGTGGGGGACAGAGAGAAAAGAAAAGCCGGAAATAATGCCCACCACCGGCCGATAAGCTCTTTAGCCCAAATATAAATAAAAATTATCAGAATCAGCGTTAAAAGCAT
>JBBTZV010000042.1:3008-5809 GCA_038061215.1 Patescibacteria group bacterium
GGAGGATGTTCCGGATTAAGCCGATAATCAAAGTATTTCACGTAGCCGTAACCGGACGGAATATGGGCCAATTCGTCCATTGTCGCCGATTCCTTAACGGAAGCGCTGAACATTAAAACGAAGGACAACAAAACAATTAAACCGAGCGATAGCCAAGGAATATATTTCATATATATAATATAATAATTATAATGCCAATCATTAAAAAAACCAATCAAGCTATCCACTGGACCAATCATGCCAAAGCAAAAATGCGTTTTTATAAACTGTCAGAGCAAAGAGTAAGGCGAGTTTTGAATTCTCCGAAAAGAACCGAAGAAGGAATAGCGCCGAACACCGTTGCCATGATGCAACCTGCATCTTATAAATCTAATAAATCCAATAAAATTTATTGGACGCAGGAAATTTGGATAATGGTTCAAAAAAAAGGCCAAAAATTAAGGATAATAAGCGCTTGGCGATATCCGGGGATGACAAAACCCGGCGATCCATTGCCTGATGAAATATTAAAAGAGCTGAAGCTTTACAAATCTTTATAAATATGATATATTGTTTTTTAGAAGTTCATTAAAAAAATTCAATTAAAAGGAGGGGGAAATGAAGATAATCGCGATAAGATGGTTTTTATTTTTATTCACGGCAATGATAATAGTTGGAACAACTGGAACAAACATCGCGCCGGCAGAAGAAACAAAAGAACGGATTATTTTAAGAAGCGAGCTTAAAGAATTAAAATTTTTATTTGACGGAGTAGACGCCAAAATCGTCAAAATAAAAAACAAGCTTGCTCCCATCTACAGCCCCTCCGCTGAAATACGGGAAATAACACTGACTATAACCGAATACCATCCATACGTAAAAGAAACAATAATTGATTTAAACAAAGCCATAAAAGATATGGGCGAAGAAACAACTGCGATTGCTTCAGAAAAATCTTATTCAAACATTGAGATTATTCAATC
The DNA here is from genome assembly GCA_038061215.1 of Patescibacteria group bacterium. Taxonomy (GTDB): domain Bacteria; phylum Patescibacteriota; class Minisyncoccia; order UBA6257; family UBA9933; genus JBBTZV01. The sequence goes on from JBBTZV010000042.1 coordinate 3,971, forward strand.
ATTGGCCATTAAAATTAATAAAGCGCTTGATAATATTATTGAGCAGTTGGAAAGATATTTTCCGGAAATATAGCAAAAAAACAAAGGCGCGATTCAAGATTTAAATCGCGCCTTTTTATTTTTTGATTGTTTAGTTTTATTCTTGTTCTTTGGGGTCTCTATTTTTTATTTCCTCTTCCTCTTTTTTTGTAAGCACATTGCCCTTTTTATTAATAGTATATTCGCCGAAACCGCTGCCAGCATGTTTTCTTTCCTCAACAATTCTACGAAGTTCATCGGCTGATTTATCGCCGTGTTTTCCTTGAAGTTCTTTCGGTAATTCTTCCAATAAATCTTTTATTTCTTTTTCTTCAGAATTTAATCGTTCAATTGCCATAATTTAATATCTGCAATAATTCACGACCTTTTTTATTGACATTTTAAAATTATTATGCTATTTTATTAAAAGTTCGGAATAATATTCTTTTAACAATTATATATTGAAAAGGAGGCGAAATCAATGACAAGACACGAATTGGAAATGAAGTTTTTGGAAGTTCTGTTAGGAAATCGCGAGATATACATAGAAGAAGAGTTTGATAGAGATTTGACCAGCCGAGTTCACAAAATGATAAGGGGTTTAAATGCTCAAGGAGACGGCGAAATTAAGGTTTATCTTAACAGCGGCGGCGGAAGCGTTATTTCGGGATTAAATTTATACGATGCCATAAAGACATCCAAAGCGCCGATAATAGGAATTGTTTTTTCCGAGGCGAATTCAATGGCAATTGTCGCCCTTCAGGCTTGCAACAGAAGATTGGCAATGGAACATAGCTCTTTTTATTTCCATTTAATAAAACTTCGTTTATCTAAAGAATGGAATGAGTTCAGAGAGGAAGCGAAAAAAGAATTAGAAAAGATTGAAAAAGATCAGGAAGAAATCTGGAAAATTTTCGCTCAAAGAGGAATAGATATTGAAAAGATAAAAAAACTCTGCGAAGAAAAAAAGATTATTTCGGCTCAAGAGGCTTTAGAATTAAATCTTATTGATGAAATACTAAAATAAAAAAGGGGTGAAGAAAATGAAAACATAGGGTCTTGTTATCAAAACAAGACCCTTATTTATTTTGTAAATATTAGTTATAATATTTTAGAAATGAAACTATCTATCGGTATCGTTGGTTTGCCTAATGTCGGCAAGTCCACGCTTTTCAAAATTTTAACCAAGCAAGAGGTGAATATCGCCAATTATCCTTTTGCCACAATTGACCCGAATGTCGGGATAGTTGTTGTGCCGGACGAACGGCTGGAAAAATTGGCCAAAATCAGCAATTCAAAAAAAATCGTCCCCGCGACGGTGGAATTTTATGACATTGCCGGCTTGGTTAAGGGCGCTTACAAAGGAGAAGGATTGGGAAACCAATTTTTATCGCACATCCGCGAGGTAAACGCCGTTGTTGAAGTAATAAGAGTTTTTGAAAACAGCGAAATTATTCATGTTGAAGAAAAAGTTGACCCAATCAGAGATTTGGAAATCATTAACACTGAATTAATTTTAAAAGATTTGGAAACCGTTGAAAAATATTTTTCAAAAGTTGAAAAAGACGCCAAAAGCGGAAAAAAAGAAGCCGTTAAAGAATTGGATATTTTAAAAATTGCCCGCGATTTTCTTAACAACAATAAATTATTAAATCAACTGCCATTAGAACAATTACAGCAATTACAACAATTAAGCTTATTGACCGCCAAGCCGCAAATTTATCTGCTCAACGGAAAAATAGAAGACGTAAGCGAAGAATTGAAAAATAAAATCAAAAATTTAAACGCCGATTATCTTGTTGTTGATTTATCAACCGCCGA